>NZ_JBFPNH010000070.1:0-21185 GCF_040815545.1 Streptomyces sp. LMG1-1-1.1 | reverse complement strand
GCGGTGGCCAGGGCGGCGCGGGCCCTGGCCGCGCCCGCCGTGGCGTCGCCGGGCGGGCCCGCCGGGGGCGGGGTGGCGGCGTTGCGGGCGGCGGAGGTGTCGAGGGCGGCCGTCGAGCCGGAGGGTTCCCAGCGGCGGCCGAGCTTGCCCGCGTCCATGGCCTCGTTGGCGAGGCGGTCGGCGTGCTTGTTGCGCTCGCGGGGGATCCACTCGTAGCGGACGCGGCCGGCCGGGAAGACGCGGCCGGCCTCGGCCGCGAGCGGCTTCATGTCCGGGTGCTTGATCTTCCAGCGGCCGGACATCTGCTCGACGACGAGCTTGGAGTCCATGCGGACGTGGACGATGGCGTCGGGGAAGAGCTCCCTGGCCGCCTTCAGGCCCGCGACCAGGCCCTTGTACTCGGCGACGTTGTTCGTCGCCACGCCGATGTACTCGGCCGCCTCCGCGAGCGTCTCGCCCGTGGCCGGGTCCAGGACCACGGCGCCGTATCCGGCGGGCCCCGGGTTGCCCCGGGAACCTCCGTCCGCCTCGACGATCAGCTCGCGCGAAGACGTCATTACAGACCGGACTCCGAGGTGCGGACCAGGATGCGGCGGCAGTTCTCGCAGCGGACGACCGCGTCCTTGGCGGCGGCGCGGACGTCGTTCAGCTCGGTGATGTTGAGCTCGATGTGGCAGCCCTCGCACTTGCGCTGGTACAGCCGGGCCGCGCCGACGCCGCCCTGCTGCTCGCGCAGCTTCTCGTACAGCTTCAGGAGGTCGGCCGGGACGGAGCCCGCGACGACCTCGCGCTCCTTGGTGACCGTGGCGGCCTCGGCGTCGAGCTCGGTCTGGGCGGCGTCGCGGCGGGCGGTGGCGTCGTCGCTCTTGGCCTGCACGGCGGAGACCCGCTCGGTGAGCTCGGCGACGCGCTCCTGGAGGGACTCGCGGCGCTCCATGACCTCCAGGACGATCTCCTCGAGGTCGCCCTGGCGCTTGGCGAGCGAGACGATCTCGCGCTGGAGGTTCTCCAGGTCCTTCGGGGAGGAGACGGCGCCGGAGTCGAGGCGCTGCTGGTCGCGGACGGCGCGCTGGCGCACCTGGTCGACGTCCTGCTCGGCCTTGGTCTGCTCGCGGCCGCAGTCGCTCTCCTCGGTCTGCGCGGCGACGAGCAGGTCGCGCAGCTGGGTGAGGTCCTTGGTCAGCGCCTCGATCTCGGCGTGCTCGGGCAGCGAGCGGCGCTTGTGGGCGAGCTGCTGGAGGCGTACGTCCAGGGCCTGGACGTCGAGGAGGCGGATCTGGTCGGCGGGCGCGGCGTTCAGTTGGGGGCTCCAGGGGAGGTGTGGTGGGAGGACCAGGGGTCGGTGACCGTCTTCGAGACGTGGACGCGGAGGTCCCAGCCGTGGCGGTCGGAAATCTCGTCGAGCTGGGCGGCGGCCTGCTCGCACCAGGGCCATTCGGTCGCCCAGTGTGCGGCGTCGACCAGGCCCAGCGGAGACTGCTGGGTGGCTTCGGAGACGGGGTGGTGGCGCAGGTCGGCGGTGAGGAAGGCGTCCACGCCCGCGGCCCGTGCGGCGCCGAAGAGGCTGTCGCCGGAGCCGCCGCTGACGGCGACGCGGCGCACGGTCATGCCGGGGTCGCCGGCGACCCGGATGCCCTGCGCGGTGGCGGGCAGCCGCGCGGCGGCGCGGGAGGCGAACTCGGCGAGGGTCTCGGGGCGGTCGAGCTCGCAGATCCGGCCGAGGTTGTTCTCGGGGACGAGGGGCCCGGTGACGCGGAGGTCGAGCGCGCCGGCGAGGGCGTCGGAGACGCCGGGGTCGGCGGTGTCGGCGTTGGTGTGCGCGACGTGGAGGGCGATGTCGTGCTTGATCAGGGTGTGCACGACGCGGCCCTTGAAGTGGCCGGCCGCGACCGTCGTCGTCCCGCGCAGGTAGAGCGGGTGGTGGGTGACGATCAGGTCGGCGCCCAGGGCGATCGCCTCGTCGGCGATGTCCTGGACGGGGTCGACGGCGAAGAGCACACGGGTGACCTCGGCGTCGGGGTCGCCGCAGACGGTGCCGACGGCGTCCCAGGACTCGGCTCGCTCTGGTGGCCAGAGGGCGTCGAGCTCGGCGATGACTTCAGACAGACGGGGCACGAGGGAAAGGCTACCTGTCCCCCGTGCCCCGCCGTCCGGGCCTGTGGATAACCCGGGCCTACTTCACCAGGTCGGCGCGCAGGTCGTCGAGGACGCTGTTCGCCGCGGTGACGCCGAGGCCGAGGTACCAGGTCTCGTCCGGGACGTCCTTGGCCTGGCCGGCCTTGACCGCCTTGAGGTTCTTCCAGAGCGGGTTGGCCTGGGCGGTGTCCTTCTTGGTGGCCTTGGCCTCGCCGTACACGCCGGTGAAGATCCAGTCGGCGTCGGCGTCGTCGATCTTCTCGGGGCTGATCTCGGCGGCGAGCTCGTCGATCTGCTGGTTCTTCGGCCGGGGCAGGCCGGCGTCCTCGAGGATCGTGCCGATGAAGGAGGCCTTGGCGTAGAGGCGGATCTTGCCGGGGAGGTAGCGGACCATCGAGACGGTCGGCTTGTCCGGGCCGATGTCCGTTCCCAGCTGCTTCGCCTTGGTCTCGTACGCGGCGAGCTTCGCCTTCGCCTCGGCGGTCCTGTCGAGCGCGGCGGCGTTGAGCAGGTAGTTCTCCTTCCAGGTGAAGCCCGGGCGGATGGAGAACACGGTCGGCGCGATCTTGGACAGCTCGTCGTACTTGTCGGCGGCGCGGAGCTGGCTGCCGAGGATGAGGTCGGGCTGGAGGTTGGCGATGGCCTCCAGGTTGAGGTTGTTGATGGTGCCGACGGACTTGGGGGTGCCGGCGTCCTTCTTCAGGTAGCCGGGGATGCCGTCGTCGCCTTCGGAGGGGGCGTAGCCGACGGGCTTGACGCCGAGGGAGACGACGTTGTCGAGCTCGCCGACGTCGAGGACGACGACCCGCTTGGGGGCGGCCTTGAGTTCGGTCGTGCCGAGGGCGTGGGTGAGGGTGCGCGGGAACTGCCCGGCCTGCGCGTCGGTGCCCATGGCCGCGGTCTTGGCGGCGGCGTCGCCGAAGTCCTTGCCGCCGGTGGCGACGTCCTTCTTCTTGGCGGCGTCCCCCTTCGCGGCGGGGTCGGCGGGCCCGTCGCCTCCTCCGCAGGCCGCGAGCGAGAGCGCGGCGGCGAGGGCGACGGCGGCGGCGGTGCCGCGGCGGCGGAGGGACATGAGAAGGCTCCTGTACGGGTCGTCCTGGCGGAGGGTCAGCCTCCGCTTAGGTTCGCCTTACCTTACTCACCATGGGTCACTCCAGCACAACCGCCCCCGCACCCTCAGCCGAACCGCCGCACGACCACCCTTATGTGTGAAGTGACCCGGCTCGTGTTGTTCGGCTGGAAGTGCGAAAACTAGCTTCGTGGCCGGAGGTGACGAGTCGATGACAGCGTGTGCCATCGAGACCGCGGCCGAGGACGACGACCGCGACAGGGACACCGGGTGTCCGACGGGGTTCACGATCACGGCCAACGGCGCGTACGCGGCCAGGCTCGCGGGCGCCGGGAACGCCCTGTACGTGGAGCGATGGACCCTCGACGGCCCGGAGCCGTACGCCGTACCGCTCCCCCTCGACCAGCCGGAGGAGCCCGGCACGCGGCTGCTGCCCCTCGCGGACGGCCGGGTCCTCGTCGCCCGCCGGGTGGACGGACGGCGGAACACGTTCTCGCTGCTCTACCCCACCGGCCCCGCCACCGGCGAACTCCAGCTCGGCGCGGTGGAGGCGCCCGGCTCCGAGCACCTGGTGCTCCTGCCGCCCGCGCCCGACGGCATCCGCGCGTACGCCCTGTGCGTCGGCCCCGACACGACCACGCTGTGGCTGGTGGCCGGCGGGGCGTTCGGCCCCGAGCAGGTCGCCGAGGTCAAGGGCCGCTGCACGGGCGGGGTGTGGCTCGACCGCGCGGGCCGGATGCTCGCCCTCGACCGGCGGCTCGACGGCGGACCGGTGAAGGCCGTCGCCGTCGACCTGGAGCGGGGCGGAGAGGTGACGCCGCTGCTCCAGATCACCGAGGACAGCGACGACCGGCTGCTCCTCGCCGACCCGGACAGCGGGCTGCTCCTGATCCGCTCCGACGCGCCGTCCCCGGGGCACGACCGGCTCGGCTGGGGCGTCCTCGGCAGTCTGCTGCCGGTGCGTTTCCCCGAGTGCCTGCGGCTCGACGACGCGGCGCTGACGCCGTTCGCGGTCCAGCCGGGCCAGGTGCTGATGCCGGAGAGCTGCGCGGTGGCGCTGCGGATCGACGCGGCGGGCGGGAGCTGGGTGGGCACCTGGCAGCCCTCGTCCCGCCGGCTCGGCCAGCTGGCCGCCCCCGCGGGCTGGCTGGCCGGCGCGGGCCTGTGGACGGCCGGGGGCGTGCTGCGGCTGCCGTACGCGACGGCCGAGGTCCCGTGCGGCCTCGCCGCCGTCGAGCCCCCGCCGGAGCCCGCTCCCGAGGCCGCTCCCGAGCCCGCCGCCCCCGCCGAGGAGCCCCGGGTCTGCCGTCCGGTGCCGTTGCAGCAGGCGCCTCTGACGGACCGTAGACCCGCTGGCTAGACTCACTGGCCGCACAAGCAGCAGAGATACGTACGGGGTGAGTTCGACCATGTCGGAGACAAGCACGGAGGGTACGGAGCCGCACGGCTCCGGGAAGCACCGGGGCGAGGCCTCGCCGGTGGAGGACTCCACGTCCTCGCCGCACGGCCGGCACCGCCGCGAGGCCGACGCCCGCGCGCGCTGACGGCGAGGCGAAGGGCCCCGGGGTCTCCCCCGGGGCCCTTCGCCTTTCCCACCACCCGGCGCCCCCGACGCCGGGCCCGCCATCTCCGTGGCCTTCCGCCGGACCCGCGCCGACGCCGTGGCTCAGCCTGCCCGCCGGGCCCGCCACCTGCGTGGCTCAGTCCTTCTTCAGGCCCAGCACCTCTGCCGCCGCGAAGGTCTCGCCCGCCGGGCGGGACGCGTAGTGCGGGGTGAGCAGGGCGTCCAGTTCCTCGTACGTGAACGCCTCCTTGGCCGTGTCGAACTTGGCCGAGACCCGCGGCCGTTCCACGACCGCCACCATCCCGCCGTGCACGACGAGCAGCTGGCCGTTGACGCCGGCCGCCGCGGGGGAGGCCAGATACCCGACGAGCGGCGCCACGTGCTCCGGGGACAGCGGGTCGAGCTCGCCCTCGCCCGGTTCCCCGAAGCCGGCGAAGACGTCCTCCGTCATCCGGGTCCTGGCCCGCGGGCAGATGGCGTTCGCGGTGACCCCGTAGCGGGCGAGCGCGAGCGCCGTCGAGGTGGTGAGGCCGACGATGCCGCCCTTGGCCGCCGCGTAGTTGGGCTGGCCGGCCGAGCCGGCGAGGAAGGCCTCGGACGAGGTGTTGACGATCCGGCCGTAGACGCCGGTCTCACCCGCCTTGGAGCGGCCCCGCCAGTGCACCGCGGCGAAGTGGGTGGTGTTGAAGTGGCCCTTGAGGTGGACCCGTACGACGGAGTCCCACTCGTCCTCGGTCATCGAGAAGACCATCCGGTCGCGCAGGATGCCCGCGTTGTTGACCAGGACGTCCAGCTTGCCGTACTCGGACACCGCCAGGTCGACCAGGGACCGCGCCGTCTCGAAGTCGGACACGTCGCCGAGGTGGGCGACCGCCCGTCCGCCGGCCGCGCGGATCTCCGCGGCGACCTCCTCGGCGGGCGCGGCGGAGGCCTCGCCCGAGCCGTCGCGGCCGGGCTGCCCGTAGTCGTTGATGACGACGGCCGCGCCGAGCCGGGCCAGTTCCAGGGCCTCGGCGCGCCCGAGGCCGCGGCCGGCGCCGGTGACGATCGCGCTCAGCCCTTCCAGGGGGAGTGACATCTCGCGGGGTCCTCTCAGATCTCGATGCAGGTACGGAGGGCGACGCCGGTCCGCATCTGCTCCAGGGCCTCGTTGATGCCCGCGAGCGGTACGCGGTGGGTGATGAGCGACTCCAGGTCGATGCGGCCCGCCCGCCAGAGCGCGATGGCCCGTTCGTACGAGCGGAGCACGTCCCCGCCGCCGTACATGGAGGGCAGGATGCGCTTCTCGTCGAAGAACAGCTCGAACATGCTGAGCTGGAGGTGGTCGTCGAGGGCGCCCGCGCCGACGACGCAGAGGGTGCCGCCGCGCCGGGTCGTCTCGTACGCCGTCCGGGCGGTGGCGGACTTCCCGACGACCTCGAAGACGTAGTCGAAGCCCTCCCCGCCGGTGACGCGCTGCTTGGCGTCGGCCAGCGCGTCCGGGGCGACCGCCTCCGTGGCGCCGAACCTCAGCGCGGCCTCGCGCCGGGACTCCACGGGGTCGACGGCGACGATCTGGGCGGCGCCCTGGAGCTTGGCGCCCTGGATGGCGGAGATCCCGACGCCGCCGCAGCCGATGACGGCGACCGACGAACCCGCCTCCACCTTCGCGGTGTTGATGGCGGCGCCGAGGCCGGTGGTGACGCCGCAGCCGATGAGGGCGGCGATGTCGAAGGGCACGTCGTCGGGGATGGGGACGGCGCAGCCCGCGTCGACGACCACCTCCTCGGTGAAGGTGCCGGTGCCCGCGAAGCCGAAGACGTCGCCGCCGGGGCGCTTGAAGTTGGGCACGCCGGCGTTCATGAAGCCGGCCAGGCAGAGCTGGGTCTGGCCGCGCTTGCAGGCGGGACAGCTGCCGCAGGCGGGCAGCCAGCAGAGCAGGACCCGCTGGCCCTGGGCGAGTCCGGTGACGCCGTCGCCGACGTCGATGATCTCGCCCGCGCCCTCGTGGCCGGGGATGAAGGGGGCGGGCTGCGGCAGGACGCCGCTCATCGCGGAGACGTCGGAGTGGCAGAGGCCGGTGGCCCGGACGCGGATCCGCACCCTGCCGGGGCCGAAGCCCACCGCCTCGACGTCGTCGACGACCTCGAGTTTGTCCTGGCCGATCTCGTGCAGTACGGCTGCGCGCATGGTGCGGCTCCAATCAGACGGGTCAGGAGTGCTCGACGACGGTGTCGGCGAGTACGGGGGCGTCGTCGCGCTCCACGGCGGTGACCGTCACCTGGACGGAGCCCTCGCCGGCCCACATCCGGACCCGGAGCGTCTCGCCGGGGAAGACGACGCCGGTGAAGCGGGTGCGGTAGGCGCGGACCCGGGTCACGTCGCCGTCGAGCAGGGTGTCGACGACGGCCTTGAGGGTCATGCCGTACGAGCAGAGGCCGTGCAGGATCGGCCGGTCGAAGCCGGCGAGCTTGGCGAACTCCGGGTCGGCGTGGAGCGGGTTCCAGTCGCCGGACAGCCGGTAGAGCAGGGCCTGCTCCTCGCGGATCGGCCGTTCGGCGACGGCGTCGGGCTCCCGCTCCGGGACCGGGAGGCGCTCGGAGGGGCCGCGGTCGCCGCCCCAGCCGCCCTCGCCCCGGACGAAGATCTGGGCGTCACTGGTCCAGAGCGGCCCTTCGTCGTCGGCGGCCTCGGTGCGCAGTACGAGGACGGCGGCCTTGCCCTTGTCGTGGACGGCGGCGACGCGGGAGGTGGAGACGGCCCGGCCGCCGGTGGGGACGGGCCGGTGGAGGGTGATCGACTGGCCGCCGTGCAGGACGGCGGCGAGGTCGATGTCGATGCCGGGGGCGGAGAGTCCGCCGACGACCCCCATGCCGGCGCCCGCGACGGTGGCGAAGCTGGGCAGGACGTGGAGCCGTGACTCCAGGGTGTAGCGGAGTTCGTCGGGGTCCGTGGCGGGGTTCGGCTTGCCTTGGAGCGAACCGGCTCCGAGGCCGAGGTGGTAGAGCTGGACGTCCTTGTGGTCCCAGGAGATCTCGGCGCTGCGGGGTTCGGCGGCGATGGCCTTGGCGGGGTCGATGGGCATCGGGCTGCTGCTCCTCGTGGCGGTGAAAGACCTCGACGCGACCGTCCGCACCGTCGGTCGCGCCGAGGCCGTGCGGGACCTCCCCGGAACGGCTCTTCTAGAACGCGTTCTAGGTCGGTGGACCCCATGTATAGCCCAGGCGGAAGGAGTTGGGAACCCTCCGGGCGGCCGACTCCTGACGATACGTCAGACATCTGTTCCCGGCCCGGCCCGGGACATTTGTCACCGCCAGGTCCGTACGTCCGCGCCTGCCGGGACCCCGCCCCGGATTCGTAGCGTCGTCCCCATGACGACAGACACCCCGCACGAACCGGCGGTCGCCTTCCGCGGCGTGACCAAGACGTTCGGCACCGTCCGCGCCGCCGACGGCCTCGACCTCACCGTCCGGCGGGGCGAGACCGTGGCCCTGCTCGGCCGGAACGGCGCCGGCAAGTCCACCGCCATCGGCCTCCTCCTCGGCCTCGACGAGCCCGACAGCGGCCGGATCGCGCTCTTCGGCGACACCCCCGACCGCGCCGTGGCCGCCGGCCGGATCGGCGCCATGCTCCAGGAAGGCCGGCCCGTCCCCCGGGTCACCGTGCGCGAACTCGTCGGCTTCGTCGCCCGCACCTACCCGTCCCCGATGCCGGTCGCCGAGGCCCTCGCGCTCGCCGGACTGACCGACCTCGCCGACCGCCGCGTCGACCGGCTCTCCGGCGGCCAGACCCAGCGGGTCCGCTTCGCCGTCGCCCTCGCCGGGAACCCGGAACTGATCGTCCTCGACGAACCCACGGCCGCCCTCGACGTCGAGGCCCGGCAGGAGTTCTGGGACTCCATGCGCGGCTACGCGCGCCGCGGCAACACCGTCCTGTTCTCCACCCACTACCTGGAGGAGGCCGACGAGTACGCCGACCGGATCGTCGTCCTCGACTCCGGCCGCATCGTCGCCGAGGGGACGAGCGCGGAGCTCAAGCGGGCCGCCGGCGGCGGTCTCGTCTCCTTCGACCTGGCCGGCGGCCCGACCGACTGGCTCGGCCCGCTGCCCGGCGTCACGTCCTTCGAGATCCGCGGCGACCGCGCGCGGCTGCGGACCGAGGACTCCGACGCCACCGTCCGCGCCCTGGCGCAGCGCGACGCGATCCGCTCCCTGGAGGTCGCCCGGGTCTCCCTCAACGACGCCTTCCTCACCCTCACCCGAAAGCCGGACACCGCGTCCCAGATCCTGGAGACCTCTCGATGATCACCGCGTACGTACGCCTCGAAGTGCTCCGTACCCTGCGCGACCCCGGATTCGCGATCTCGACGATCGGCGTCCCGGTGATGATGTACCTCCTCTTCACCAACCTCGGCGCCGACGACAGCGCGTACAAGACGGCCGCCATGGTCGGCATGGCGGCGTACGGCGCGCTCGGCGCCGCCCTCTCCGTCGGCACCGGCGTCGCCGAGGACAAGTCCACGGGCTGGCTGCGGCAGCTGCGGATCACCCCCATGACACCCCGCCAGGTCGTCACGGGCCGTGCCCTGACCGGATCGGTGGTCGTCCTCCCCGCCATCGGCGGCGTCCTCCTCGCCGGCGGCCTCGCCAACGGCGTACGGATGGACGCCTGGCAGTGGCCGGCGGTCGCCGTCACCCTCTGGCTCGGCTCCCTCCCCTTCACCCTGCTCGGCATCGGCAACGGCTACCGGCTCACCGCCCAGACCACCGGCGTCGTCAACGTCGCCTGCAACCTCGGGCTCGCGGTCGTCGGCGGCCTCTGGTTCCCCGTCGCCCTCTTCCCCGACTGGCTCCGCACCCTCTCCGCGTACACCCCCACCCACCGCTTCGCCGAGCTGGGCGTGGCCGTGACGGACGCGACGGCACCGGGAGCGGCGGCCCTCGCGGTCGTCGCCGTGTGGGCCGCGCTCTTCGGAACGTACGCGGCCGTCTCGTACCGCCGTTCCGCGAGGACGGTGTAGGAAGTGGGCATGGGCAACGGGTGGCGGCCGCGGAGCACGGGCCTACGGGAATGGGCACGGGCGCGCGCGGACCGGGGGCCGACCGGGATGAGCCTCCTCCCCTGGCTGCTCATGGGGCTCGGCGCGCTCTCCCACCTCACCGGCGGCGAGGCGCCCAACCCGTGGATCGGCGGCCTCGGGCTGCTCGCCTTCAACACGCTCTACATCGCCGTCGTCTTCCGCGCCTTCGACGCGCGCGCCAGGGAGGCCCCGCTGACCTGGGTCCTCCTCGGCGCGCTCGGCGCGCTCACCCTCGCGCTCGGCATCGGCTACGGCCGCGAGTGGCTGCTGTTCTTCCCCCTCCTGGGCCTCGCCATCGGCGCCGTGGTGCGCCGCGGCAGGCTCCTGCGCGTGATCACCGTCCCGCTGGTGGTGGTGGCCGGCCTCGTGACGTTCTGGCGGGACGGCTGGGACTCCTTCGGCATCGTGTACGGCACGTTCATCTCGGTCATGGTCACGGCGACGATCCTCGCCCTCGACGAGACGGTCCGGCAGCTGCGGGCCACCCGCGAGGAGCTGGCAAGGACCGCCGTCGAGAAGGAGCGGCTGCGCTTCTCCCGCGACCTGCACGACCTGCTCGGCCACACCCTCTCGGTGATCGTCGTCAAGACGGAGGTCGTCCGCCGGCTCGCCCCGCACGACCTCGACGCCGCCCTCGACCAGGTCCGCGACATCGAGTCGGTGGGCCGCCAGGCCCTCACCGAGATCAGGGAGGCCGTCACCGGCTACCGCGAGGGCAGCCTCGCCACCGAACTGGACCGCGCCCGCGACGCGCTCTCCTCCGCCGGCATCGAGCCGGTGGTCCGCCGCTCGGGCCCCCTCCTCGAACCGGCCGCCGAGGCCCTCCTCAGCTGGGTCGTACGGGAGTCCACGACCAACGCGGTCCGCCACAGCGGCGCCACCCGCTGCGAGATCTCGCTCTCCGGCACCACCGAACGGGTCCGCCTCACCGTCACCGACAACGGCCGCGGCCCCGCCGGCACCGCCCCGGGCAGCGGTCTGCGCGGCCTGCGCGAGCGGCTCGCCGCCGCAGGCGGCACTCTTGACTCGGGACCGGCCCCCGGGGGCGGGTTCCAGGTCGCCGCGGAACTCCCCGTGGAGGCCCCGAGCCCGCACGAGGGGGAGGCGCCGGAATGATCAGAGTCCTACTGGCCGAGGACCAGGGCATGATGCGCGGCGCACTCGCGCTCCTGCTCGGCATGGAGCCGGACATCGAGGTCGTCGCCCAGGTCGGCCGCGGCGACGAGATCGTCGACGCGGCCCTTCTGTCCCGGCCCGACGTGGCCCTCCTCGACATCGAACTCCCGGGCCGCTCGGGGCTCGACGCGGCGGCCGACCTGCGCGACGAGGCACCCGACTGCCGGGTCCTGATCCTCACGACCTTCGGCCGCCCCGGCTACCTGCGCCGGGCGATGGAGGCGGGCGCCGTCGGCTTCCTGGTCAAGGACGGGCCCGTCGAGGAACTGGCCGAGGCGGTCCGCAAGGCCCTGCGCGGCGAGACGGTCATCGACCCGGCGCTCGCCGCCGCGGCCCTCGGCGCCGGCCCGAACCCCCTGACCGCCCGCGAACGGGACGCCCTGGCCGCCTCGGTGGACGGCGCGACGATCGCCGACATCGCGGCGGCCCTCCACCTGTCCGAGTCCACCGTCCGCAACTACCTCTCCTCGGCGATCGGCAAGACGAGCACCCGCAACCGTATGGAGGCGGTCCGCGCGGCCCGTCAGCAGGGGTGGCTGTAGGGGCGCGGCGAGTTGTCCAGGGCCTTCGGCGGAAGGTCTCGCGCCGCACGCCGCTCGGCGCTCGGCGCGCGCCGCCGTTCTACGCCTTCCGCAGCAGGGTGACCACCGCTGCCCCGCCGAGCCCGATGTTGTGCGCGAGGCCGACGCGCGCGCCCGCCACCTGGCGGGGGCCCGCTTCGCCGCGGAGCTGCCAGACGAGTTCGGCGGTCTGGGCGAGGCCCGTCGCGCCGAGGGGGTGGCCCTTGGAGATGAGGCCGCCGGAGGGGTTCACGACCCAGCGCCCGCCGTAGGTGGTGGCGCCGGACTCGACGAGCTTGCCGGAGGCGCCGTCCTCGCACATGCCGAGCGCCTCGTAGGTGAGCAGCTCGTTGACGGAGAAGCAGTCGTGGAGTTCGACGACGTCGACGTCCTCGATGCCGAGCCCGGAGCGCTCGTACGCCTGGCGGGCGGCGGCCCGGGACATGGGGCGGCCGACGGCGTCGATGCAGGAGCCCGAGGCGAAGGACTCCTCGGTGTCGGTGGTCATCGCCTGGCCGGCGATCTCCACCGCGCGCCCGCGCAGCCCGTGTTCGTCGACGAAGCGCTCGGAGACGACGAGGGCGGCCGCCGCGCCGTCGGAGGTCGGCGAGCACTGGAGCTTGGTCAGGGGCCGGTGGACGGTCTTCGCGGCGAGGATCTCGTCGACCGTGTAGACGTCCTGGAACTGGGCGTTGGGGTTGTTCGCCGAGTGCTGGTGGTTCTTGGCGCCGACGGCCGCGAGCTGCACCTCTGTCGTCCCGTACCGCTCCATGTGCTCGCGGGCCGCGTTGCCGAAGATCTGGGCGGTGGGCGGGGACATCTCGAAGCCGTGCGCGGCCGCCATGATCCCGTAGTGCCGGGCGACGGGGGAGGTCGCGAAGTCCCCGGCGCCGGACCCGCCGCCGAGGGCTCCCCTGGTCATCTTCTCGAAGCCGAGGGCGAGGACGCAGTCGGCGATGCCGCCCTCGACGAACTGGCGGGCGGTCATGAGGGCGGTGGAGCCGGTCGCGCAGTTGTTGTTGAGGTTGTAGACGGGGATGCCGCTGAGCCCGAGTTCGTAGACGGCCCGCTGTCCTGCGGTGGAGGCCTGGAAGCAGTAGCCGACGGCGGCCTGCTCCACGCGCGCGTAGGGGACGCCCGCGTCGGCGAGGGCCGCCGTGCCGGCCTCCCTGGCCATGTCCCAGTACTGCCAGTCCCGCGTCTCGGGCTTCTCGAACCTGGTCATCCCGACACCGACGACGTACGCCTTGCCCATCTTCCGGTCCCCCTCAGTCTCTCGGCAGTCCGAGCAGGCGCTCGGCGACGACATTGAGCTGTACTTGTGTGGTGCCGCCCGCGATGGTGAGGCAGCGGGACATGAGCAGTCCGTGGACGGCCCGTTCGCCGGGGCCCTCGCGCACCGCGCCCTCGGGGCCCAGGAGTTCGAGGGTGAGCTCGGCGAGCTTCTGCTGGTGGAGGGTCTGGACGAGCTTGCGGACGCTGGCGCCCGCGCCGGGTTCGAGGCCGGAGACCTGGAGCAGGGTGGTCCGCAGGCCGATGCACGCGAGCGCGTGCGCCTCGGCGAGCAGGCCCCCGACCCGTACGCGGACCGAACTGTCCTCCCGCGCGGCCCGGTCGATGAGCGCTTCGAGGCCGGTGTCGAAGGCGACCTGGTCGGCCATGTGGACGCGTTCGTTGCCGAGGGTGTTGCGGGCGACCCGCCAGCCGTCGTTCACCTCGCCGACGACGGCGTCGGCCGGGAGCACGGCGTCGTCGAACCAGACCTCGTTGAAGAGGGAGTCCCCGGTGATCTCCTTCAGCGGCCGGACGTCGATGCCGGGGGTGTTCCGCATGTCGACGAGGAAGTAGGTGAGCCCCTGGTGCTTGGGGGCGGCGGGGTCGGTACGGGCGAGCAGGATGCCGTGGTGGGCCCACTGGGCCGCGCTCGTCCACACCTTCTGCCCGTTGATCCGCCAGCGCCCGTCCTCCATGCGCTCGGCCCGGGTGCGGAGGGAGGCGAGGTCGGAACCCGCTCCCGGCTCGGAGAACAGCTGGCACCAGAGGCGCTCGCCGCGCAGGGTCGGGCCGAGGTGCTCGGCCTGCTGTGCGGGGGTGCCGTGGGCGAGGAGCGACGGGACGACCCAGGTGGCGATCCCGAGGCCGGAGACGGTGATCCCTGCCTCGTCCAGCTCCCGCTGGACGGCGAGCTGCCGGACCGGGCCCGCGCCGAGCCCGTACGGCTCCGGCAGGTGCGGCGCCGCGTAGCCGGTGGGCGCGAGGGCGCGGCGGGCCGCGGCCGGATCGAGCCCGACGGCGGGGGCGACGGCCTCGCGGGCCGCCGTGCGGTACGCGTCGGCCTCCGGCGGCAGATCCGTGCGCAGCTCCCGCCGCACGCCCGCGGCCGCGTGGCGCAGGGCGGCCAGCCGGTGGTGGTCCCCCGTGCCGAGGAGCTGGCGGGCGACGACGGCGCGCCGGAGCAGGAGGTGCGCGTCGTGTTCCCAGGTGAAGCCGGTGCCGCCGAGGATCTGGATGCAGTCCTTGGCGCAGGTGTACGCGGCGTCGAGGGCCGTGGCGGCGGCGAGCGAGGCGGTGAGCGGGCCGGCCTCGTCGTGGCCGGCGGCTGCCCTGGCGGCGTCCCAGGTGAGCGCCCGCGCCTGTTCGAGCCGGACGAGCATGTCGGCGCAGAGGTGCTTGACGCCCTGGAACCGCCCGATGGGCCGGCCGAACTGCTCCCGGGTCCTGGCGTGTTCGGCGGCGGTCTCGACAGCGCGGGCGGCGGTGCCGCAGGCGTCGGCGGCGAGGAGGACGGCGGCGAGGTCGTGGACGAGCGCGGTACCGGGCACGGCGACGCCCGAGGAGTCCTCGAAGACGAGTGCGCGGGCGGCGGGGACGTGGGTGGCGCGGGCGGTGACCTCGGCGGTCGGCCGGGTCGGGTCGGCGCTCTCGTGGGGGCGGACGGCGAGCTCGTCGGTGTCGACGGCGAGCAGGACGCTGCCGTCCGCGGTGGCCGCCCGCAGGATCACCAGGTCCGCCTGGGCGCCCCCGAGGACGGGGGGCGCGGTGCCGTCGACGAGGTATCCGCTCGCGGTCCGTACGGCGGTCAGGGTGCCGGTCCCGCCGAGCGCGACGGCCCCGATCCGCTCCCCGCGCGCGATCTCCCCGGCCGTCCGCGTCCGCCCGGCCCGGTGCAGGATCTCGGCGGCGAGCACGGAGGGCACGTACGGCCCCGGCAGCAGCGCCCGCGCCGCCTCCTCCACGACGACGACGAGGTCCCCCAGCCCGCCTCCCCCGCCTCCCGACTCCTCCGGCAGGTGCGGTCCGAGCAGCCCCTGCTCGGCGGCGGCGTCCCAGTACGCGGGTCGGCCGGTCGCGATGTCGGGGACGTCCAGGTGCTTGCGGACCTCCTCCGGCGGTACGGCGCGTGCGAGCCAGCCCCGGACGGATCGGGCGAGCTCCCGCTGTTCGTGCGTGATGGCGATGCCCATGCGGCGCAGACTAGAACACGTTCCATTCTGACGGAAGGTCAGAAACGAAGGGGAAAAAGTCTGCATGACGCAGGGGAATCCGAGGTAGAGTCTTATGCGTGACGCAGAGAATGCGTTGCGCAACCACTATCAAGGAGGAATCCCATGCTCACCGTCGCCGTCACCGGGGCCACCGGAGCCCAGGGCGGAGCCACCGCCCGCAGCCTGCTCGCCGCGGGCCACCGGGTGCGGGCCCTCACCCGCCGCCCCGACTCCCCCGCCGCCGACGCCCTGCGCGCCCTCGGCGCCGACGTGCGGTTCGCGGACTTCGACGACCGCTCCTCGCTCGACGCCGCCCTCGCGGGCGCCGACTCCCTCTTCGCCGTCACCGCCTTCGAAGGCGGCGTCGAGGGGGAGGTCCGGCAGGGCACGGCCCTGGTCGACGCGGCGGCCGCCGCCCGTCTGGGCCACGTCGTCCTCACCTCCGTCGCCCACGCCGACCGCGACACCGGCGTCCCGCACTACGAGAGCAAGCGGACGATCGAGCAGCACCTGCGCGCCTCCGGCACGCCCTGGACGGTGATCGGCCCCGCCGCCTTCATGGACAACTACACCGGCGGCTGGACCGCCGACGGTCTGCGCGGCGGCACCTTCGCCTGGCCCATGCCGGCCGACCGCCCCCTCGCGCTCATCTCCGCGCGGGACATCGGCGCCTTCGCCGCCCTAGCCCTCCAGCGCCGCGAGGACTTCGCGGGCCTGCGCGTCGACATCGCCTCGGACGAGCGCACCCCCGGCGAGATGACCGACATCCTCGCCTCCGCCCTCGGCCGCCCGGTCACCTACGAGGAGGTCCCCCTCGCCTACGTCCGCACCCGGTCCACGGACCTGGCCGCGATGTTCTCGTACTTCACCACGTCCGGCCTCGACGTCGACGTCACCGGACTCCGCCGCGACTTCCCCGAGGTCGGCTGGCACGACTTCGCCGGCTGGGCCCGGGCCCAGGACTGGACGGCCATACTCACGCCAGGCCCCACGCGCGAGACCGCTCACCACTGACCCCGCCGACACCGCGGAGACCAGCAGAGACCGCGGAGACCAGCAGGGACCGCAGCCAGCCTGCGATCCCGCGCCCCGACAGCGCAGAGCCAGCAGCGACCACCCCTGCCGTCACTCCCAGGAGATCCCGCATGGACCCCAAGGCCAAGCCCATCGGCTACCTGCTCAACCGCACCGACGAGGCCCTCACCCGCGTCATGGACGGCACGCTCGCGGAGTTCGGCCTCACCCGCGTCGCCTGGCAGGTCCTCAACCTCGTCGGAGAAGGCGACGGGACCACGGACACCGAGGTCCACTCGGTCCTCTCGGCCAACGCCGACACCCCCACCCTGACCACCGCCGTCGACACCGTCCTCGCCGACGGCTGGGCCACCCGCCCGGCCCCGGGCCGACTCGCCCTCACCCCCGACGGCAGCCACCGCCTGACCGAGGTCGCGTCGCACGTCGCCGCGTTCCGCACCCGGTCCGTCGACGGCATCACGACGGACGAGTACCGCACCGCCGTCCGCGTCCTGGAGCGCATGATCGAGAACCTGGAAGGGCCGCGCCCCTGACCCCGCTGCTGTGACAGCATCCCCGCGGAGACCGAGCCGCACACAGGGGGCGAGATGGGCGCGAGTTGGACCGCATTACTGATAGCCGTGGTGGGCGTCGCGGGAACGCTGGGGGCCGCGCTGCTGACACAGAACCGCGCGGACCGCACCAAGCGCATGGAGCTCCAGGCCGCCACCGAGCAGCGGCGCGAGGAGCGCGGTCACGCCGAGGAACTGCTCAGGGTGGAGCACGCCCGGCAGGCGCAGCGCGAGAGCCTGGAACGCCGGCGCGCCTGCTACATCGCGCTGAACACCGCCACGCGCCAGTACCTGACGTCGATGAACAGCCACCTCCACGCACTCCGCCGCCGGGGCGAGGACGCCGTCGAGTCCCTGGAGCGGCTTGAGGCGGGCCGACTGGCCTACCGGGACATCTACGCGGAGGCCCAGATGATCGTCCCGGACTCGGTGGCGCGTGCTTCCAGCTCGGTCAAGAGACGCCTGAACAGCGCGTACAGCGACATCAGGGAGTACGGGACGGACCCCGCCGCGCACGCGGAGGAAATCGCGGTCATGGAGGCGCGGCTCCACGAGGAGGTCTGGCCCTACCTCGGGGCGATGAAGAGGGCGATGCGCGCCGACCTGGGCGTCGACGACTGAGCCGGTCCCGTTGTCAGTGGTGCCTGCCAGGCTGTCGGTACGGCAGGGCACACGACAGTGAGAGCGAGCACGCCATGGGTACCTGGGACATCGGCCCCTTCGACAACGACACCGCCGCCGACTTCTCCTACCGCGTGGACGAGGCACCGGCGGAGAAGAAGGCGGACGTCCTGCGCACCGCCTTCCGCGAGGTCATCGAGACCGGCGACGCGTACCTGGACGCGGACCTGGCGGACGAGGCCATCGCCTCCGCGGCCCTGCTCGCGGCCCAGTGCCCCGGCGGCGATCCGGTCACCACCTCCTACGGCCCGAAGGACCCGCTGCCGCCCCTCCCGGCCGCACTGCGGCCGGAGGCCGTCGCAGCCCTCGACCGGATCCTCACCGAGCCCTCCGAACTCCTCGAACTCTGGGAGGAGTCGGACGGCGAGGAGTGGAAGACCGAGGTCAGGAAACTGCGGGCGGTCCTCGCCGGGTCGTGACCCGGCCGCGGGCACGGGATGCGGCGGCACGCGGGGACGTCACGACGGCGGTTCGTCGTGCACGCGGGGACGTCACGACGGCGGGGCGTCGTACAGGGCCGCCCGCAGGTGGACGATCAGGCGGTCGCCCGGCACCTCGGTCCAGTCGTCCCCCGGCACACCGACCCGCCTGACCTCGTAGCGCCCTTCCTCGGGCTCGTACACCAGGACCTGACGGCTCGTCCCATGCATCGGGTCCACCTGCAGACGCACGGCGCGGTGCGTCATCGTCGGGAACGCGTTCCGCAGCACCTCGTCCGCGTGGAGGAGGCCCAGCAGGCTCCACTGCCCCTGGTGGTACGCGTTCGACAGGAGGTCGGCCCACCGCGCGGACGTGGGTTCCCCGGCTTCGAGCGCCCGGGTGAACTCGTCGACGTCCAGGAAGTCGAACCTCGCCTTCAGCACCTCGGTCGGCACCCCCTCACGCCAAGCGGCGATGAGGTCCACCATCCTTCCGAGATCGTCCGTGGAGCCGATGTCCCAGCCGAAGTCGGGGATGTAGGCACGCAGCCGGAAGAGGCGCTGCCCGGTCACCGTGGCGACCGACAGAGTGCCCCGCGTCGACTCCATGCCGACGGCGTCGACGGCCCAGGGCGACAGGCCGATGTCGCGCCCCCGCTCCTCCGCCGTCTGCCGCAGGGCCTCCACGAGGCCGCCCGACGCGGTCACGTCCGGGTACGGATCCTCGTCGCGGGCGTCCGCGACCACTTCCACTTCCCCGCCCCATTCCTCGCTCGGTCCCCCGTCCACTTCCTCGCTCGGTCCCCCGTCCACTTCCTCGCTCACTCCCCCGCCCGCTTCCCCGCTCATTTCCTCGCCCACTTCCTCGCCCACATCCCCGCTCACTTCGTCGCCCACTTCCTCGTCTACCCCCTCGGTCGTCCCCTCGGTCGTCCCCGCGGTCGTCCCCGCGGTCGTCCCCGCGGTCGTCCCCTGGCCGGCTTCCGCGGCAGGGGCAGTATCCGTCGGTCGGCGGGGAGGTCGGTGAGCGGGCTGGGGGAAAGAGGGTGTGGCTGGGGGGAGGAGGGGGTGACTGGGGGGAGGAGGGTGTGGTTCGGGGCCGGTGGGTAGGGCACGATGGGCGCCCGTAGTCGCGTACCCGCCAGTAGGAGTCACCATGTCCGAGCCCACTCCCGAGATCCTTGCCGCCTTCGAGGCGGCGAAGGGCTTCATGCCCGTGGTGGAGGGGCTGGCGCTCTACGACGCCGCCGCGGAGGCCGCGAAGCTCGGGCTGCCGCTGCTGGAGGTCGGGACGTACTGCGGGCGGTCGACGATCCTGCTGGCCGACGTGGCGCGGCAGGCGGGGACGGTCGCGGTGACCGTGGACCACCACCGGGGCAGCGAGGAGCAGCAGCCCGGGTGGGAGTACCACGACCCGACGGTGGTGGACCCGGAGGTGGGGCTCATGGACACGCTGCCGACCTTCCGCCGGACGCTCCACAAAGCGGGCCTGGAGGAGCACGTCGTGGCGGTGGTCGGCCGTTCGCCGCTCGTCGCGAAGGCCTGGGGCGGGCAGCTCGGCCTGGTGTTCATCGACGGCGGGCACACCGACGAGCACGCCACGAACGACTACGAGGGCTGGGCCCCCAAGGTCGCCCTCGGGGGCCTGCTCGTCATCCACGACGTCTTCCCGAACCCGGAGGACGGCGGCCAGGCGCCGTACCGGATCTACCTCCGCGCCCTGGAGTCGGGCGACTTCGAGGAGATCTCGGTCACCGACTCGCTGCGGGTGCTCCGCCGCGTGGGCTGAGGCCGGTCGCCGCCGTGCCGCCGCCCGGGCCTCGTCCGGGCGCGCCGGGTCAGAATCCGGACGTCACGTAGAGGCAGTTGGTGTAGCTGTAGCCGGGTTCGATCTTCGCCTTGCTGGACTTGGTGTCGCCCGCGGTCGCGGTGCCGGTGGACACCCGCTTCTGGAGGAAGTGGTAGTCACCGGCGGGCAGCAGCAGGGTCGCCTTCGGGTACTTCGAGGACGGCCCGGTGCAGGCCTTGATCTTCTCGCCGTTGGAGAAGATCGGACCGGGGTACTTGGTGCAGGTCCCGCACGCCTTGAGGGTGACCTTGCCGGTCATCGGGCCGGTGTAGAGCAGCTCGACCTCGCCGGGGCCGTCGTTGCTCACCACCATGACCATCCGGCTGCCGCCGGGGACGTCCGCCGGGGGCAGGTTCTTGCCAGCGGCCGGTTCCTCGTCGGCGATCTCGGCCGCGATGGCGATCGAGCGGGCGTGCGCCGCCTGCGGGCTGCTCGGGTAGGCCTTGGCGTAGTCGGTCATGGTCGTGATCGCGGCGGTGTAGTCCTTGTTCTTGAACTGGGAGGTGCCGCAGGCGAAGTCGCCCGTCTGGACCGCGTCGGCGGCCTCCTTCGTGGCGCCCCGGAGGGACGGGTCCGACATGTTGTCGAGGGAGGACCGGAGCGCGCGCAGCTCGGCGGTGGTGTCGCAGGGCGCGGAGCCCCCGGTGAGGGCGGTCTTCCGGGTCTTGATCGCCGCGCGGACGGCCGGCTCGACGCGGGTCGCGTGGCTCGACTTCGGGAAGGTCTTGAGGAGTTCGTTGAGGCTCTCGCTGGCCGTCGGGTCGGCCGTCTGCACGCCGAGCGCGGCGGTCCCGCACTCGTAGAGGGACTCGGCGAGCGGATCGTCGGTCTTGGCGGGCCGGGAGCCGAGGAGGTCCTTGTCGACCGTCCCGGCCAGCCCCCGCAGGTGCTTCAGCGGCGGGACGGCCTCGCAGTAGCGCTTCTTCCCGTACGGGGCGGAGACGGTCGCGTAGTACGCGTCGAGGCGCTCGGGGACCAGCTTCCCGGCCCGTGACCCCGCGTGCTTCGTGCCGAGGTCCTGGTAGGTGGCGAGCGCCGTGCGGAAGGTCGGTTCGGCCTTGTCGAAGGCGAGCCCGTCGGCGGACTTCACGAGGGCGTCCGCCGCCGCGAGGCGTTCGAGCAGCGCCTGCTCCTTCGCCTCGTCCCGCGCCGCCCCGTACGCGAGCGAACCGCCCGCGGGCACGGCAAGGAGCACGAGGGCGAGCGGCAGCGCGAGGCGCCGGAGCGAGGCGCCGACCCGCAGCGTGGCGCGCAGTCCGCGCCGGGCCCCGTCGGCGGCGACGGCCAGCAGGAAGACGCCGTAGCCGGCGAGGACCCCGACGGGCACGCCGTCGACGTCCGCGGGGAGCGCGAACACCAGCAGCGCGGCCGTGGCGAGCCAGCAGAGCGCCGCTCCCACCCAGTTGCGCAGCAGCACGTACCCGAGGCCGAGGCAGGAGAGGTTCAGCAGCCCGATCATCGCGGCCTGCGCCCCGTTCGCCTCCCCGCGCGGCTGCGCGGGCGGCTGCGGCCCGTACCCGGGCGGCGGCCCGTATCCGGGCGGCCCGTACCCCGGCGGCGGCCCGTACCCGGGCGGCGCCCCGGGCGGCGGCGGCGCGACC
>NZ_JBFPNH010000069.1:0-21334 GCF_040815545.1 Streptomyces sp. LMG1-1-1.1 | reverse complement strand
CCACACGGGGGCGCAGGCCTACCCGGAGCCGGCCCGCGGGCGTGGCCCGCGTGGGGGTGGGGTGCGGCGCGAACCGCGCGGGCGGGGGCGACGGACGTGGCCGGGCAGGGGGCAGGGCGCGGCCCGCGCAGGGGCAGGGCGCGGCCCGCAGGGAAGGGGGCCGGGTGCCCCGGGGGCGGGTGGTCGGGCGGGTGCGCCGGGGGGTCAGGAGAGCCGGCGGACGACGTATGCCGAGCCGCCCCCGGCCGCGGGGGTCTCGCCGACGTACTGCTGCCCCCGCATCTCGCACCAGGCGGGGATGTCGAGCCGGGCGGCGGCGTCGTCGGCGAGGACGGTGACGGTCCCGCCCACGGGGACGTCGCCGATGACTTTGGCGAGTTCGATGACGGGGATGGGGCAGCGGCGTCCGAGGGCGTCGACGACGAGGGAGGGGGAGGAGTCGGAGGGGGGCGCGGTGGAGGCGGCGGGGGCGGCGCCGAGGCGGTCGCGTACGGCGGCGACGACGCCGGGAAGGACGTCGAGGAAGTGGTCGACGTCGGACGCGGCGGTGCCGGCGGGGAGGGAGAGGCGGACGTTGCCTTCGCTCAGGACGCCCATCGCGCGCAGGACGTGGCTGGGTGTCAGGGTCGAGCTCGTGCAGGAGGAACCGGAGGAGACGGAGAAACCCTCGCGGTCCAGTTCGTGCAGGAGGGTCTCTCCGTCGACATAGAGACAGGAGAAGGTGACGAGGTGGGGGAGCCGGCGGACCGGGTCGCCGACGACCTCGACGTCCGGCACCAACTCGGGCACGCGTGTGCGGATGCGGTCGACCAGGCTGCGGAGGCGGGCGCCCTCGGCGGCGGCCTCGGCGCGTACCGCCCGTAGGGAGGCCGCCGCGGCGACGATCGCGGGGAGGTTCTCGAAGCCGGGGGCGCGCCCCGACTCCCGTTCGTCCGCGGGTCCTTGGGGTGCGAAGCGGACGCCCTTCCGTACGGCGAGCAGGCCCACGCCCGCGGGGCCGCCCCATTTGTGGGCGCTGGCGGCGAGCAGGGACCAGCCGCCCTCGACCGGCCCCCAGCCGAGTGACTGGGCCGCGTCCACGAGCAGGGGGACGCCCGCCGCCCGGCACGCCTCGGCGACCTCGGCCACCGGCTGCTCGGTGCCGACCTCGTGGTTGGCGGACTGGAGGCACGCCAGGGCGGTGCCGGGGTCGAGCGCGGCGGCGAAGACCGCCGGGTCCACGGCGCCGGACCTGCCCACGGGCACCTCGGTCACCGTGCCGCCCGCCGCCGCGTGGGTCTCGCCCGCGTGCAGGACGGAGGAGTGTTCGACCGCCGACACCACGAGCCGGTCTCCGACGCGCCGACGCCCCGCGAGCGCCCCGGACACTCCCGCGTGAACCGCGCGTGTCCCCGAAGGAGTGAACACGAGCTCGTCCGGACGGCACCCCACCGCCTCCGCCGCGGCCTCCCGCGCCGCGTCGAGCAGCAGCCTGGCCCGCCGCCCCTCCCGGTACAGGCGGGCCGGGTCGGCCCACCCCTCGTCCAGGGATGCGAGTAGCGCCTGGCGGGCGACGGGGTGCAGCGGAGCCGCGGACGCGGCGTCGAAGTACGGCATCCGCCCACGGTAGGCCCTGCCCCCGCCCGACCCACCCCCACCCACGGGCCCACCCCCCACCCGCGGGCCACCCCCCACCCACGGGTCGCCCCCCACCAGCGGGCCGCCCCCGCCCAACCGATCCACCCCCACCCACGGGCCATCCCCACCCACGGGCCGCCCCCGCCCACGGGCCCCCCACGGGTCGCCCCCACCCAGCCGATCCGCTCCTGCCCACGGCCGCCCCGGCCCCCCGCACCCGTACCCCACCTCCCCAAGCCGCCCCCACACCCCCGGCCCCCGCGCCCACCCGCCCACCTGGCCCCGCACCCCCACCCCACCCCCCTACGGCCACCCGCCCCCTCCCCATACGGCCCCCCGCCCCCTCCCCGTACCGCCCCCGCCCACCCCCTCCGCCGGAGTGGTGAGGCCCCGTCAGAAGTGGGGCGCGGCGCGTCGGCAGGCGGCCGAACGGGGGTGTGGGACCACCCTGCGGAACAGTGGAGTCCACCCCTTCGGGGGCTCGGACGGCGCGTTGGGCACCCTCCCCGCGCGACCCCAAATAGCGTCCAGTAGGGTTTGGTCCGCATAAACATCCAAACCCCTGCCCGCGGCCGGGGCGGCGACCGACCAGCGAGACGGACGGCCGTGGCCGACCACTGCGGGCCGAGACTCTCGGGAAGGCGCTACGTGAGTCCCAACGGCTCCGACCGCTCGTCGCGGCGCCCGATGCGGCGGAAGCTGCCGCAGGTGCTGACTGCGGGCCTGATCCTGGCGACAGCCACGGGCTGCTCGTACAACTGGGAAGACTTCCCTCGCCTTGGCATGCCCACCCCTGTGACGGAAGAGGCGCCTCGGATCCTCTCCCTGTGGCAGGGCTCCTGGGCTGCCGCGCTCATCACCGGAATCCTGGTGTGGGGCCTGATCATCTGGTCCGTCATCTTCCACCGGCGGAGCAGGACCAAGGTCGAGGTACCTCCGCAGACCCGTTACAACATGCCCATCGAGGCGCTGTACACGGTCACCCCGCTCATCATCGTCTCGGTGCTCTTCTACTTCACCGCACGCGACGAGTCGAAGCTCCTCGAGCTCACCCCGAAGCCGGCTCACACGGTCAACGTGGTCGGCTACCAGTGGAGCTGGGGCTTCAACTACGTCGAGAACGTGCCCGGTGTCGAGGGCGACGCCAAGACGGACAAGAACCTCGCGTCCATTCCGGACAAGTTCCTCGCGGACTTCCCGGAGAACGCGGGCGGTGTCTACGACGCCGGTATCCCCGGCGACCGGAACCCGCAGACCGGCAACCCGGGTCCGACCCTGTGGCTGCCGAAGGGCGAGAAGGTCCGGTTCGTCCTGACCTCCCGTGACGTCATCCACTCCTTCTGGGTGGTCCCCTTCCTTATGAAGCAGGACGTCATCCCGGGTCACACCAACTCCTTCGAAGTGACTCCGACCCGTGAGGGCACCTTCCTCGGCAAGTGCGCCGAGCTGTGCGGTGTCGACCACTCCCGGATGCTCTTCAACGTCAAGGTGGTCTCCCCGGAGCGCTACCAGCAGCACCTGAAGGAGCTGGCCGAGAAGGGGCAGACCGGCTACATCCCGTCTGGCATCGAGCAGACGGACCCGGCCAGGAATGCGGAGAAGAACCAACTGTGAGCATCCACAACGAAACCCAGGGTGCCGCCGCAGCTGAGGACTCGTACGAGAACGAGCTGCCCGTACGGCGCAAGCAGCCCGGCAACGTCGTGATCAAGTGGCTGACCACCACCGACCACAAGACGATCGGGACGATGTACCTGGTCACGTCGTTCGTCTTCTTCTGCATCGGCGGACTCATGGCGCTCTTCATGCGCGCCGAGCTGGCCCGTCCGGGTACGCAGATCATGTCGAACGAGCAGTTCAACCAGGCGTTCACGATGCACGGCACGATCATGCTGCTGATGTTCGCGACGCCGCTGTTCGCCGGATTCGCGAACTGGATCATGCCGCTGCAGATCGGCGCGCCCGACGTGGCGTTCCCGCGGCTGAACATGTTCGCCTACTGGCTGTACCTGTTCGGCTCGATCATCGCGGTCGCCGGCTTCCTCACCCCGCAGGGTGCCGCCGACTTCGGCTGGTTCGCCTACTCCCCGCTGTCGGACGCCGTCCGCTCGCCGGGTGTCGGCGCCGACATGTGGATCATGGGTCTGGCCTTCTCCGGCTTCGGCACGATCCTCGGTTCGGTCAACTTCATCACCACGATCATCTGCATGCGCGCTCCGGGCATGACGATGTTCCGCATGCCGATCTTCACCTGGAACGTGCTGCTGACCGGTGTCCTGGTCCTGCTCGCCTTCCCGGTCCTGGCGGCCGCGCTGTTCGCCCTGGAGGCGGACCGGAAGTTCGGTGCCCACGTCTTCGACGCCGCCAACGGTGGCGCCCTGCTGTGGCAACACCTCTTCTGGTTCTTCGGACACCCAGAGGTGTACATCATCGCGCTGCCGTTCTTCGGCATCGTCTCCGAGGTCATCCCGGTCTTCAGCCGCAAGCCGATGTTCGGCTACATCGGTCTGGTGGCCGCGACCATCGCGATCGCCGGTCTGTCCGTGACGGTGTGGGCGCACCACATGTACGTCACGGGCGGCGTGCTCCTGCCGTTCTTCTCCTTCATGACGTTCCTCATCGCCGTACCGACCGGCGTGAAGTTCTTCAACTGGATCGGAACGATGTGGAAGGGCTCGTTGTCCTTCGAGACCCCGATGCTCTGGACGATCGGCTTCCTGATCACCTTCACCTTCGGTGGTCTGACCGGTGTCATCCTGGCCTCGCCGCCGATGGACTTCCACGTCTCCGACTCGTACTTCGTCGTCGCGCACTTCCACTACGTCGTCTTCGGCACCGTGGTCTTCGCGATGTTCGCCGGGTTCCACTTCTGGTGGCCGAAGT
This sequence comes from Streptomyces sp. LMG1-1-1.1, assembly GCF_040815545.1. Classification (NCBI taxonomy): domain Bacteria; kingdom Bacillati; phylum Actinomycetota; class Actinomycetes; order Kitasatosporales; family Streptomycetaceae; genus Streptomyces; species Streptomyces sp. LMG1-1-1.1. The sequence goes on along the minus strand of NZ_JBFPNH010000069.1, from coordinate 16,834 downwards.
TCACGGGCAAGATGCTGGACGAGCGGCTCGGCAAGATGACGTTCTGGACGCTGTTCATCGGCTTCCACGGCACGTTCCTGGTGCAGCACTGGCTCGGTGCCGAGGGCATGCCGCGTCGTTACGCGGACTACCTCGACGCCGACGGCTTCACCGCGCTGAACACGATCTCGACGATCTCCTCCTTCCTGCTCGGCCTGTCGATCCTGCCGTTCCTCTACAACGTCTGGAAGACCGCCAAGTACGGCAAGAAGATCGAGGTCGACGACCCGTGGGGCTACGGCCGTTCGCTCGAGTGGGCGACGTCCTGCCCGCCGCCGCGGCACAACTTCCTCACCCTGCCGCGGATCCGTTCGGAATCGCCGGCGTTCGACCTGCACCACCCTGAGATCGCCGCTCTCGACCAGCTCGAGAACAAGCCGCACGAGGCCGAGGCCCTCACGGGCAGCAAGGAGGCCGGCAAGTGAAGATCCAAGGCAAGATGTTCATCTGGCTGAGCGTCTTCATCCTTGCCATGGCGATCCTCTACGGCGTCTGGTCCAAGGAGCCGGTCGGCACGACGGCGCTCTTCCTGGCCTTCGGCCTGTCCATCATGATCGGCTACTACCTGGCCTTCACGGCCAAGCGTGTCGACGCGATGGCGCAGGACGACAAGGAGGCCGACGTCGCGGACGAGGCCGGTGAGGTGGGCTTCTTCGCCCCGCACAGCTGGCAGCCGCTCTCGCTGGCCGTCGGTGGCGCGCTCGCCTTCCTCGGCGTCGCGATGGGCTGGTGGATCCTGTACTTCTCCGCCCCGCTGATCCTGGTCGGCCTGTTCGGCTGGGTCTTCGAGTTCTACCGCGGCGAGAACCAGAACCAGTAGCGGTACCCCGCTCCGCACCGGAGCACCCAGAGGGGCCCGGACACTTCGTCATCGAAGTGTCCGGGCCCCTCTTTTGCCGCACTCGGCGCGCTGGTGCCGAGGACAGTCCTTAGCGTGAAGTCATGAACGACACGCCGCGCATTCGGACTGTTCTGAGCTGCACTCTTCTGGCCGTCACCGTCACCGCAGCCGCCACGGCGTGTGCGGGCTCCGACGGCCATCCGCTGTCGGCGAAGGCCTACGACGCGGCGGACCAGCTCGCGGTCAGCGCCCCCGCCGACGGAGCCAAGGCCGACCCCGACAAGCCCCTGGAGATCACCGCCAAGGGTGACGACGGCCGGATCACCGACGTCACCGCCACCGACGCGTCAGGACGCCACCTCGCGGGCGAACTCACCGCCGACGGGCAGCGCTGGCGCTCCACGGCCGCCCTCGCGGCCGGCGCCCGCTACACCGTCCGGGTGGCCACGGAGGACGACGACGGCGCCCCAGGCGCCCGTACGTTCACTTTCGAGACGGCTCCGGCCAAACGGGCCCTCACCGCGACCTTCGGGCCGGAGACGGGCACCTACGGCGTCGGGCAGCCCATCACGGCCGAACTCAGCCTCCCCGTCAAGGACCGGAACGCCCGCGCGGTCGTCGAACGGGCCCTCAAGGTCCGCTCCACGCCCTTCGTCGAGGGCGCCTGGTACTGGGTGGACGACAAGAAGCTGCACTTCCGCCCGAAGGAGTACTGGCCCGCCGGCGCCCTCGTCACGGTCACCGGCAACCTGGACGGCCTCAAGGTCGGCGACAAGCTCTACGGCGGCGCGTCCAAACCCCTGAAGCTCACCATCGGCGACCGGATAGAAGCCGTCGCCGACGCCGAGTCGCACTACATGACCGTGAAGCGCAACGGAGAAGTGATCAACACCATCCCGGTGACCACCGGCAAACCGGGCTTCTCCACCCGAAATGGCGTCAAAGTGATCCTCGGCAAGGAGTACTACGTCCGGATGCGCGGCACCAGCATCGGCATCTCCGAGGGCAGCTCGGAGTCGTACGACCTGCCGGTCTACTACGCCACCCGGGTCACCTGGAGCGGCGAGTACGTACACGCCGCGCCCTGGTCGGTCGGCTCGCAGGGCGTGGCGAACGTCAGCCACGGCTGTGTCGGCATGTCGACCGGGAACGCGGCCTGGTTCTACGAGACCGTCCGCGCCGGGGACATCGTCCGCGTCGTCAACAGCATCGGCGAGACGATGGACACCTTCGGGAACGGCTTCGGCGACTGGAACCTGCCCTGGGACAAGTGGCGCGAGGGCAGCGCCCTGGTGGAGGCCGCCGGAAGCCCGGTCGCCCCCACCGAGAAGGCCCGCCTACGCCCGTCGATCTGACCGGCTCACGCGCCGATCGACAGGCGCGAGCGCAGCAGGGACGCCAGGGACGCCGCGAACTCCACCGGTTCCACCGGAAGGGTGATCGCGGCGTCCGCGCGACTCCAGGTGGCCAGCCAGGCGTCCTGCGGGCGCCCGATGAGCAGCAGCACCGGCGGGCAGCGGAAGACCTCGTCCTTGATCTGGCGGCAGACGCCCATGCCGCCGGCGGGCACCGCCTCGCCGTCGAGGACGCAGACGTCGATGCCGCCCTCCTCCAGGCGCTTGAGCACCGCGGGCAGCGTCGCGCACTCCACGAACTCGACCGGGGGAACGTCGGCCGCCGGCCTGCGCCCGGCCGCGAGGCGTACCTGCTCGCGGGTGTTCGCGTCGTCGCTGTAGAGCAGGACCGTGGCACTCGACTGCATCGTTCCTCCGCGTGGAAGTCCGTGGGATGGTCGTCGATCGATGCGCCGGATGCTACTCCGGTCCACACCCCGTCAACACCCGTTCAACACCTGTTCGAAGGGTGCTCCGGGGCCCTTCCACTGGGCCGTTCGGGCTGGACACGACCCCCGGACACTCCGAACGGCACCCCCCGGAGTGAGGGCGGGATAAGCGACCGACATAATGTCGGTCGTGGCGACAGTAACGACAGTAGAAACAGGGCACGCGCACCCGTCGGTCAATCGACCGAACCTCACCAGCGTCGGAACCATCATCTGGTTGAGCTCCGAGCTGATGTTCTTCGCGGCCCTCTTCGCGATGTACTTCACCCTGCGATCGGTGACGGGTCCCGAGTTCTGGGCGGAAAAGGCCTCGGCCTTGAACTTCCCCTTCTCGGCGACCAACACCACGATCCTGGTGCTCTCCTCCCTCACCTGTCAGCTCGGCGTGTTCGCGGCCGAGCGGGGCGACGTGAAGAAGCTCAGGACGTGGTTCATCATCACGTTCGTGATGGGTGCGATCTTCATCGGCGGCCAGGTCTTCGAGTACACCGAACTGGTCAAGGTGGACGGCCTCTCGCTGTCCTCCGACCCGTACGGCTCGGTGTTCTACCTGACCACCGGCTTCCACGGCCTGCACGTGACGGGCGGTCTCATCGCCTTCCTGCTGGTCCTGGGCCGGACGTACGCCGCCAAGAGGTTCACCCACGAGCAGGCAACCGCCGCCATCGTCGTGTCCTACTACTGGCACTTCGTCGATGTCGTCTGGATCGGCCTCTTCGCCACGATCTACATGATCAAGTAATCGGCGCCGCCGACACGGCGGACCGAGACATCCAGCAAGCATCGACGCAGAAGATCCTGACACCGGGGTAATCCGTGAAAAAGCTCTCCGCACGACGACGCCATCCGCTGGCGGCGGTCGTCGTCCTACTTCTCGCGCTGGCGGCCACGGGGGGGCTGTACGCCGCGTTCGCGCCCGCGGGCACGGCGAAGGCCGATGAAACCGCCCAGTCCCTCGCCATCGAGGAGGGCAAGAAGCTCTACTCCGTCGGCTGCGCCAGCTGCCACGGAACCGGCGGTCAGGGCACCTCTGACGGCCCGTCCCTCGTCGGCGTCGGCTCCGCCGCGGTCGACTTCCAGGTCGGCACCGGCCGTATGCCGGCCCAGCAGCCGGGCGCGCAGGTCCCGAAGAAGAAGGTCATCTACTCGCAGGCTGAGATCGATCAGCTCGCGGCGTACGTCGCCTCTCTCGGTGCCGGTGCGATCACGCCGACCGAGAGCCAGTACAGCCCTGACGGTGCCGACATCGCCAAGGGTGGCGAGCTGTTCCGCACCAACTGTGCCCAGTGCCACAACTTCACCGGCGAGGGTGGCGCGCTGACCTACGGCAAGTACGCCCCGAGCCTCGAAGGCGTGAGCCCGAAGCACCTCTACGAGGCCATGCAGACCGGCCCGCAGAACATGCCCTCCTTCCCGGACACGACCATGCCGGAGAAGGAGAAGAAGGACATCATCGCTTACGTCCAGGCCGTCAACAGCGACAAGGCCGACAACCCGGGCGGTCTCAAGCTCGGTGGCCTCGGCCCCGTCAGTGAGGGCCTGTTCGCCTGGGTCTTCGGTCTGGGTGCGCTGATCGCAGTTGCCATCTGGGTCGCGGCCCACACCGCTAAGGCCAAGAAGTCATGAGTAGCCAAGAGATTCCAGAAGAGAACCTGCCGGCAGGGCAGGACACCGCGCACGGCGCGGTGATGGTCGCCGACGACCCGTTCGCCGACCCGGGCCTCCCGCCCCACAAGCCCCGCATCCAGGACATCGACGAGCGTGCCGCCCGTCGGTCCGAGCGCGCGGTCGCCTTCATGTTCACGCTGTCGATGCTGGCCACCGTCGGCTTCATCGCCTCGTACGTGATCTTCCCGGTCGACAAGATCGTGTACATCTGGCCCTTCGGCCGGGTGTCCGCGCTCAACTTCGCCCTGGGCTGGACCCTCGGTCTCGCTCTCTTCTTCATCGGCGCGGGCGCGGTCCACTGGGCCCGCACCCTGATGTCCGACGTCGAGATCGCGGACGAGCGGCACCCGATCCAGGCCGACCCGGAGACCAAGGCGAAGGTCATGGCGGACTTCGCGGCCGGTGCCGCCGAGTCGGGCATGGGCCGTCGCAAGCTCATCCGCAACACGATGTTCGGCGCGCTGTCGCTCGTCCCGCTCTCCGGCCTCGTGCTGCTGCGTGACATGGGCCCGCTGCCCGAGAAGAAGCTCCGGACCACCATGTGGGCCAAGGGGCTTCAGCTCATCAACATGAACACCAACGAGCCGCTGCGTCCCGAGGACGTCGCCGTCGGTTCGCTGACGTTCGCGATGCCCGAGGGCCTCTCGGAGCACGACCACCACTTCCAGACCGAGATCGCCAAGGCCGCCCTGATGATCGTCCGGATCCAGCCGGAGGACATCAAGGACAAGCGCGAGCTCGAGTGGTCGCACGAGGGCATCGTCGCCTTCTCGAAGATCTGCACCCACGTGGGCTGCCCGATCTCCCTGTACGAGCAGCAGACGCACCACGTGCTCTGCCCGTGCCACCAGTCCACCTTCGACCTCTCCGACGGCGCCCGCGTCATCTTCGGCCCGGCCGGTCACGCCCTCCCGCAGCTGCGGATCGGCGTGAACGACAAGGGCTTCCTGGAGGCGCTCGGCGACTTCGACGAGCCCGTCGGTCCTGCCTTCTGGGAGCGCGGATGAGCACCGTGACCGATTCGAAGAAAGCGCCCGCCGGTGAGCGGGTCGCCGACTGGGCCGACGGACGCCTGGGGATCTACACGCTGGCCAAGGCCAACATGCGGAAGATCTTCCCGGACCACTGGTCCTTCATGCTGGGCGAGATCTGCCTCTACAGCTTCCTCATCATCATCCTGACGGGCGTCTATCTGACGATGTTCTTCCACCCGTCGATGAACGAGGTGGAGTACGTCGGACCGTACGTCCCGCTCCAGGGACAGCTGATGTCCGAGGCGTTCAACTCGACGATGCACATCTCGTTCGAGGTCCGCGGTGGTCTGCTCATCCGGCAGATCCACCACTGGGCGGCGCTGATCTTCCTCGCCGGCATGTTCGTGCACATGATGCGCGTCTTCTTCACGGGCGCGTTCCGCAAGCCGCGTGAGATCAACTGGCTGTTCGGCTTCCTGCTGTTCTTCCTGGGCATGTTCACCGGCTTCACCGGTTACTCGCTCCCGGACGACCTGCTCTCCGGCACCGGTGTCCGCTTCATGCAGGGCGCGATCCTGTCCGTGCCGGTCCTCGGCACGTACCTGTCGATGTTCCTGTTCGGCGGGGAGTTCCCCGGCGGCGACTTCGTGGCCCGGTTCTACTCGGCCCACGTGCTCCTGCTGCCCGGCATCATGCTCGGCCTCGTGGTGGCGCACCTCATCCTGGTGTTCTTCCACAAGCACACGCAGTTCGCCGGCCCCGGCCGCACGAACAAGAACGTCGTGGGCATGCCGCTGCTGCCGGTCTACATGGCCAAGGCCGGAGGCTTCTTCTTCCTGGTCTTCGGTGTCATCGCGGTCATCGCGGCCATCGCCTCGATCAACCCGATCTGGGCCATCGGCCCGTACCGCCCGGACCAGGTGTCCACCGGCGCCCAGCCCGACTGGTACATGGGCTTCGCCGAGGGTCTGATCCGTGTCATGCCGGGCTGGGAGATCAACCTCTGGGGCCACACGCTGGTCCTGGGCGTGATGATCCCGCTGGCGATCTTCCCGGCGGTTCTCGCCGCGATCGCGGTGTACCCGTTCATCGAGTCCTGGATCACCGGCGACAAGCGCGAGCACCACATCGCGCAGCGCCCGCGCAACGCTCCGACGCGCACCGCCTTCGGTGTCGCCTGGATCACCGCGTACATGATCATGCTCGTGGGTGGTGGAAACGACCTCTGGGCGACCCACTTCCACCTGTCGCTGAACTCGATCACCTGGTTCGTCCGGATCTTCTTCTTCCTCGGACCGGTCATCGCGTTCGTCGCCACCAAGCGGATCTGCCTCGGCCTCCAGCGCCGCGACAAGGACAAGGTGCTGCACGGCCGCGAGTCGGGCATCATCAAGCGCCTGCCGCACGGTGAGTTCGTCGAGGTCCACCAGCCGCTCAGCCAGGGCGAACTGCACCGCCTCACCGCGCACGAGCAGTACGACGCGGCGGAGCTTCCGCCGGCCGTCGACGAGAACGGCGTGGAGCGCAAGGTCGGTGCCCTGGAGAAGCTCCGGGTCAAGCTCAACAAGGGCTACTACGGCGGCGACAGCCAGATCGCCAAGCCGACGGCCGAGGAGTACAAGGAGATCCAGAGCGGCCACGGCCACCACTGATCACCTTGACCTCCTGACTCCCTGAAGGTCGCCACGGCGAGAGCCCCGTCCATTCGATGGACGGGGCTCTTTGCCGTCCCCCCGGCTCGATAGGGTGGGTGCGTATACGTCACGATCACCAGGAGCTGCCATGAGCGCTGCGACCCCCGCTGGAGGACCTACGTCGGCGGGCCGCTCCTGGCCCGTCCTCCTGAACGGCCTGCTCGACGGCAAGGACCTCACCGCCGACGACACGGCCTGGGCGATGGACCTGATCATGAGCGGCGAGGCGACCGACGCCCAGATCGCCGGGTTCATGGTGGCGCTGCGGGCCAAGGGCGAGACCGTGCAGGAGATCGCCGGCCTCGTCCGGACCATGTACGCGCACGCCAACGTGATCGAGGTGCCCGGCCCGGCCGTGGACATCGTCGGCACCGGCGGCGACGGCGCCAAGACCGTGAACATCTCCACCATGGCCTCGATCGTGGTCGCCGGCACGGGCACGAAGGTCGTCAAGCACGGCAACCGCGCCGCGTCCTCCGCCTCCGGATCCTCCGACGTCCTGGAGAAGCTCGGCATCAATCTGCACCTCACCCCGCGGCGGGTCGCCGAGGTCGCCGAGGAAGCCGGCATCACCATCTGCTTCGCGGTGAAGTTCCACCCGTCGCTGCGGCACGTCGCCGCGGCCCGCGGCCAGCTGGGCATCCGGACGACCTTCAACGTCCTCGGTCCGCTGACCAACCCGGCCAAGGTGAAGGCCCAGGCCGTCGGGGTCGCCGACCCGCGGATGGCGCCGATCGTGGCCGGAGTCCTCGCCGAGCGCGGCAACTCAGCCCTGGTCTTCCGCGGCGACGACGGCCTGGACGAGCTCACGACCACCGCCACCTCGCGGGTCTGGGTGGTCCGGGACGGCGCCGTCGCCGAGGAGCGCTTCGACCCGCGGGACGTCGGCATCGAGCTCGTGCCCCTGGAGGCCCTGCGCGGCGCCGACGCCTCGTACAACGCCGACGTGGCGCGCCGGCTGCTCGCGGGGGAGACCGGTCCGGTCCGGGACGCGGTCCTGCTCAACGCGGCGGCGGCGCTGACGGCCCTTGAGCCCGGCCGGGGCACCCTGGCGGAGCAGCTGGCCGCCGGCATGGCGAAGGCCGCCGAGTCGATCGACTCCGGCGCGGCCCGCCGGAGCCTGGAGCGCTGGATCGCCGCCAGCAACGCCTGACGGCCGCCCCCTTCGGTCGTACGACCCCGGTCCGGTATGCGGACCGGGGTCTTGCGCATCGGCGATCATGTGGCAGGATGCTTTCCAGGTCACGAGTGACAGCGTTTAGGCCCCGGCTTGCTGTCCGGCAACCCTCCGTCCGTGGCGGGGTGCCCCGGGTGATGACCAGGCCGTAGGCAGCGAGGTCTACGGCAAGCGCGGACCCCTCGAACACCAGGGGTCCTGGTCTCTCGAGGAGCGTTTTCCGTGAGCAAGCGAATGCGATAGGGCGAATCCGCCCCTTTCTTCACCCTCGGAACAGGGCCACTTCCGCGTACCCGCGTACCGGCGTGCGTCCCCGTCGTCTCCGAGGCATCACCCGTACCCCGCCGATCCGGCCGCGTACGGGATCACCGAAGCCATTCCGCACCGCCCGCCGGGAGATACCGCCATGTCCGCACGCCCGAACACCGCCGTCACCACCGTCGATTCCGCCGCCGCCGAGTCCGCCGACCCCTGCTGCGCGGCCCCGCTGCCCGTCCTCGGCCGGGACGTCACCGTCCCGCTCGTCACCGGCGGCGAGGTGACGTACGCGGCGCTCGACTACGCGGCCAGCGCCCCCGCCCTCCAGCGGGTCTGGGACGACGTCGCCGCGTACGCCCCCTACTACGGCAGCGTCCACCGCGGGGCCGGCTACCTGTCCCAGCTCTCCACCGACCTCTTCGAGAACAGCCGCGCCACCGTCGCCGAGTTCCTCGACTGCCGCCCCGACGACCAGGTCGTGTTCACCCGCTCCACCACCGACTCGCTCAACCTGCTCGCCGCCACGGTCCCCGCCGACTGCCAGGTCTTCGTCTTCGAGACCGAGCACCACGCCTCGCTGCTGCCCTGGCGGGACGCCCGCGTCACCTACCTCAACGCGCCGCGCACCCCGGCCCAGGCGGTCGAGACCCTGGAGCGGGCCCTCGCCGACCGCGACCCCTACGGCCCCGCGCTGGTCTGCGTCACCGGCGCGTCCAACGTCACCGGCGAGCTGTGGCCGGTGCGGGAACTGGCCGCCGCGGCCCACGCCCACGGCGCCCGGATCGTGCTCGACGCCGCCCAGCTCGCTCCCCACCACCCGCTCTCCGTGCGGGAGTTGGACGTCGACTGGATCGCCTTCTCCGGGCACAAGCTGTACGCGCCCTTCGGCTCCGGCGTCCTCGCCGGCCGCGCCGACTGGCTGCAGGACGCCGAGCCCTACCTCGCGGGCGGCGGCGCCTCCCGCAAGGTGGCCCGCCGGGCCGACGGTGGCGTGGACGTGGAGTGGCACACCACCGCGGCCCGGCACGAGGCGGGTTCGCCGAACGTCATCGGCGTCTACTCGATCGCCTCCGCCTGCAAGGCGCTCACCGAGGCCGGCTTCGACTCCCTCGTCGCCCGCGAGCAGCACCTGATCGACACGGTCCGCGCGGGCCTGGCCGAGGTGCCCGAGGTGCGCGTGCTCTCGCTCTTCGGCGACGACGCGCCGCGCGTGGGCGTCCTCTCGTTCGTCGTGGAGGGCTGGAACAGCTCCCACTTCGCCGCCGCGCTCTCCGCCGAGTACGGCATCGGCGTCCGCGACGGCCTCTTCTGCGCCCACCCGCTGGTCCGCACCCTGCTCGGCAGCGACCCGCAGGACCCGGGCGAGTGCGGCGCCCCCGAGGCCGCGCCCGGCGAGCGTTCGCTCAACGCCATCCGGGTGAGCTTCGGCGCCGGTACGCCGGACGAGCACGTGGAGCGGTTCGTCGGCGCGGTGAAGGAGCTCGTCCGGGACGGCGCGCAGTGGAAGTACCGCACCGAGGACGGCCGCTGCGTCCCCGACCGCGGCTGATCGGTCACTCGTACGGGTGAAGGGGGCCTCCCGGACGGGAGGCCCCCTTCATGTGTCGCGCGGTCCGGGGCTCAGGACTCCAGGCCGATGGCGAAGGCCGCCTCCAGGTCGTGCTGGGAGTACGTGCGGAACGCCACGTGGGTGTCCGTGGCCTCGACGCCCGGGATCTTGCTGATGCGGCCGGGGATCACGTCCGCCAGGTCGTCGTGGCGGGGCACCCGGACCATGGCGATGAGGTCGTACGTGCCGGTCACCGAGAAGACCTCGCTGACGCTGTCGAGCGCGGCGATCGACTCCGCGATCTCGGGGATGCGGTCCACGCTGGTCTTGATGAGCACGATCGCGGTGATCACGGCTGGCTTTCTCCCTCGGGCGCCCCGGCTGGAGCCTTCACTCTATCCCCACCCCGGTAGCACCCCCAGGCGTAGAGGAATCCGACCGAGAAGCCCACGACGTGGGCCAGGTAGGCGACGCCGGGACCCGGCCCCGCCGCGCGCGCGGCCATCCACTGGAGCACGAACCAGAAGATCAGGACGATCCAGGCGGGGAAGCGCAGCGGCAGGAAGAGGAGGAAGGGGAAGAGGCTGGTGACCCGGGCGCGCGGGAAGAGGAAGAGGAAGCCCCCGAGCACCCCGGAGATCGCCCCCGAGGCCCCCACCAGGGTCTGCTCGCTGTCCGCGTGCGCCACCGCGTACCCGAGGAGCGCCAGGTAGCCGGTGCCCAGGTAGAAGAGGGCGAAGCCGGCCGGGCCCATGCGTTCCTCGGCCATGGCCCCGAAGACGTAGAGGAAGAGCATGTTCCCCAGCAGGTGGAGCCAGCTGCCGTGGACGAAGAGCGCGGTGAGCGGGGTGAGCAGGGCGTGCGGCTCGCCGCCCATCAGCTCGGCCGGGACGACGCCCCAGCGGCGGAAGTACGTGCCCTGCGCCGCCAGGAGCGCGTCCCCCGTGCCGTACACCGGGTTGACCCCGGAGACGGGACTGATCACGAAGAGGAGGCAGCAGGCGGCGATCAGGCCGTAGGTCACCGTGGGTCCCTTGCGCGTGCCCTGCCAGGCGCCGCGGGCCGCTCCTCGCCAGTCGATCATGGACAGATCATCGCGTACCGGGGCCGAAGTGGACAGAGTGCCTCGCCGTGCCCCGGGGTACCGGGGAGGCCGTAGGGTTACGGGCACGATGACCGCAGTTCGACGGCGCACCGCGGCTCCCGCACCTGGTACCACGCAACAGGAAGAAGGACGGCTCGATGACGACGGTTCCCCTGCCGACCGCCGAGACCCGCTGGCGCTGCACCCTCTGCGGCAACCTGACCCGCTTCGACGTGACGCGCTCCTCGAAGGTCGTCGAGTACGTCCATCTGGACCTCGCGGGCGATCCGACGGTCGAGGAGCGGCAGCTGGTCAGTGAGACCATCGAGTCGGTCCGCTGCCGCTGGTGCAACGCGGTGGACCAGATCGAACTGGTGGACAGGCCGGGCGCCGCCTCCTGAGGGACGGTGCGGACGACATAGGGGTGACGGATCGTGGAGCAGCCCGCGCACGGTGGGGGGCCGGCCGGCGCGGCAGGTGACGCTGCCGAGACGCTCGACCACCCACTGCCGGAAGGCGTACGGCGGCGGGTCGTCGCGCTGGTCGCGGACGCCTTCGGCGGACTGACCGTGGCGGAGCTCCCCGCACCCCTGCGGCAGTACGCGCGCTTCACCGCCAGCCGGCGGGCCAAGTTCGCCGGCAACGCGATGGCGGCCGCCCTGGAGGGCGACCCGCTCTTCCGGCAGCGGATCGGCGAGCGGTTCAAGCTGGGCCAGCCCGAGCTGGCCGGCGCCGTGGAGACCGGCACCCCGCCGGCCGCCGCCGACCCCGTCGACGTGGCAGCCGCCGCCTATGTGCTGCGGCCGCCCGGCTGGGTCAAGCTCGTGGCCGCCGCGGGCGAGGAGGCCCTGCGGGCCGACGCCGAGCGGGCCGACGAGGCAGGCCGGCGCGAGCTGGAGCGGCTGCGCGAGGAGCTCGCGGCTGCCCGGGACCGCTCCCGGGACGAGACCGAGCAGCTGCGGCACGACCTCGAAGCGGCCCGCAAGGAAGCGGAATCGCTTCACCGCAAGCTGCGCAGCGCCCAGAGCGACGTGAAGCGCGGCGAGGCCGCGCTGCGGCGCGTCCAGGGCGAGATCGACGCCGTACGCGCCGAGGGGGCGGCCCAGCTGTCGTCCGCCGAGAGCGAGACGAGGCGGCTCAAGGCGCGGCTCGGCGAGGTCGAGGCGGCCCTGGAGGCGAGCCGCCGGACCGCCCGCGAGGGGCGCTCGGTGGAGGACATGCGGCTGCGGCTGCTCCTGGACACGGTGCTCGAAGCCGCCCAGGGGCTACGCCGCGAACTGGCGCTGCCGCCCGTGTCGGTGCACCCTGCGGACACTGTGGACGCGGTGGAGCCGGGGCAGATGTCCCCGAAGGACATCGCGGCGCGGGCGCTCTCCGAGACCGATCCGGCGCTGCTCGACCAGTTGCTCGCGCTGCCGCAGGCCCATCTGGTCGTCGACGGCTACAACGTCACCAAGACCGGCTATCCGACCATGCCGCTGGAGAAGCAGCGGCTGCGGCTGCTCGGCGGTCTCTCGGCCCTCGCGGCGCGTTCGGGCGCCGAGGTCACCTGTGTCTTCGACGGGGCGGAGCTGGCGGCCCCGGTGCTGCTCGCGCCGCCGCGCGGGGTGCGTGTGCTGTTCTCCAAGCCCGGCGTCACGGCGGACGAGTTGATCCGTCAGCTGGTGCGGGCGGAGCCGCCGGGGCGGCCGGTGGTGGTGGTCTCCACCGACCGCGAGGTGGCCGACGGGGTGGCGAAGGCGGGTGCGCGGCCCGTCGCGTCCGTCTTGCTGCTGAAGCGGCTTTCGCGCCTCTCGTGACGCATCGCAACTAGTGGGTGTTATGCCCGGATTATGGATGGCGGACCGTCAAGTCGCCATCACTGCCCGTGCGGTAGGTGTAAACAAAGTGCCGCGTGAGCAATATTTTTGCCGGTGGGATTTGAACTGATCACAGCTTGGTCACTAGGGTCGGGCATCGAACCTTCGCGCGGTTGATCACCCATCCGGGGTGACGGCGGAGGAACCGCCTGCCCCTTACCGGTTGGGCGGCTCTGAGGAAGAAGGAGATCGCCTTCGTGGCGTCCCACCGTCGACCCAAGCAGCCGAGCCGCGCCCGTGTGACCGTGCTCACCGTCACCGCGGCCGCCGCCGTGGCCTTCACCGCCCAGTCCGGCGCCCAGGCGGCTCCCGCCAACCCCAAGATCGACGAGGTCAAGTCGAAGGTCGACAAGCTGCACCACGAGGCCGAAGAGGCCACGGAGCAGTACAACCTCGCCGAGGAGCGCCGCGGCAAGCTGCAGACGGAGATCGGCAACCTCCAGGACAAGGTCGCCCGCGGCCAGCAGGAGCTCAACACCCTGCGCGACCAGATCGGTTCGGTCGCCAGCGCCCAGTACCGCTCCGGCGGCATCGACCCGGCGCTCCAGCTGTTCCTCTCCGCCGACCCGGACACCTACCTCGACAAGGCGTCCGCGATCGACCAGTTGAGCGCCCAGCAGGCCGACGTGCTCACCTCGATCCAGGCCAAGCAGCGCACGCTCGCCCAGCAGCGGGCCGAGGCCACCACGAAGCTGGCCGACCTCGAGGACGTCCGCAAGACCCTCGGCGACAAGAAGAAGAAGTTCCAGGCCAAGCTGGCCGAGGCGCGCACCCTCCTCAACACGCTCACGGCGGCCGAGAAGGCCAAGCTGCAGCAGCAGGAGCAGCGGGCCAGCCGCGACGCCGGCGAGCGGGTCAACCTGGGCAACGAGGCCCCGTCGAACGGCTTCGGCGCCGCGGCCCTCGCCGCCGCCAACACCCGGGTCGGCATGCCGTACGTCTCCGGCCACGAGGGCCCGAGCTCGTTCGACTGCTCCGGCCTGACCCAGTGGGCGTACGGCCAGGCGGGCATCAACCTCACCCGCACCACCTACACCCAGCAGAACGACGGCACGAAGATCGGCCGCAGCCAGCTCAAGCCCGGCGACCTGGTCTTCTTCAACGGCCTGCAGCACGTCGGCCTGTACGCGGGCAACAACACGGTCCTGCACGCCCCCTACTCGGGCGCCTACGTCCGCTACGAGTCCATGAACACGATGGGTTCGTTCCAGTTCGGCGTCCGCATCGGCAGCTGACGCCCCCACGAACCGCCACGGCAAGGCGCCCAATCGGGTGGTTCGCCGCGACGCACGCTGACCTGACGCCCCGCCGGTGACCTGTGTTCTCCGGCGGGGCGTCACTTTGTGTGCCCGGCGGGTTCGTTGGACGCGGAGTGATCAGCGGCTACTGTCTGCCGCGCCAGTCCGCGTCGACACGAACGGAGCGCGATTCGTGGCGTCCCACCGCCGACCCGCCCGGGTCACCGTCCTCACCGCCGCCGCCGTGGCCACCGCGGCGGCGTCCCTCGGGGCCGTCCCCGCGAGCGCCGACCCCGGGGAGGGGTCCGCGGCCACCCGTGCCACGGTCGACCGCCTCTTCGAGGAGGCGGAGAAGGCCACCGAGGGCTACAACCGCGCGGACGAGAAGGCGGACGCCCTGCGCCGCACGGTCGCCGACGCCCGTGACGGCCTCGCCCGCGGCCAGGAGCGCATCAACCGCATGCGGGGCGCGCTCGGTTCGGTCGCCGGCGCCCAGTACCGCTCCGGCGGCATCGACCCCGCCCTCGCGCTGCTGCTCTCCTCGGACCCGGACAGCTACCTCGACCGCGCCTCCGCCCTCGACCGGGCCACCGCCCGCCAGGGCGCCGCGCTCGGCGAACTCCAGCGGGAGCAGCGCCGGCTGAACCAGAAGCGGACCGAGGCCCGCACGGCCCTCGGCGAACTGGAGCGCAGCCGCGCCGAGGTCGCCCGCCACAAGCGCACCGTCGAGCGCAAGCTCGCCGAGGCCCGCCGGGTGCTCGCCTCCCTCACCGCCGAGGAGCGCGCCGACTTCGACCGCGCGTCCCGCGACGGCGGCCGGGACGTCGGTCCCGCCGAGGAGCTGCCGCCCCTCGCCGACCTCGGCCCGGCCTCCTCGCGGGCCGCCGCCGCGGTGATCGCCGCCCGCAGCGCGATCGGCAAGCCGTACGTGTGGGGGGCGACCGGGCCCTCCGCCTTCGACTGCTCGGGCCTCATGGTCTGGTCGTACCGCCAGGCCGGCATCAGCCTGCCGCGGACCTCCTCGGCGCAGCGGTACGCGGGCCGCCAGGTGCCGCTGTCGCAGGCGCAGCCCGGGGACCTGGTCACGTACCGCGGCGACGCCAGTCACGTCGCGATCTACGCCGGCAACGGCCAGGTCATCCACGCCCCCTACCCGGGCGCCCGGGTCCGCTACGACCCGGTGAACATGATGTCCCACGTCACGGTGACCCGGGTCTGAGACCGGGCCGGAGGCGGCGCCCGCCGATTCGACCGTACGATCGGGGGCGTGGCAGGTCAGGGGAGTGGAGCGGCGCGCGGCGCGGTCGCGTGCGCGGCGGCCGCCGTGCTGGCCCTCGCCGGGTGCACGGCCCCCGGGCCGGCCGACCCGTCGCCCCGGGAGATCCAGACCCTGCTGGACCGGCACGCGCGGGCGCTGCTCGACCGGGACGAGGCCGGCTACCTCTCCGCCCTGGACCCCCTGCTCGCGCCGGCCGCGCGCACCGAGTTCGACCGCCTCGCGAAGATCCCGCTCGGCGGCCTCGACTACCGGGTCACCGACGTCGACCGGACCGGCGAGGGCAGGGCCACCGCCGAGGTCGAGCTGGGATTCCGGATCAAGGGCTACGACTCCGGGCCCGCCACCACCGAGCGGATCCTGGACCTCGTCGAACGGGACGGCCGCTGGTACGTCACCGGTGACCGCGCCGCCGAGGGCGCCCCGCAGCAGCTGTGGCAGCAGGGTGAGGTGGAGACGGTCACCGGCCGCCGCAGCCTCGTCCTCGGCGTGGGGCAGAGCACGCAGCGGCTGCGGGAGATCGCGGCCGCGGCGGACCGGGCTGTACCCGCGGTCGGCGACGCCTGGGGCGGGAACTGGGCGGGCCGGATCGTGGTCCTCGTACCGTCGTCGGTCGAGGCGATGGGCCGGCTCCTCGGCGGGCCGGCCGCGAACTACCGGGGGATCGCTGCCGTCACGACCGGCGAGACGGGCGGCGGCCCGCTGGCGCCCGCCGACCGGGTGATCGTCAACCCGGAGGCGTACGCGGTGCTCGGCGCCTTCGGCCGGCAGCTGGTCCTCACCCACGAGACGACCCATGTCGCCACGCGCGTCCAGACCACCAAGGCCACTCCGGTCTGGCTCTCCGAGGGCTTCGCCGACTGGGTCGCCTACCGGGGCACCGGCCGCACCGCCGCCCAGGCCGCGCCCGAGCTCCGCCGCGCGGTCCGCGCGGGCGAGCCGCCCGCCCGGCTCCCGGACGACGCCGACTTCGCCTTCGGCGGCGACGCGGACGCCCTCGCACGGGCCTACGAGGGCGGCTGGCTCGCCTGCGAGCTGATCGCCGACCGCTGGGGCGCCGGGAAGCTGACCGCCTTCTACCGGGCCGTGGGCGCGCACCCGGCCCGCGAGGGCGCGGTGGAGAAGGCTCTCCAGGACGTCCTGCACACCACTCCGGAGCGGTTCACCGCCGACTGGCGGACGTACCTGGGGGAGCGGCTCGGCGGGGCCTAGACGAATAAGTCCGAAGTCTGCGGGCGCATGAAGCGAGGGTCTCGTTGGTTCGTTTGTGACGACAAACCTCAAGACCCTCGCAACAGCACTTTACGTGAGGATCGATGACTCTCTGGCAGGAA
>NZ_JBFPNH010000068.1:0-24048 GCF_040815545.1 Streptomyces sp. LMG1-1-1.1 | reverse complement strand
GCCGAGGCCGCCGGGAACGCCTACGACGCCGAGCGCCGCGCCGCCGAGTCCCTCGCCGCGGAGGAGCGCCTCGCCGAGCTCCTGAGCCTCCCGGCCGGCGACCTCCCCGGCCGCCCGGCCGCCGGTTCGCCGCTCCCCGGCCAGCGCGCGGCCGGGCCCGCCGAACCGGCCGGCCCGACCGAGGGTTCCGCGTCGGACGACGCCGCTCCCCAGGGGCCGCTCACCGTCACCGAGTTCGACCGGTACGCCGACGAGCTGCGCGCCATGCTCGATCAGGCCGTCACCTCCGCCGAGCGCCAGCTCTTCGACCTGCGCACCGCCGCGGCCGACGACTCCCGCATCCTCGGGGCCCTCGGCGACGGCGGCCTGCTGCCGCCCGGGCCCGACGTCCTGGCCACCGTCGAGTTCCTCGGCGAGCACGGCATCCCCGCCCTCCCCGGCTGGCGCTACCTCGCCCAGGCCGTGGACCCCGCCGACCACGCCCGCGTCCTCGCCGCCCGCCCCGAACTCGTCGACGGCGTCGTGATCACCGACCCCGTCTCGTACGGGCGCGCCCGCGAGGTCCTCGGCACCGCCGCCCTGCTGCCCCGCTCCGCCGTGGCCGTCGGCACCGCCGCCGCCCTGCTCGCCCCTGTGCCCGCGCGCGACTCGGCCGAGGACACGGGCGTCTTCCTCGTCCCGCCGAACCCGGCCATGCACGACGAGCACGCGGCCGACGAGGAGCGCCACGCCCTGCGCGCCCGCGCCGCCGCCCGCGACGAGGAGATCCGCTCCCTCGCCGCCCGCCTCGCCGGGGACCGTTCCCTCGCCGCCCGCATCGGCGCCTGGCGCGCCGACTGCCCGCCCGGGATGCTCGCCGAACTCGCCGCTGTCGCCACGACCGCGCGCGAGACCGCCGAGGCCGCCGCCGCGACCCTCGACGAGGCCCGTACGGCACGGGCGGAGGCCGATGAGACCGCCGCCGAAGCGGCCCAGGTGAGGGACGAGCGCCAGGAGGCCGCCCAGCGCGCCCGCCGGGTCGCCGACGCCCTCGCGGGCCTGGCGTTCCGCCTCCGGGAGCGCTCCGCCTGGCAGGCCAAGCTCCGCGAACTCGCCGACGACGCGACCGAGTCCGAGGCCCGCGCCCAGACCTGCCTTGAGCGAGCCAGGGCCGCCGACGAGGACCGTCGCGCGACCCAGCGCGCCGCCGACGACGCCCACCGCACCGCCCGCGCCCTGCGTGCCGAGCGCGCCGAGATCGCCGGCGCCCCCGACACCCTCCCCGAGCAGGACCCGGCCGCGCCCCGTACCGCGCTCCCCACCCTCCGCGAGGCCTACCGGGCCGCGTCCCAGCTGTACGAGAAGGTCGGCGTAGGCGCCGACCTGCGCGCCGAGCAGGCCCGGGCCGAGAGCGACGAGTCCGCCGCCCTCGCCGAACTCGACCGCCTCACCAACAAGGTCCGCACCCGCGCCGAACAGCTCCTGGAATCCACCGACGGCGCCGACGGCCCGTCCCGCCAGGCCGCGGCCGCGCGCGCCGAGTCCCTGGTCCAGATGCTGGAGACCCGCGCCTCGGAGGCGAGCGAGAAGCTCGGCCGGCTGCGCGGCGAGGCCGAGCGGCTGGCCCCCGAGGACGGCGAGGCGCACACCGAGCTGCCCGAGGAGCTGGTCCCCGCCGACGCCGAGCGGGCGCAGGCGCTGCTCCGTACCGCGACCGCCGAGCTGGCCTCCCGCACCATCGCCCTGGAGTCGGCCCGTGCCGCCCACTCCGGCCTGCTCCGGGACCACCGGGCCGCCGAGGACGCGGCCGGCGGCTTCGACGAGACCGCCGCCATGCTCCGGGACCTGCTCCGCGACCACACGGACGAGGAGCGGGAGGAGTCCGAGCCGTTCCGCGGCACCCTGGACGAGGCCCGTACGGTCGCGGCCGAGGCGCGCCGCTCGCTGCGCGGCCTCACCGCCGAGCTGTCCGCCGCCGACGCCGCCGTCCGCGAGGCGAGCGACATCCTCGTCCGGCACGCCAACTCCACCCGCTACGAGCAGGTCCGCACCCCGGCCCGCCAGCAGATCCGCGAACTGCCCGCGGCCGCGCTGCCCGAGCACGCCGCCAAGTGGGCCGAGGCGTTCGCCCCGCGGCTGCGGGTCCTGACCGACGAGCTCGAGCAGCTGGAGCGCAACCGCGACTCGATCGTGGACCGGCTCCGCGGCCTCGTGGAGTCCTCCCTGGCGACCCTCCGCTCCGCCCAGCGGCTCTCGCGGCTTCCCGAGGGCCTCGGCGAGTGGTCCGGCCAGGAGTTCCTGCGGATCCGCTTCGAGGAGCCCGACCAGGCCACCCTCGCCGAGCGGCTCGGCGAGGTCGTCGACGAGGCCACCCGCGCCGCCGTGAAGAAGAACTCCGACCTGCGCCGCGACGGCATGTCCCTGCTGCTCAGGGGCGTCCAGGCGGCCCTCGAACCCAAGGGCGTCTCCGTCGAGATCCTCAAGCCGGACGCGGTGCTCCGCGCCGAGCGGGTGCCCGTCGGGCAGATGGGCGACGTCTTCTCCGGCGGGCAGCTGCTCACCGCCGCCATCGCCCTCTACTGCACGATGGCGGCGCTCCGCTCCAACGACCGGGGCCGCGACAAGCACCGGCACGCGGGCACGCTCTTCCTCGACAACCCGATCGGCCGCGCCAACGCCACGTACCTGCTCGAACTCCAGCGGGCCGTGTCGGACGCGCTCGGCGTCCAGCTCCTGTACACGACCGGCCTGTTCGACACGACCGCGCTGGCCGAGTTCCCGCTGGTCATCCGGCTCCGCAACGACGCCGACCTCCGGGCCGGCCTGAAGTACATCAGCGTGGAGGAGCACCTGCGTCCCGGCCTGCCGCAGCCCGGGTCGGAGGGGGAGGCCATCCACGGCGAGATCACGGCGACCCGGATGTTCCGCCGCCACCAGTCCGACGACCCCGCCCCGGTCGCCTCGTCCTGACGGGAACGGCGAGCCGTCGGGAGGCTACGAACGAGCGGCCCGACCCCCGCGGGGGCCGGGCCGCTCGTTCGTCGTCCGTGGGGTCAGGCGGCCTCGGACAGCCGCCCCGTCTCCGAACGGCTCTCCTCGCGCCGATCACGGCGTGCCTGGCGCGCCGTGCTGCTCGGCTCCGACACCACTCCGTTGCGCTGGCGCCACACCTGACGGGTGATCCAGACGTCGAGGACACTCCACGTGGCCACGACCGTCGACGCCACCGAGCTGATGGTCATCGGAAACGCCAGCCAGGCCCCGGCGATCGTGCAGTAGAACGCCACCACGGCCTGGACGAGCGTCACCGAGGTGATCATCACGGCCCGTACGGCGGCGTTCCGGACCGGATCGGGCATCCGCTGCCGGCCCTTCGAGTCCTCCACCCACAACTGACGCGCGGACCGCGCCTCGTGTTCCATTGTTCCGTCACTCCCCACCGCTGAAAGACCTCAGGGTCGGCTGCCCGTTGTGAGCGCCTTTACACGGACAGAACCCTCCCCGTACCTATTGACGCACGGCCGAGGGAAAAGGTTTCGCCCGCCCCGGGGTGAACGCGACCGGAGTCCGACCGGAACGAACACTTCCAGCCATCCCCGCCGGTGGGAGAAATGGCACGCCATCAGGTGTCCTACGCCACAGTGGCCGATCCCAACTCCCCGAATACCAGGACAAGTCATGATCAACACTCACTCGACAGGCTGAAAATCGCGCGGACACGCCTTCGAGATGGCCGTGATGCAGTAGTAGGCTCACGCCGCCGTTTGTTTGAAACCGAAGGTTGACGCCGCGTGTTGACGCCGGACGTCACGAACGTGAAGGACCTCCGTGGCGCGCGGGGGCCGAGCAGGGGGAGGCCATGCGCTTTCGCGGGAAGTCCATCCGCCGGAAGATCGTGGCGTTGCTCCTCGTACCGCTCATCTCCCTGACCGGCCTGTGGGGTTTCGCCACGGTCCTCACCGGCCGCGAGGCCGACCAACTCCTCGACGTGGGCTACATCGTCGAGAAGGTCGGCTACCCCCTGGAGGACACCGCACGGGTCATCCAGCTGGAACGCCGGCAGTCGCTGGTCTACCTCGCCGACCCACGGGGCTCCGACGCCCTCGGCTCCCTCCGCGAATCCCGTCGGGCCACCGACCGGCAGATCGCCCGCATCCGCGCCAACGCCGACGACCCCGGCGTACGCGACGAGATGAGGCCCGTCACCGCCCAGCGCCTCAACTCCCTCCTCGAAGCGCTCGACGGCCTCGCCTCGCTGCGCCGCTCCATCGAGATGCGCAGCATCGGCCGCATGCAGGCCCTCGACTTCTACAACCGGCTCGTCGACCCCTGCTACAGCTTCCTGATCACCCTGCACGCCCTCGAGAACGTCGAGATGGACAAGCAGGGCCGTGCCCTCGTCGGCGTGACCCGCGCCCGCGAACTGCTCTCCCGCGAGGACGCCCTCGTCCTGTCCGCGCTCGTCGCCGACCGCGTCACCACGCAGGAGATCCGCGAGATATCCGACCTCGTCGCCAACCGCAAGCAGTTCTACGCGGTCAACCTCGAACTCCTGCCCGCCGCCGAGCGCGAGCGCTTCGAGAAGTACTGGCGCAGCCCCGACACCCAGCCGCTGCGCGCCGCCGAGAACGCGATCATCACCGAGGGCGCCACCGACAGCCCGCGCGCCGTCACCGCCGCGCGCTGGCAGGACCAGGCGAGCCCCGTCCTCGACGACCTCGCCCGCGAGAACACCGCCGCGGGCGACCGCTACCAGGACCGCGTCCAGCCCGCCGCCTACAGCGTCCTCCTCAAGGTCGGCGTGGCCGGCGTCCTCGGCTTCCTCGCGCTGCTCGCCTCCATCGTCATCTCCGTCCGCATCGGCCGCGAACTCGTCCGCGACCTGCGGCGCCTCCAGAAGGAGGCCCAGGAGGTCTCCGGAGTGCGCCTGCCCAGCGTGATGAGGCGGCTCGCCGCCGGCGAGCAGGTCGACGTCGGCACCGAAGTGCCCCACCTGCGGTACGGGGACGACGAGGTCGGCCAGGTCGGCCAGGCCCTCAACACCCTCCAGCGCGCCGCCGTCGAAGCCGCCGTCAAGCAGGCCGACATGCGCCGCGGCGTCTCCGAGGTCTTCGTCAACCTCGCCCGCCGCAACCAGGTCCTGCTGCACCGCCAGCTCACGCTCCTCGACACGATGGAGCGGCGCACCGAGGACACGGACGAGCTGGCCGACCTCTTCCGGCTCGACCACCTCACCACCCGCATGCGCCGGCACGCCGAGGGCCTCGTCATCCTCTCCGGCGCCGCCCCCTCCCGTCAGTGGCGCAAGCCCGTCCAGCTCATGGACGTGGTCCGCGCCGCCGTCGCCGAGGTCGAGGACTACGAGCGGATCGAGGTGCGCCGACTGCCCCGCCTCGGCGTGGGCGGACCCGCCGTCGCGGACCTCACCCACCTCATCGCCGAACTCCTGGAGAACGCCACCGTCTTCTCGCCCCCGCACACCGCCGTGCAGGTGCTCGGCGAGCGGGTCGCGAACGGCTTCACCCTGGAGATCCACGACCGCGGCCTCGGCATGAACCCGGACGCCCTCCTCGACGCCAACCTGCGGCTCGCCGAGACCCCCGAGTTCGAGCTCTCGGACACCGACCGCCTCGGCCTCTTCGTGGTCAGCCGGCTCGCCCAGCGCCAGAACGTCCGCGTCTCGCTCCAGACCTCCCCGTACGGGGGCACCACCGCGGTCGTCTTCATCCCGGCCGCGCTGCTCACCGACGCCCCCGAGACCCAGGGCGCCGGATTCCGGCTGGACCGCAAGTCCCTCGAACGCGCGGAGCGGCCCGAGGACGCGTCCCCCGACAGCGGCACGCTGCCGCTCCGCCGGCCGGCCCTCGCCAGGGTGCCGGACGCGGCCGAGACGCCCGGCCCGCTGGACGGCCCCGTCGAGCTGGAAGCCCCGCTCGGCAGCGACGACTTCGACGTGCTCATCGACCGGTCCGCGGACCTCCTCGACACCGAGAGCGAGCGCGGCGGTCTGTTCCGTCCCCGCGACCGGCGCCGCGGCGGACTCGCGCCCGCGAGCGAGCAGCACCAGCAGGCCCCGGACCAGACGACCCGCCGCGGCGAGGACGACGCGCCCGCCGACGGCGCCGTACCGCTGCCCCGCCGCCGCACCACCCCCACGCTCGTCGTGGACCACGGCCGCCGGGTCGACGAGCCGGACCGGGCCGACGCTCCCGACCGCGCCCACCCGATCCCCGGCCGGGCGCACCCCGATCCGGGCCGGGCGACCGAACGCCCCGGCGCCTCCCGGCCGCACGCCCACGGCGGCGGGCAGGACGACCCGACCGGCTCCGCGCGCGCCACCGGCCCCACCCTCGTCCCCGTACCCCCGCGAGGTCCCGTACCGCCCTCGGGCCTCCTTCCGGACGGCCTCGTCCCGGAGGGTCTCGTCCCGCCGGAGAGCCACGACCCGTTCGGCGGGCTGCCCCGCCGGGTGCGCCAGGCGAGCCTCGCGCCGCAGCTGCGCGAGGGCGACCGCCCGGCCGGCCGCGGTACGGGAGGGCGCGACGGATCGCGTACGACCGCCGGCGACGAGCGCCCCGAGTCCTTCGAGCGCGACGCCGAGGAGGTACGCGCGCGCATGGCCGCCATGCAGCGAGGCTGGCAGCGCGGGCGACGGCACGACGCCGGCCAGGACGACCCGACAGCACCAGGAACGACACCCGAGGGGGACGGTCGATGACCGCACCGAACGCCGCAGCACACAGCACCACCTCCGGCCACGGACACGGAAACGGCGAGCTGAACTGGCTCCTCGACGAGCTGGTCCAGCGCGTCGGCTCCATCCGGAAGGCCCTGGTGCTCTCCAGCGACGGTCTCCCCACCGGTGCCTCCCAGGAGCTCACCCGGGAGGACGGCGAGCACCTGGCCGCCGTGGCCTCCGGCTTCCACAGCCTCGCCAAGGGCGTCGGCCGCCACTTCGAGGCGGGCAAGGTCCGCCAGACGGTCGTCGAACTGGAGGACGCCTTCCTCTTCGTCACGGCGGCCGGCGACGGCAGCTGCCTGGCCGTCCTCGCGGACGCCGACTCCGACGTCGGCCAGGTCGCCTACGAGATGACGCTGATGGTGAAGCGGGTCGGGGCCCACCTCACGACGGCACCCCGGACCGGCCTGCCCTCGGGAGGGTGAGTGGGACGGCATGAGTGACGCAGCCGAGCGTAACCAGCTGAAGCAGGGCCGCACCCCAGGCCACCACCACTGGTTCGACGACGACGCCGGGCCTGTGGTCCGTCCGTACGCGATGACCCGCGGCCGGACGAGCGCCGCCACCCGCCACCGGCTCGACCTGATCGCGGTGGTGGTACCCGAGCCCGCCGCGGACGACCCGGGCCGTGACCAGACGCTCTCCCCGGAACACGTGGAGATCGTCGAACGCTGCTCCGAGCAGCCCCAGTCGATCGCCGAGCTCGCCGCCGGCCTCGACCTCCCCGTCGGGGTGGTCCGAGTCCTCGTCGGCGACCTCGTCGAGGACGAACTCGTCCATGTGACCCGCCCCGTTCCGCCGGCCGAGCTGCCGGACGTGAGCATTCTTCGCGAGGTGATCAATGGCCTTCGGGCGCTCTAGCCGCAAGAAGCCCTTCGTCGAACCGGTGACCCTGAAGATCCTGGTCGCGGGCGGCTTCGGGGTGGGCAAGACGACGCTGGTCGGTGCGGTCAGCGAGATCCGGCCCCTGCGGACCGAGGAGATCCTCAGCGAGGCGGGGCGTCCCGTCGACGACCTGCACGGCGTCGAGGCCAAGACGACCACCACGGTCGCCATGGACTTCGGGCGGATCACCCTCCGCGAGGACCTCGTCCTGTACCTCTTCGGCACGCCGGGCCAGGACCGCTTCTGGTTCCTGTGGGACGAGCTGGCACAGGGCGCGCTCGGCGCGGTCGTCCTGGCGGACACCCGCCGCCTGGAGGACAGCTTCGCGGCGATCGACTACTTCGAGCGGCGCGGCATCCCGTTCACGGTGGCCGTCAACTGCTTCGAGGGTGCGCAGCGGTTCCCCGCCGAGAGCGTGCGCGGGGCACTGGACCTGGACCCCGAGGTCGAGCTCCTGATGTGCGACGCGCGCGACCGCGAGTCCGTGAAGAACGTCCTCGTGGCGGTCGTCGAGCACGCCCTCGTCCTCGCCGACCGGACCCACGCGGCGGTGACGACCTGACGGGAGGCCCCACCGGGGCCTCCTCCGCCGCGAGCACCGCGCGCCTCTCAGCGCACGGCCACCACCGCCGAGCCGTGTCCGAACAGGCCCTGGTTGGCGGTGATGCCGACCCGTGCCCCGGGCACCTGGCGGTCGCCCGCCGTGCCCCGGAGCTGCCAGGTCAGTTCGCAGACCTGGGCGATGGCCTGGGCGGGCACGGCTTCCCCGAACGAGGCGAGGCCGCCGCTGGTGTTGACGGGAAGCCGCCCGCCGAGCGCCGTGGCGCCCTCCCGGAGCAGCTTGGCGCCCTCGCCGGCCGCGCAGAGCCCGATGTCCTCGTACCACTCCAGTTCCAGGGCGGTGGACAGGTCGTACACCTCGGCGAGGGACAGGTCGTCGGGCCCGATCCCCGCCTCCTCGTAGGCGGCGCGGGCGATCGACGCGCGGAAGGTGCGCGCGGCGGGGGAGACGGCCACCGCCGAGTCGGTCGCGATGTCGGGGAGGTCGAGGACCGCCTTGGGGTAGGTGGGGGAGACCGTGGACACCGCCCGCACCCGGACCGGGTCGGGGTGCCCGTGGCGACGCGCGAACTCCATGCTGGAGAGAACGAGCGCGGCGCCCCCGTCGGAGGTGGCGCAGATGTCGAGGAGCCGCAGCGGGTCGGCGACGACGGCGGAGGCCGCGACCTCCTCGGCGGTCACCGTCCTCCGGTACCGGGCGAGCGGGTTCAGCGCCCCCGCCGCCGCGTTCTTCACCTTCACCCGGGCGAAGTCCTCGGAGGTGTCGCCGTACAGCTCCATCCTGCGGCGCGCGTAGAGCGCGAAGTACGTGGGGTTGGTGGCCCCGAGGATCCGGAACCGCAGCCAGTCCGGATCGTCCGGGCGTTCGCCGCCCGCCGGGGCGAAGAACCCCTTGGGCGTCGAGTCGGCGCCGACGACCAGGACCACGTCCGCCAGGCCGGCGAGGATCTGGGCCCGCGCGGTCCCGATGGCCTGGGCGCCCGAGGCGCAGGCGGCGTACACGCTGGTGACGCGCGCCCCCTGCCACCCGAGCGCCTGGGCGAAGGTCGCCCCGGCCACGTATCCCGGGTATCCGCACCGCATGGTGTCGGCGCCGACGACCGAGCCGATGTCGGACCAGTCCAGGCCGGCGTCGGCGAGCGCGGTGCGGGCGGCGGCCGTCCCGTACGAGACGAAGCTCTGCCCCCATTTGCCCCACGGGTGCATCCCGGCCCCGAGTACGGCGATGTCGTTCACGACCGCTCCTCCCGCCGCTCCTGTGCCACGGGCCGCCAGTTCCAGGTGGTCCAGATGTGCCGGTCGTCCTCGTTCAGGACCCCCGGCACCACCTCGACCTCCGTGCCGACGGCCAGATCGGCCGTCGACACACCGGGCGCGGCCTGTCCGAGCACCACCATCGCCTCGGCCGCCAGCTCGACCGCGACGAGGGTGTACGGCTCCCAGGGCGCCTCCGGGTCGGAGACGTAGGGGGCGGGCGGGCGGTAGCGGCCGTCCGTGTACGACCAGACCCGGCCGCGCGGCGAGAGCGGTACCTCCGCGAGCTCACCGCCGCCCGGGCAGCCCGGGTTGCGGCACCAGCCGTCCTCGCGCGGGAAGAACACCGACGCGCAGGCGGAGCAGCGGGTGCCGAGCAGACGGAACTCCGCCTCCGGCACGGTGTCGTCGGTGAACCAGCCGTCCACCACCGGTCTGCGCGTCCGTGCCATCGAGGCCTCCCGTACCACCGACCACCACTGATCTGACGAACCGTCAGGAGTGTGGCACGGGGCGGCCCCGACGCGGAAGACTCAGTGCCCGGCCACCGACCGCCTCGCCACCGGGAAGTCGAAGAACGTCGAGGGGAACGGCTCCGGCTTGAACGTGAAGTGCCACCACTCCTCCGGCAGGTTCACGAAGCCCTGCTCGGCCAGCACCCCCTTGAGCAGCTGCCGGTTGGCCCGCTGGACCCCCTGGATCCGCGGATCGTCGGTGTGCGACCGGGTGTCGAAGCAGTCGTACCCGGTCCCCATGTCCACGGAGTTGTCCGGAAACCGCTCCTCCCGGGGCGCGTAGCACTCCACCAGCCGCTCTCCCGGCACGTACGCGCGCGTGCGCACCGCCGGCAGCCGCACCACCGTCAGGTCCACCGTCGAACCCCGGCTGTGCCCCGACTTCTCCGCGATGTAACCGTCCGCGAACAGCCTGGACTTGTCGACCAGCGGATAGAACTCCCCCTTCATCCGCTCGTCCGCCAGGTCCTTCGCCCAGCGCACGAAGTGGTCGACGGCCCGCTGCGGCCGGTAGCAGTCGTACACCTTCAGCGAGTAGCCCCGGGCCAGCAGCCGTACCTGCGCGCGGTGCAGCGCCTCGGCCGCGGGCCGGGTCAGGACGCACAGCGGCTGCCGGTAGCCGTCGACCGGCTCGCCCACGAAGTTGTGCGTCGTCGCGTAGCGCATCTCCTGGATGATCGTCCGGTCCACCGAGCTCAGCGCCACGAACTCCCGTGGGGCCGTGGGCTCCGGCGCGGCGGACGCCGGGGGAGCGGGGGCCGCGACGGTGCCCGCGAGGGCGAGCAGCCCGGCCGCGGCCGTGACGGCGAGGGTACGGAAAGCGGATACGAGTCCTGTCATGCGCACCGTCTACCAGTTCCGGCAGCGCCGGGAAAGGCCGATCGCGTACGGTCGGGCCGTGAAGGACTCCCACTGCTCCTCCTGCGGCGCGGCCCACACCGCCGACGCCGGCTGGCCCCGCACCTGCCCGGCCTGCGGCGACACCGCGTACCGCAACCCTCTGCCCGTCGCCGTCGCCCTCCTCCCCGTCACCGACGGAGCGGGGACCGGCCTCGTCGTCATCACCCGCACCATCGAGCCCATGCGCGGCGGCACGGCCCTCCCCGGCGGCTTCGTCGACCACGCCGAGGACTGGCGCGCCGCCGTCGCCCGCGAACTGCGCGAGGAAACCGGGATCACGGCCTCCGCCGAGGACGTCCGCCTCGCCGACGCACTCAGCTCCCCCGCCGGCCACCTGCTCCTCTTCGGCCTCCTCCCACCCCGCCCCGCCGCCGCCCTGCCACCCTCCGTCCCCACCGACGAGACCAGCGGCCACCACGTGCTCCACTCACCCCAGGAGCTCGCCTTCCCCCTCCACACGGAGGCGGTACGGAGATGGTTCGCCGGCCGCTACGAGTAGCCAGCGCGCACGCCGGACCCCGGACGTCCGCCGGCTCGGGCTCGGGCCCGTCCGCCGGCGCCGGTCACGGTTCCCGGCCCGGGTCCGGCCCCTTGGCCCCGGGCGGCCCACAGCCGTCGGCTCCCCCGGACGCGTCCCCTAGCCGTCGAGGCCCCTCACGCGCACGGGCAGCCCCGCTGGCCCCACGCCGGTGTCCGTCACCCGCTCCACGACCACCCGGCCGTCGACGAGCCGCGACTGGTACCGCTCGATCTCGGCCGGCTCCCAGCCGTCCCCCGTGTCCCGTACGACGAGCCCGCCGCCGGTCCGCCCCGCGGCGGGCGCCCACACCTCCAGGGCGAGGCCGCCGTCCTCGCCGCGCACCGCGAGCACCGCACCCGCCCGGGCCAGCACCGGCACCCGGGACAGCGGGGCGTCGAGCAGCACCTGCCCGGGGCCCTCGTACAGCTGCCCCGTCGCCGTGTCGTACCAGTGCCCGCGCGGCAGCCGAACCGCCCGCCGGTCGGCCCCCCGGGTCAGGACCGGCGCCACCAGCAGCGAGTCGCCGAGCAGGAACGCGTCCTCGCAGTCCCGCAGCTGCCGGTCCTCCGGCGTCCCCCACCACAGCGGCCGTACGTACGGCGCGCCCGTCATCCGCGCGAGCCGGGCGAGCGTCTCGAAGTACGGCCGCAGCCGCTCCCGTTCGGCCAGCGCCACGCGCGCGTGCTCCAGGACCTCGGGCCCGAACTCCCACGGCTCACGCCGCCCCGCGTCGAGCGCCGCGTGCGTGCGGAACAGCGGCAGCCACGCCCCCAGCTGGTACCAGCGCAGGAACAGCTCCGGCGACGGGCTCCCGTCGAAACCGCCCACGTCGGGCCCCGAGTACGGCACCCCGCACAGCCCGAGCCCCAGGACCAGGGAGAGCGAGGCCCGGAGCCCCGGCCACCCCGTCGACACGTCGCCCGACCAGGTCCCCCCGTACCTCTGCATGCCCGCCCAGCCCGAACGCGAGAAGAGGAACGGCCGCTCCTCGGGCCGCAGCCCGCCCAGCCCCTCGTACCCGGCGCGGGCCATCGCGAGCCCGTACACGTTGTGCGCCTCCCGGTGGTCACCGCCCCGCCCGTCCAGGGCGTGCCGCGCCGAACGCGGCAGCGTCGGGTCGCCGAAGGGCACGAAGGACACGGGCTCGTTCATGTCGTGCCAGACCCCGGAGAACCCCTGCCGCAGCCGCTCCTCGTACAGCCCGCCCCACCACTCCCGTACCGCGGGATCGGTGAAGTCCGGATACGCGCACGTCCCCGGCCACACCTCGCCGTGGACCTCACGGCCCCGCCCGTCCCGGACGAACGCCCCGGCCGCCCGCCCCTCCTCGTACACCGCGTTACCCGGCTCGACCGGCACCGCCGGGTCCACGATCGACACCAGCCGCACACCCTGCTCCCGCAGCTCCGCCGCGAGGCCCGGCAGATCCGGAAACCGCTCCCGGTCCACCGTGAACACCCGGTGCCCGTCGTAGTGATCGATGTCCAGGTGCACGGCGGACAGCGGAAGACCCCGCTCCCGGTACCCGGCGACCACCCGCCGCACCTCGCGCGCGCTGCCGAACCCCCAGCGCGCGTGCTGCGGGCCGAGCGCCCAGGACGGCGGCAGCGCGGGCGCGCCCGTCAGCGCCGCCCAGCCGTGCAGCACGCGCGCGGGGGTGCCCACCACCACCCAGCAGCGCAGCGGCCCGCCCCCCATCCGCACCTCGACGCTCCCCGGCCGGTCGTGACCCGAGCCGTCCCCCTCCTCGCCCTCGGCCAGGGTGACCCGGCCCTCCCAGGAGTTGTCGTGGAACGCCAGGTGCGTGCCGGCGTCCGAGACCACGAACTGCACCGGCATCGTGATGTACAGCGGATCGTCGCCCGGCGCGAAGCGCCCCTTGGGGTCCGTGTTCCACAGCCGGTACGAGCCGTCCCGCAGCCGCGGCCCCGCCGACCGCCCGCCGAGCCCGAAGAACCGCGCGTCCGCCGGCACCTCACTGCGCTGCACCCACCGAGCGCCCTCCCGGTCGGGCCGCTCGTCCGCCCCGCCCGCCACCGGCTCCCACCAGCGCGGCGGCAGGTCCCGCCGCAGCATCACCCCACCGGGCGTGCGGACCTCCACCGCCCCGTGCCGGGACACCGCGACCGTCACCCGCTCGGACACGATCCGCCACCCGCCGTCCGTGTCCGGCTCCAGCGAGGCCCGCGGATCGGGCTCCGGCGCCCCGTCGGCGACGGCGTACGAAGGCAGGGGCTCGGCACCGTCCCAGCCCAAGAACACGGTGCCGCCCGCCGACACGCAGATCCGCAGCGAGGACCGGGCGAACCGGACGGTTCCCCCGCCCGGCCCCGCCTCCGCCTCCACCGCGAGCCCGGGCACCCGCGCCCGCTCCGCCCCGCGCGGCGGCAGCCCCCACGCGTCCGCACGGTGCCGCCGCCAACCCGCCCGTACCGTCCGCAACCCCTTCACCGAACCGAACACCTTGATCGAACGCACCAGTCCACGACCGTCCATGACGATCACCCTGCCACCCACCTGGGGCGATACAGGCTTCGTTCAACTTCCGTTCACCCATGGTGGGAGCACATATTCAACTGGCCGACCATGGGCGGCCAGCCCTGGTGCGAAAGACGATCACATGGCATCGTCCTGTCAGCCGCGTCACGCGCACACCCCAGCACGTGCGCCCGACACACGCCGACCCCGCGTACAGCCAGGGAGCCACCCGATGACATCAGCCCAGACCGATCCGCTCTGGCAGCCGGACGACGAACGCATCGCCTCGGCTGCCGTCACCCGCTTCCAGTCCTGGGCGGCCGAACACCACGGCGCCCCGGCCGAGGGCGGCTACCCGGCACTCCACCGCTGGTCGGTCGACGAGCTCGAAGCCTTCTGGCAGGCGATCGCCGAATGGTTCGACATCCGCTTCGCCACCCCGTACGAGCGGGTCCTCGGCGACCGCTCGATGCCCGGCGCCTCGTGGTTCCCCGGAGCCACCCTCAACTACGCCGAGCACGCCCTGCGCACCGCGGACGAACGCCCCCACGACACCGCCCTCCTCCATGTGGACGAGACACACGACCCCGCGCCCACCACCTGGGCCGAGCTCCGCCGCCAGGTCGGTTCCCTCGCCGCCGAACTGCGCGCCCTGGGCGTACGCCCCGGCGACCGCGTCAGCGGCTACCTGCCCAACGTCCCGCAGTCCGTCGTGGCCCTGCTCGCCACCGCCGCCGTCGGCGGCGTGTGGACCTCCTGCGCCCCGGACTTCGGCGCCCGCAGCGTCCTCGACCGCTTCCAGCAGGTCGAGCCGGTCGTCCTCTTCACCGTCGACGGCTACCGCTACGGCGGCAAGGAGCACGACCGCCGCGACACCGTCGCCGAACTGCGGGCCGAGCTCCCCACCCTCCGGGCCGTCGTCCACATCCCGCTCCTCGGCACCCCGGCCCCCGAGGGAACCCTCGCCTGGGACGACCTCGTCGCCGCCGACGTCGAGCCGGTCTACGAGCAGGTGCCGTTCGAGCACCCCCTGTGGGTCCTGTACTCCTCCGGCACGACCGGCCTGCCCAAGGCGATCGTCCAGTCCCAGGGCGGCATCCTCGTCGAGCACGTCAAGCAGCTGGGCCTGCACTGCGACCTCGGCCCCGACGACGTGTTCTTCTGGTACACCTCCACCGGCTGGATGATGTGGAACTTCCTCGTCTCCGGCCTCCTCACCGGGACGACCGTCGTCCTGTACGACGGCAGCCCCGGCTACCCCGACACCGCCGCCCAGTGGCGCGTCGCCGAACGCACCCGCGCCACCTTCTACGGCACCTCCGCCGCGTACGTGATGGCCTGTGCCAAGGCGGACGTCCACCCGGGCCGCGACTTCGACCTCTCGGCCGTGAAGTGCGTCGCCACCACCGGCTCGCCGCTGCCCCCCGACGGCTTCCGCTGGCTCCACGACGAGGTCCGCGAGAACCTCTGGATCGCCTCCGTCAGCGGCGGCACGGACGTCTGCTCCTGCTTCGCCGGCGCCGTCCCGACCCTCCCGGTCCACATCGGCGAGCTCCAGGCCGCCGGCCTCGGCACCGACCTGCAGTCCTGGGACCCGTCCGGCAAGCCCCTCATCGGCGATGTCGGCGAACTGGTCGTCACCAACCCCATGCCGTCCATGCCGATCCACTTCTGGAACGACCCCGACGGCAGCCGCTACCGCGACAGCTACTTCGAGATGTTCCCGGGCGTCTGGCGCCACGGCGACTGGATCACGATCACCGACCACGGCTCGGTCGTCATCCACGGCCGCTCCGACTCCACCCTCAACCGGCAGGGCGTCCGGATGGGCAGCGCCGATATCTACGAGGCCGTCGAACGCCTCCCGGAGATCCGCGAGTCCCTCGTCATCGGCCTGGAGGAGCCGGACGGCGGCTACTGGATGCCGCTCTTCGTCCACCTCGTCGACGGCGCCACCCTCGACGACGAGCTGATCGGCCGCATCAAGCGGACGATCCGCACCGAACTCTCCCCGCGCCACGTCCCCGACGAGATCATCGAGGTCCCCGGCGTCCCCCACACCCTCACGGGCAAGCGCATCGAGGTCCCGGTCAAGCGCCTCCTCCAGGGCACCCCCCTGGCCAAGGCCGTCAACGCCGGCTCCGTCGACGACCTCGGCCTCCTCCACTTCTACGAGTCCCTCGCGGCCAACCGCCGGGGCTAGCAGGTGCCCGACCCACGACCGGGGGCCCGCCGATCCGACCGGATCAGCGGGCCCCCGGCCGTACGGGCCGCCCCTTCCGGCCGACCCGCCCGGTCGGCCCTTCCGGTCAACCCCTCACGTCAGCCCCTCACGTCAACCCCTCACGTCAGCCCCCTCGGGCAGCTCTCCCGTGGCCCCGGCGGCCGCCTTGACCAGCACCGCCGAGACCCCGAGCACCGTCCCCGCCCGCCCGGCCGACGTGTCCTCCGTGAGCACGGTCCGCTCCCCGAGGAACGCCGACGTCCTCCGGTCGAAGACCCACTGGGTCTGCTCGCCGTGGGAGGTACGGGCCACGGCGACGCCCTCGCGCCCGGCCGCGTCCTTCGCCGACGGCAGCACGGTCACGCCGGGGATCCGCGCCGCCGCCTCGTACAGCGCGGCGGTGACCTTCGGCGGGGCCCAGGTCTCCGCGAGCAGGGTCCCGATCGCGCTGAACGCTCGCTGGTCGGCGTCGCCGCCACCCGCGCGCGTGCCGTCCTCGACCAGCCGCAGCAGCACGTCCGGATCGGTGGGAAGCGTCGCCACGTACGCGTGCGTCGGGTTCGTCACCGAAGGCGGCGCCGTCGCGAGACCGGTCTTCCGGGGAGCGGCCCCGCGGTGGTCGATCTCGTACACGGGCAGCTCCGCCCCGAGCGTGGAGTCGGCCACCCCCGGCTCGCGCAGCAGCCCGGGCCGGCTGCCGTCGGCGGAGAGCCACACCTCACGCTGGTGCGCGGGCGGCAGCGCGGCGGGACCGCCGTCCGCCCCGCGCCCCGCGTACGCGACGAGGCTCCGGATGTACACGTACCCGCCGGGCCCGGCGTCCGGCGCGGGCGCCGCCGCCGCCGCGAGCGCTGCTCCGGACAGGACCCGCACGGCATCGGCGGACGCCGACTCCCCGGCCGACACCCGTCCGCGCGACGACCCGGCCGGCGTCTCCGGCGGCGCGAGCACCACGACACCCGCTACCACCGCGCAGGCGACCGCCGGCGCGGCGATCCAACCGCGCCCGAACCCCCGACGCGGACGGGTCGCGCGAACCGGTCGGATCCCCCCGCCGTCCCCGGCCTCCAGGGCGGTCCGCAGGACGGCATACCTCAGGTGCCGCTCCCGCTCCTGCGTCAGGTCGGGCACCGGCGGCGGGGGCAGCAACTCCGCGAGCTCGGAACGCAGCAGGTCGTCCGCGTCGGCGTGCGTCGTGCGGGGCGTGAAGGCGTTCATGCCTGGTTCTCCGTGGTCGGTCGGGGCCCGAGGGCCGGTCGGACGGTCGAGCGGACGGCGACGGCACCGGACCCGACGAAGGATGCGGGCCCGGTTCCGGGTGTTGTCCTGGGTCCGTCGAGCAGGTCGGGCGTGGACCCGGGGGTTGCCCTGGGTCCGTCGAGCAGGTCGGGCCCCAGACCTTCCCCGGAGCGTCCGGGCGTCACCACCGAGCGCGCCACTCGCCGTACGTCGCCTGCGTGTCACCGCCGGCACTCGCCGTCCGTCGACCGCGCGTCACCACCAGGCACGCCGCTCGCCGTCCGTCGTCCGCGCGTCACCGACGGCACGTCACCCGCCGTACGTCGCCTGCGCGTCCCCGAGCACCTCAGCGAAGTCCGCCGCGAGGCGCACCGCGTCCGCCGGTGCGAGCGTCGCCGTCGTGATCCGCACCGCAGGCGGCGCCGCGACGCGGAACCGCGCGCCCGCCGCGACCCACCAGCCCTGCGTCCGCAGCCCGTTCACCACCGCCGACTCGTCCCGCACGGGGACCCACACGTTCAGCCCGCTGGCGCCGACGGCACGGATACCGTGCGCGCCGAGCGCGCCGATCAGCGCCGCCCGCCGCTCCCCGTACGCCGCCTCGCCCGCCGCCACGAGCTCGCGTACGGCGGGGTCGGTGAACAGGCCGGCCACGGTCTCCTGGAGCACCTGGCTGACCCAGCCCGACGTCATCAGCATCCGCCCGTCGTGGCGCGCCGTCGTGACCGCGTCGCACGCGACCCCGGCCCACCGCAGGTCGATGCCCAGGTGCTTCGACACGGTCCGCACCTGCGCCCATCGCCCGAGCCCGGCCGCCCCGAGCGTGTGGGCCGCGGCCCCGCCGATCTCCGCGTTGTGGTCGTCCTCGACGACGAGCACCTCCGGGAACTCCCGCAGCACCGACGCCAGTTCGTCCCGACGCGACCGCGTGAAGAACGCCCCGGTCGGGCACTGGCCCCGCGGACTGCACACCACCGCGCGCACGCCGGCCCGCAGCGCCGTCCGCAGCGCGTCCGGTACGAGCCCCCCGTCGTCCACGGCGACCGGGACGATCCGCAGCCCGAGCGCGGGCACCAGGTCGAGCAGGTGATGGAAGCCGGGATCCTCCACGGCCACCGCGTCACCGGGCCGCAGCTCCGTCGACAGGAGCCGCGCGATGCAGTCGAGCGCGCCGTGCGCGAACGTCACGTGCTCCGCGGGCACCCCGTCCCGCTCGAACCATTCCCTGGTCAGGTCCTCCAGGACCGGCAGCCGCGGGGCCGCCCGATGGGACCCGTACACGGGGGAGACGCTCGACGGCGGACGCAGTACGGGCAGGAAGGCGGGGTCCGGATGCCCGCCGGCCAGGTCCACGAGACCGCCGGGCACGCGCGGCGGACGCCGGGACGCCACCGACGGCGCCTCCGCCACCACCGTCCCGCCCCGGCCGCGGGTGACGATCAGCCCCCGCTGCCGCAGCTCCTTGTACGCCGTCGCCACCGTCCCCGGACTCACCCCCAGCGTGTCGGCGAGCCGCCGCACGGGAGGCAGGGCGTCCCCCGGAGCGAGCCCCCCTTCGGCCACGCCCCGCTCGACGGACGCGGAGATCCCCTTGGCCGTCGTGCCCTCGATCGCATATTGTGCTGCCACGTAACTGATTATGTATCAACACAAAAGAATGCGCAAGGGGGACCCATGAGCCGCACCACCCACCCGCCCCGCCCACCCTTCAGGGAACGCATCCCCGGAGGCCGCGACGGACGCCGCATGCTCGTCATCGGCTTCATCGACAAATGCGGCAGCGGACTCTGGTCCACGGCCATGGCGCTCTACTTCACCTACGTGACCGGCCTCGGCCTCGCCCAGGTCGGCCTCCTCGTCGCCCTCTCCGGCGCCGCCGGCATCGCCGGCGCACCCCTCGGCGGCCGACTCGCCGACCGCTTCCCCCTCGTCCGCGTCATCATCTGCACCCAGCTGCTGCGCGCCGCGGCCCTCCTCTCCCTCCTCACCACTGACGACTACCTCCTCCTCGTCCTCCTCTCCGCCGCCGGCGCCCTCCCCGACCGCGCCACCAACGTCCTCACCAAGCTGTACGCGGCCCGGGTCGCCGGCCCCGACCGCGTCCGCTACCAGGCCATCAACCGCACCACCTCCAACATCGGCTGGACCCTCGGCGGACTCGGCGCCGCGGCCGCCCTCGTCGTCGGCTCCACCACGGCCTTCCAGCTCCTGCTCGTCGGAGACGCCCTCTCCTACCTGGTGATGGCCGTCCTCACCCTCCGCTGCGCCGAACCGCCCTCCCCGGCACCCTCCCGCGTCGCCGCCGCCTCCACCGACGCGCCCCCCACGACCAAGCGCTCCAACCCCTGGCGCGACCGCAGCTTCCTCGCCTTCACCGCGGGGGAGTCCGTCTTCTTCCTCCACGACTCGATCCTCCAGGTCGCCCTCCCGCTCTGGATCGTCCACGCCACCGACGCCCCCGTCGGCCTCGCGCCCGTCCTGATGGTCCTCAACAGCGCCCTCGTCGTGGTCTTCCAGGTCCCGCTCTCCCGCTACGGCGGCAGCACCGACGCGGCACGCCGCCTCTTCACCCCGCTCGCGGTCCTCTTCGCCGCCGGCACCCTCTGCCTCGCCGTCTCCCCGCTTGGCGGTCCCAGCCTCGCCGTCACCGCCCTGGTCGCCGCCGCCGTCGTCCTCACCTTCGCCGAGATGATCCACACCATCGCGTCCTGGGAGATCTCCATCGCCCTCGCACCCGACGACGCGCAGGGCGCCTACCTCGGCGTCCACGGCCTCGCCCAGTCCACCCAGCGCTTCGCCGGCCCCCTCGTCGTGACCGGCCTCGTCTCCGCGGGCCCCCTGGCCTGGCCCTTCCTCGGCGCCGCCCTCGTCGCCACCTGCGCCGCACAGCACCGCCTGGTCCGCCGACGCCTCACCGAACCGTCACTGTCAGTGGCGAAGGTTACGGTGAGTGAGCACTGATCGGATCGTCACAGGGGGAGACATGACCCGGACCAGCACCACCACGACCCACCTCCGCCGCGCCCTGCGCCGCGAGGTCCCCAGCACCGTCGGCCTCCTCGCCGACGAGCACGACTTCACGGCGATGCGCCGCTACCGCACCTTCGCCTTCGACGACCACACCACCTACCTCCAGCAGGTCGAGGCCCTCCTCAAGACCCTCGCCGGACAGGGCGGCCACACCACCGTCACCCTCTTCGACCCCGAGGAGTACGCGGCCTGGTGCACCGAAACCGCCCTCGACCCCGACCACCCCACCAGCCGCAGCCGCTTCACCGCCCACCTCGCCGCCACCGGCGCCCGCGTCACCTATACGGGACAGCCCCTCACCACCCTCCTCCCCGAGCTCGTCGACACCGCCGTCCGCCACGCCACCTGGCAGTACGCCACCACCGTCCTCGCCACCGCGGGCCCCTGCGCCACCTGCGGCGAGGACATCGGCCGCGCCGCCTTCGAGCGGGCCGACCACCTGCTCGGACGACTCCTGGAAGCCGCCGGACCCGGCACCCACCACCTCGTCTGCAGCGTCCCCGCCGCCGACGACCAACTCCTCGCCGTCCTCCACACCCACGGCACCGGCCGACCGGAGGACGCCACCGCCACCGAGTTCACCGCCGTCCTCGCCGCCGGCATCGCCCTCGCCGCACCCGCGGGACTCGTCCTCCGCACCGCCACCCCGGACGCCCCCGACCACCTCCACGGCTGGCGCCTCACCGACGGCACCCTCACCCCGCTCACCGAAGCCGAGGTCTTCGCCGCCTACTGCACCGACGCCCGCACCGGCGAACCCCTCTCCCCTGAACCGGGCGTCGCCTACCGCGCCGGCTTCCCCCTCACCCCCGACCCCGACGACGACCACCCCTTCCACCACTGAGCCCACACACACCGAAGGGGCCTCCCGTCACCACATGACGGAAAGCCCCTTCGATCAACGCCGGACGCCCGGGATCACTCCCCGGACAGCACCGCCTGCGCGGCGATCCGCGCGTCGTGCGCCGTGTCCGCCGCACGGGCCGCAGCCGCGGCCCGCTCGCACTGGGCCAGCGTGTACTTGGCCAGCGTCGCCCGCACGTACGGAATCGACGCCGCACCCATGGACAGGGAGGTGACCCCCAGACCCGTCAGCACACAGGCGAGCAGCGGATCCGAGGCGGCCTCGCCACAGACACCACAGCTCTTGCCCTCGGCCTTCGCCGCCTCGGCGGACAGCGCCACCAGGTCGAGCAGCGCCGGCTGCCACGGGTCCTGCAGCCGGGACACCGCACCGACCTGACGGTCGGCCGCGAAGGTGTACTGCGCCAGGTCGTTGGTGCCCAGCGACAGGAACTCGACCTCCTGCAGGATCGAGCGCGCCCGCAGCGCGGCCGAGGGAATCTCGACCATCGCACCGAACTTCGCCCGCAGCCCCGCCTCACGGCACGCGTCGGCGAACGCCTTCGCGTCCGTACGGTCCGCCACCATCGGCGCCATGACCTCGAGGTACACCGGCAGCCCCTCGGCCGCCTTCGCCAGCGCGGTCAGCTGCGTCCGCAGCACGTCCGGGTGGTCGAGCAGCGACCGCAGTCCCCGCACACCGAGCGCCGGATTCGGCTCGTCCACCGGCGTCAGGAACTCCAGCGGCTTGTCCGCACCGGCGTCGAGCACCCGCACGACCACACGGCCCTCGGGGAACGCCTCGAGCACCTTGCGGTAGGCCTCGACCTGCTTCTCCTCGGACGGAGCCTTCTTGCTGTCGTCCAGGAAGAGGAACTCCGTACGGAACAGACCGACACCCTCGGCACCGGCCTCCACCGCCGCCGGCACGTCCGCCGGACCGCCGACGTTGGCCAGCAGCGGCACCTTGTGCCCGTCCGAGGTCGCACCCGGACCGATGGACGTCGCCAGCGCGGCCTTCCGCGCGGCGGCGGCCTCGGTCAGCTCCGCCTTCTTCTCCTCGCTCGGGTCCACGAACAGCTCACCCGTGGAACCGTCGACCGCGATGAGCGTGCCCTCGGCCAGCTCACCCGCACCCGGCAGCGCCACGATGGCCGGCACACCGAGCGCCCGCGCCAGAATCGCGCTGTGGCTGGTCGGCCCGCCCTCCTCCGTCACGAACCCGAGCACCAGCGTCGGGTCGAGCAGCGCCGTGTCGGCCGGCGCCAGGTCCCGCGCGATCAGCACGTACGGCTCGTCACTGTCCGGCACGCCCGGCATCGGCACGCCCAGCAGCCGCGCGACGATCCGGTTCCGCACGTCGTCCAGGTCGGCGACCCGCCCGGCCATGTACTCACCGGCACCCGCCAGCAGCTCGCGATAGTGCGAGAAGGCGTCGTAGATACCGCGCTCGGCCGTGCTGCCGACCGCGATCCGGCGGTCGACGTCGGCGATGAGCTCCGGGTCCTGGGCGATCATCGCCTGGGCCTCGAGCACCGCCTGGGCCTCGCCGCCGGCCAGGTTGCCCCGGGCATTGAGGTCCGCGGCCACAGCCTCCACGGCCTGACGGGCGCGCCCCTGTTCGCGCTCCGCCTCATCGGCCGGAATCTGCTTGGCCGGCGGTTCGAGGACCGCCGTGCCCATGTGCCGGACCTCGCCGATCGCCACCCCGTGGCTGACGCCGACGCCTCGCAGCGTTGTCTCCATCTCACCCGTCTCCGATTGAGCGACGGCCCCGGCCGCCGCGTTGAATGTCGAACTCGCGGTCGTCACCAGGACGAACCGGCTCAGTTCCAGCCGAAGAGCTGGTCGCCGGCCTTCACGTCGCCGTCCACGACGACGTCG
This sequence comes from Streptomyces sp. LMG1-1-1.1, assembly GCF_040815545.1. Taxonomy (NCBI): domain Bacteria; kingdom Bacillati; phylum Actinomycetota; class Actinomycetes; order Kitasatosporales; family Streptomycetaceae; genus Streptomyces; species Streptomyces sp. LMG1-1-1.1. The sequence goes on along the minus strand of NZ_JBFPNH010000068.1, from coordinate 997 downwards.
ACGAGCGAGTCCGCAGTGGCCTCCAGGGCCACGATCGGGCAGATGGGGGACTTGCCGGCGGCCTCGACCGCGGCGGGGTTCCAGCGCACGACGGCCTGTCCGCGCGTCACGGTGTCACCCTTGTTCACGAGGAGCTCGAAGCCCTCCCCGTTGAGCTGGACGGTGTCGATGCCCAGATGGGTCAGCACACCGTGTCCGTGCTCGTCGACGACGACGAAGGCGTGCGGGTGCATGGAGACGATGACCCCGTCGACAGGGGACACCGCCTCAGAGGGCTCGCGCACGGGATCGATGGCGGTACCCGGACCGACCATCGCACCGGAGAAGACCGGGTCGGGAACTGCGGAGAGACCGATGGCGCGTCCAACAAGCGGCGACGTCACGGTTGTCATGGGAAGCCTCCCAGGGGCGGAGATTGTGTGGCGCCGTCACTACCTGTCCTGGACGGCGTACTGTTCTGAAGCGTATGTCATAGGAAGTCCCAGTTCCGCACGAGACGTACCAGTTGGGCGGAGCTAGGGACTACCAGCGACGATTTGCCTCTACTGACGGTGGGATGTACTGTCGTACTCCTGCCTGACCCCAACGCGGCCTTGAGTCGCGGGTCGGCAGCACCTATCAAGCCAGATCCTAACCCCAGTGGTCTACACCTCTGCATGCTCGCGGAGGACGTGGTCAGGGGGACCGAGAAAGCCTGGTAATGTTTGACCCCGCCGGGAACGGAAAACGCGAAAGCGAATTCCACACCCAGCAGCCCGCTCCAGCGGGTGGCAGAAACGGAAATCGGATCTGCTAAGCTGGAAACACGAAGTACCGAAGGGAAAGCCCGGAGGAAAGCCCGAGAGGGTGAGTACAAAGGAAGCGTCCGTTCCTTGAGAACTCAACAGCGTGCCAAAAATCAACGCCAGATTAGTTGATACCCCGTCCATCTTCGGATGGCGAGGTTCCTTTGAAAGTCCTGCCGGCCCTTGTGGCGGGTAGGCAACATACACAGCGA
>NZ_JBFPNH010000067.1:0-24419 GCF_040815545.1 Streptomyces sp. LMG1-1-1.1 | reverse complement strand
TCCTGCCAGAGAGTCATCGATCCTCACGTAAAGTGCTGTTGCGAGGGTCTTGAGGTTTGTCGTCACAAACGAACCAACGAGACCCTCGCTTCATGCGCCCGCAGACTTCGGACTTATTCGTCTAGGGCGCTGCCCGCCCCCGCTCGCCCACCCCGAGGCCCGCACCCGCCCCCACATAACCCGCCCCCGCACTCGCAACGCCCCGCCGCGCGCAGCGCCCCGCTAACGCCCAGCCGCGCGCAGCGCCCCGCACCGACTCACCCAGCCCCGCACCCCGCCCCGCTACCCTCGAACCATGGCCGGCCGCTTCGCACCCCACCCCACCCGCACCACCGTGCGCGGCGGCGACGTCCCCGTGACCCCGACCTCCGGCGAACAGCCGCAGGCCCACGCCCTGGACCTGGGCCTCACTCTCGGCCCCCTCCGCCGCGGCCCCGCCGACCCCACGTTCCGTACGACGCCCGACGGCTCCGTGTGGCGGGCCACCCGCACTCCCGACGGCCCGGGCACCCTCCGGGTACGGATCGCGGCGGGCGAGGTGGAGGCCGAGGCGTGGGGTGCCGGCGCCGCGTGGCTCCGGCAGACCCTCCCGGCGCTGCTCGGTGCCGACGACGACCCGACGGCGTTCGTCCCCCGCCACAAGCTGCTCCTGGCGACGCACCGCCGCCGTTCGGGCCTGCGCCTCACGCGTACGGGCCTGGTGCTGGAGTCGTTGATCCCGTCGGTCCTTGAGCAGAAGGTCACGACGCACGAGGCCTACGGGTCCTGGCGCGTCCTCGTGCGGAAGTACGGCGAGCGGGCGCCCGGCCCGGCGCCCGAGGGCATGTACGTGATGCCCGACGCCCGCACGTGGACGCAGATCCCGTCCTGGGAGTGGCACCGGGCGAACGTCGACGGCAAGCGCTCGGCCACGATCGTCCGCGCGGCGAGGGTGGCGGCCCGACTGGAGGAGGCCGCGCACATGGACGGGCCGGCGGCACGCGCGCGCCTGGAGCTGATCCCGGGCATCGGCCCCTGGACGAGCGCCGAGACGATCCAGCGCAGCAACGGCGCCGCGGACGAGGTCACCACCGGCGACGTCCACCTCCCCGGCATCGTCGGCTGGGCCCTCGCGGGCGACCGCACCGCCGACGACGCGGCGATGCTCGCCCTCCTGGAGCCGTACGCGGGCCAGCGCCACCGCGCGGCCCGCCTCATCCTCCTCAGCGGCAGGGTCCCGCCCCGCCGCGCCCCCCGCATGACACCGGGCGACATCGCCGGCATCTGACCTCGGCCGGCCACCTACCAGCGCCTGCCCGGACGCCCCGGCCTCACCGCACCTCTACGAACTCCGTAGCCACCCGCGCCGGTCGTTCCTTCGGTGCCGCCGCCGGGTGGCCGATGGCGACCGCGCCGAGCGGGTCCCAGTCGTAGGGCAGGTCGAGGACCTTCCGTACGACGTCACGGCAGAACATCGTCGAGGACACCCAGGCCGAGCCGAGCCGCTCGCCCGCGAGGGCCACGAGGAAGTTCTGCACGCCCGCGCCCGCGGCGACGACGAACATCTCGCGTTCGGCGGCGTCGCGGCGCGGGTCGCCGTAGTGGTGGGAGCCGTCCATGACGAGGCAGGGCACGGCCAGGTAGGGCGCGTTGCGCAGGACGTCGCCGCGCCGCACCCGCTTGGCGATGGAGTCCTCGGACTTCCCGTCCCGGCGCAGGTCGTCGATCCACGCGTCCCGCATGGCGTCGAGCAGCCGCACCCGCGACTCCGGCGACTCCAGGAGCACGAACCGCCAGGGCGTGGTGTGGTGCGGGGCCGGCGCGGTCACGGCCGCGGCGACGGCCCGCCGTACCGAGCCCGGGTCGACCGGGTCGGCGGTGAACTCGCGTACGGTCCGCCGCAGCGTCAGCGCCTCCCGTACGGCTTCCGACGTCCCGAGCCGGAACATGTCGTCGGCGGCGTCGCGTACCAGGGCCCGCGCGCCCGGCTCCTCGTCGCCGGCCACCACGTGCGGCAGGCCCCGGACGACGGCGACCGGGAGACCGGACGCCTTGCCCTTCACGAGGTCGCCGGCGGCGGCGAGTTCGTCGGCGGTGGCGACGACGGTCGCGCTGAGCGGGTTGCCGTGCGCGTCGGTCCCGCCGCGCAGGTCGTCGAGGACGCGCACGCCGGCCGCCCCGATGGCCACGTCGGTGAGTCCGGCGCGCCAGGGCCGGCCGAACGTGTCCGTGACGACGACGCCCACGTCGACGCCGAGCGCCTCGCGCAGGCCGGTCCGGATGCGGCGGGCCGAGGCGTCGGGGTCCTCGGGCAGCAGCAGCACCGTCCCGGAGGGGGTGTTGGAGGCGTCGACCCCGGCGGCGGCCATGACGAGCCCCTGCCGGTTCTCGACGATCCGCAGCGCGCCGCGCCGCGCGACCACCCGTACCGTCTCGGCGTCGATCGCCGCCTCGCGGTCGTCGGCGGCGATCACCCGGCCCTCGGCCTTGCTGACGATCTTGGAGGTGACGAGGAGGACGTCCCCGTCGGCGAGTTCGGGCGACGCGGCGGCGATCAGCGCGGCCAGGTCGTCCCCGGCGGAGACCTCCGGCAGCCCGGCGAGGGCCCAGACCCGGTACGAGGGGGGTATGGCGGTCACGCGCGCACCTCCTCGGCGAGCCGCAGGGCCTCGCGCGCCATCTCCGCCGTCGTGTCCACGTCCGTCATCATCAGCGGCACGGCGCGGCAGCGGATGCCCGCCTCCTCGACGTCCGCCACGGCGCCCGCGTCCACGGTGTCCACGAGCCAGCCGTCGATCAGCTCGGAGCCGTAGTGCCTGGCCACCGCCGCGGCCGTGGACTCCACGCCCACCGCCGCGAGCACCTTGTCGGCCATGCCGCGCACCGGCGCGTCGCCGACGATGGGGGAGAGGCCCACGACCGGCGCCCCGGCGGCGACGACGGCGTCGCGGATGCCGGGCACGGCGAGGATCGTGCCGACGCTCACCACGGGGTTGGACGGCGGGAAGACGATGACGTCCGCCGAGGCGATGGCGTCGAGGACGCCGGGCGCGGGCTTCGCGGTCTCCGCGCCGACGGGCACGATCGCCTTCGCGTCCACGGCGGCGCGCAGCTTCACCCAGTACTCCTGGAAGTGCACCGCGCGCTGCTCGCCGTCGACCTCGATCGCCACGTGCGTCTCGACGCGGTCGTCGGACATGGGGAGGAGGCGTACGCCGGGCTGCCAGCGGGCGCACAGCGCCTCGGTGACGGCGCTCAGCGGGTAGCCCGCGCCGAGCATCTGCGTACGGACGATGTGGGTCGCGAAGTCGCGGTCGCCGAGGCCGAACCACTCGGGTCCGACGCCGTACGCGGCGAGCTCCTCCTTGACCGTGAAGGATTCGTCGAGGCGGCCCCAGCCCTGTTCCTCGTTGATGCCACCGCCGAGGGTGTACATCACCGTGTCCAGGTCGGGGCAGACCTTCAGCCCGAAGAGATGGATGTCGTCACCGGTGTTGCCGATGACCGTGATCTCCGCGTCCGGAGCGGCCTGCTTGAGGCCGCGAAGGAAACGAGCACCACCGATACCACCGGCCAGAACCACAATGCGCATGCGGACAGTCTGTCAGCCGCGCGCCGGTCGTATGAGGGTGGCCGGGGGACCGGCGGGCCCGTCGGGCCGCGGTCAGCCCCGGGCCGCCGGGGCGAGGGCGGCCGGAGCGCACTGCGCCTGGAGCGACTCGTGCATGGGCATCTCCGTCAGACCGGGGAAGTAGACGTGGAGGCTGACGGCCGGTTCGAGGGAGTCGTTGGCGACCTCGTGGACGTACCCCGGTGCGAAGACGCGCTGCGCGCCTCCGCCGAGCGTCCGCGCGCCCCGGTCCGTACGCTCCGTCAACTCGCCCTCCAGGACGGTCAGGACGCCGGAGGAGAGCCCGTGGTCGTGGAGGCCGCTGCCCTGGCCGGGTACCCAGGAGAGCAGCCACACCTCGTAGCCGGGCCCGGTGCGCAGTCGGTGGTACCAGCGGGTGGTGGCGTCGTACTCGACGTACGGCGCCCACTGGGAGCGGTCGGCGGCGATCGAGGCCGCGAGGCCGGCGAACTCGGCCACGGTGACCGGGTGGGCGCGCTCGGGCTGGAGGAGGTGCGGGACCTCGAGGATGTCGCCGGCGATCTGAAGGTCGCTGTCCATGTTCATGGGATGGGGAGGTTCCTCAGCAGAAACAGAAGCGGTGGGGGGTCACGAATCAGACGTGACGCGAGTGACGCAGGGTGACGCTGGGAGAAGAAGCTGGAGCTCTACGGCATCAACAGCTGGAACAACAACAGCAACAGCGCGCCTGGACAGCGCGGCGGAACCCACGGGCGTGGGTCGCGGCGGGCGCTGTGGTCGCTGGCATGCCACCAAAGGTGGCGGGTGGGGTACCCGACTGTCAACTCAATGCCCGATTTGGGGGTAATGTTTCACCTCATCCGGTTACACCGCGGGGAGAAAGGTTTGTTCAGGCGCGGACCAGGACAGATGGCGCTTCGACCGCGCCCGTAAACATGGCGGCGCCGGTTGTGATCGGCCTCGGCCGATCGTCACGGTCCGTGATCGGACTGTGATCCGGATCGCTTCCTTGGCTGGATCGCAACAAGATCCAAGTTTCGGACGTCCTTCCCTGACAGAGGGGCATGCGGTACGGCCAAGCCAGCGGCATGTGTCACGTTTTTTGGTGATTTGAACACTTTCCGCATAGGCTTGGTTCCGCAGAGTGAATACGGGGCCCAATAGCAGATCTCCGCTTGACTCGCACAGAGCACAAACTTGTAATTTCACTCGTGTCGTTCGGCCGGGTTCGCAACGGCAACACCACGGGGACGCACAGAACAGACGAGGGGCGCACATGACCGAGTTGTTCCAGGAACTGCTGGTCGAGGACGCGGACGAGGAACTCGGCTGGCAGGAGCGCGCGCTGTGCGCCCAGACCGATCCCGAGTCCTTCTTCCCCGAGAAGGGCGGCTCGACCCGCGAGGCCAAGAAGGTCTGCCTCGCCTGCGAGGTCCGCTCCGAGTGCCTCGAATACGCCCTGCAGAACGACGAACGGTTCGGCATCTGGGGTGGCCTCTCCGAGCGTGAGCGCCGCCGTCTCAAGAAGGCCGCCGTCTGAGCGGCACCCCGCCCCGGACCGCGTCCGGGCCCCCCGCGCCACCGCGCGCGCACCACGCCCTCCCGAACGGTCCGCCCCCTGTGCTTCGTCCACAGGCGGCGGACCGTTCTGCGTGCTCTGTCCACAGGGCGCCGTCCACAGGGGCGGACCGCCCCGCGTGCAGCCGTTAGTGTGGGCCTCCGTCCGAGACGCTCCCCCACGCCCTTCACGGGCGACCCCGGCCGGAGGGCCCGTAGCTCGATGTCCTCAACTCCTGAGTTTCCGCGACACGTCGTCACCGCCGTGCTCGTCACCCACGACGGCGCCCGCTGGCTGCCGGACGCCCTCGCCGGGCTGCTCGCGCAGGAACGCCCCGTGCAGAACGTGGTCGCGGCCGACACCGGCAGCGCCGACGACTCGGCGCAGCTCGTCGCCGACGCCGTCGGCGCCGACCGCGTCCTGCACCTCGCACGCCGCACCGGCTTCGGCGCCGCCGTCGAGGAGGCCGCCCGCACCGCGCCCGTGCTCGGACCCGAGGACCTGGCCTACCTGAAGCGCCCCAGCGGCTGGGACCCCGTCAGCCGGACCTGGAACGACGACGCCTACGACCTGCCCGAACTCCCGCACGGCGAACCGGTGCAGTGGCTCTGGCTGCTCCACGACGACTGCGCCCCCGAACCCGGCGCCCTCGCCGAACTCCTGCGCGTCGCCGACTCCGACGCGGACGCCGCCGTCATCGGCCCCAAGCTGCGCGGCTGGTACGACCGGAAGCAGCTCCTGGAGACCGGCGTCTCCATCGCCCGCAGCGGCCGCCGCTGGACCGGACTCGACCGGCGCGAGCAGGACCAGGGCCAGCACGACCAGATCCGCTCCGTCCTCTCCGTCTCCACCGCCGGCATGCTCATCCGCCGCGACGTCTTCGAGGAGCTCGGCGGCTTCGACCGCCGCCTGCCCCTCATGCGCGACGACGTCGACCTGTGCTGGCGCGCCCACTCCGCCGGCCACCGCGTCCTCATCGCCCCCGACGCCGTCCTGCGGCACGCCGAGGCGTCCGCCCGCGAGCGCCGCACCGTCGACTGCGCCGGCCGCACCGCCGCCAACCCGCACCGCGTCGACAAGGCCGGCGCCGTCTACACCCTGCTCGCCAACAGCCGCGGCGCCGCCCTGCCGTACGTCCTCCCGCGGCTCGTCGTCAGCACCCTGCTCCGCACCCTCGCCTACCTCGTCGGCAAGGTCCCCGGACAGGCCGTCGACGAGGTCATGGGCCTCTTCGCCACCCTGCTGCGACCCGAGAAGATCCTCGCCGCCCGCAAGCGCCGCAGGAACCCGGCCGTCCCCGCGAGCGAACTCCGCCCCCTCTTCCCGCCGCCCGGCGCCACCGTCCGCGCCGCCGCCGAGCAGCTCGCCGCCAACTTCGGGGGCGGCGAAGCCGACTCCGGCGGCTCCCGCCACGGCGTCGTCGAGTCCGGACCCGGCGGCGACGACGCCGACTACCTGGAGATCGAGCAGTTCGCCCGGCTCAAGAAGATCGCCCGCAAGCCCGGCCCGGTCCTCTTCGCCCTCCTGCTCCTCATCTCCCTCGTCGCCTGCCGCAACCTCTTCGCCGGCGGCTCGCTGGCCGGCGGCGCCCTGCTGCCCGCCCCCGACACCGTCTCCGGCCTCTGGTCGCGGTACGCCGACGCCTGGCACGCCCTCGGCACCGGCGGCACCCAGAGCGCCCCGCCCTACCTCGCCGTCCTGGCCACGCTCTCCGCGCTGTTCCTCGGCTCCACCTCCACCGCGCTGACCCTGCTCCTCGTCTGCTCGGTCCCGCTCGCCGGCTTCACCGCGTACTTCGCCGCCCGCGGCATCGTCGAGTCCAAGCTCCTGCGCGCCTGGGCCGCCATCGCGTACGCCTTCCTGCCCGCCGTCACCGGCGCCCTCGCCGCCGGCCGCCTCGGCACCGCCGTCCTCGCGATCCTGCTCCCGCTGATCGCCCGCGCCGGCGTCGCCGCCCACGGCTTCAACCGGCCCGACCGGGGCAGCTGGCGCGCCACCTGGGCGTACACCTTCCTGCTGACCTTCGCGACGGCGTTCACCCCGGTCGTATGGCCGCTCGCCGTCCTCCTCGGCCTCGGCGTCCTCGCCGTGCGCCGCACCGACCTGACCGCGTACGGGCTCCGCTTCCTCGCCGCCGTCGGCACCCCGCTCCTCGTCCTCGCGCCCTGGTCGCTCTCCCTCCTGACCGGGCCCTCCGCCTTCCTGCGGGAGGCCGGCCTCGACGTCCGCACGGGCACGGCCGGCGCGCTCGACCTGCTCGGGACCAGCCCCGGCGGGCCCGGCACCACCGGCGGCCTGCTGCTCATCGGCCTCGTCCTCGCGGCCCTCGCCGGGCTGCTGCGCGAGGAGCGCCAGTTCGCCGTCCGGACCGCCTGGGCCGCGGCCCTCGCCGGCCTCCTCCTCGCCGCCGTCTCCAACGGCGCCGGCGGCACCGGCTGGGCCGGACCCGCCACCCTGGTCTACGGCGCCGCCCTCCTGGCCGCCGGCATGATCGGCGCCGAAGGCGGCCGCAACCGCGTCGCCGCCCACGGCTTCGGCTGGCGCCAGCCCGTCGCCGCCCTGATCGCCCTCGCCTGCGCCGCCGGCCCCGCCGTCGCCGCCGCCGGCTGGATGATCGGCGGCGCCGACGGCCCGCTGACCCGGCGCGACCCGGTCCAGGTCCCGGCCTTCGTGGCCGAGGAGAGCGGCACCCGCGACCAGCCGCGCACCCTCGTCCTCGGCGGCACCACGCCCGGCGAGGTCGCCTACACCCTGGTCCGCGGCTCCGGCGCCCGCCTCGGCGACGGCGAGCTCACGGCGGCCGCCGCCGACGACCCCCGCCTCGACGCGGTCGTCGCCCACCTCGTCGCCGGCTCCGGCGCCGACCAGACCGAGGAGCTCAGCGGCTACGCGATCCGCTACGTCCTCGTCCGCGACGGGGCACCCCGCCAGGTGAGCCGCGTCCTCGACGCCACCCCGGGCCTCAGCCGCCTCAGCCAGCTCGACGGCAGCGCGCTCTGGCGCGTGGACCGCGAGATCGCCCGCATCATGATCGTCCCGCCCGCGGCAAAGACCGACGCGGCCACGACCGACACGGCCGGCACCGACGCCGCAAAGACCGACACGGCCGGCACCGACGCCGCAAAGACCGACGCGGCCGGCACCGACGCCGCCGGATCCGGCGACGCCGCCAAGGGGCAGGCCGCCAAGCCCGTCGCCGTCGCCGCGGGCCCCGTCGAGGCGCACACCGAGATCCCGGCCGGCCCCGAAGGCCGCGTCCTGCGCCTCGCCGACCGCGCCGCCGAGGGCTGGACCGCCACCCTCGACGGCAAGGAACTGCCCCGCACGACCGTCGACGACTGGGCCCAGGGCTTCCGGCTCCCCGCCCAGGGCGGCCGCCTCGACCTCACGTACGACGAGCCGCTCACCCACACCGTGTGGATCTGGGCCCAGGTCGGCCTCGCCGTCGTCCTGCTCGTCCTCGCCCTGCCCGGGCGGCGCCGCGAGATCGACGACGACCTGCCCGAGGAGGACCTCGCGATCCCCGCCCAGGCGACCGACGGCGACGGCCGCCGGGCCCGCCGCCTGCGGGCCGCCGCGGAGGCCGAGGCGGAGACCACGGACACCCCGGAGCACGAGCCGGCCGCGATCCCGGAGCAGCAGACCCACGAGCCCGGGGAATGGGACGGCGGCCACGACCCGGCCTACGCCCATCCCCAGGCCGCGGACCAGACCCAGGCCCAGCCCTACGCCGACCAGGGCTACTACCAGGAGTACGCCGCCGACCCGTACCAGCAGCAGCCGTACGCGTACCCCCAGCAGGGATACGAGCAGCAGCAGGGATACGAGCAGCAGCAGCCGTACGCCGGCCAGGGCTACCCCGAGCAGCCCTACCCCGGCCAGGGCTACGAACAGCCGCAGCAGCAGTACGACCAGCAGCAGGCGTACGACCCCCAGCAGTACGACCAGCAGGCGTACGACCCGTACGGCTACGGCTACGGACACCCCCAGGGCCACGAGACCGAGCAGCGTCCCGACGGGAGCAGCAACCAGTGAAGCGCACGACCCTCTCCCTGATCGCGGGCGCCACCGCCCTCGCCGCCGCCACCGGCTTCGCGGCCCTCACCGCCCCGGCCGGCACCGCCGCGCCCGAGGCCAGGACCCCCACCCGCCTCCCGGTGGAGCGGGCCGGCCTGCTCTGCCCCGTGCCGAGCACCTCCGAGGTCGCCGAGACCGTCTACACCTCGTACACCCCGACGGGTACGGGTACGGGCGCGAAGACCGGCGGCACCGGATCCGGCAAGGCCGAGCAGCCCACGGCCCGGCTGACGCCCGCCGACAGCGCGACCCCCTCCGGCGGCACCGCCAAGGGCGGGAAGAAGCCCAAGGCCCCCCAGGCGCCCGCCACCGTCACCACCCCCGGCAAGCCCGTCACCGCCGAGGCGAAGGGCCCCGCCGTGCCCGCCCTCACCGGTGCGGCGACCGGCACGCTCGCCCCCGGCTGGACCGTCCAGCAGACCACCGTCGTAGAGGCGGGCGGCGCGCGCGGCCTCCTCGGCCTCACCTGCGGCGCCCCCGACACCGACTTCTGGTTCCCGGCGGCCTCCACCGCCAAGGAGCGCCAGGACTACGTCCACCTCACCAACCCGGACGACACGGCCGCCGTCGCCGACATCGAGCTGTACGGCCCCGAGGGCGCCCTCAAGTCCCAGTTCACCGAGGGCATCCCGGTCCCCGCCCGCTCCACGGTCCCGGTCCTGCTCTCCACCCTCACCACCGAGGCCGCCAAGCCCGACGTCACCGTCCACGTCACCACCCGCAGCGGACGCGTCGGCGCCGCCATCGGCTCCGCCGACGAGAAGCTCGGCAGCGACTGGATCGCCGCCGCGGCCGACCCCGCGGGCACCGCCGTCCTCCCCGGCATCCCCGCCGACGCCACCTCCGTACGACTCGTGGCCTTCGCCCCCGGCGACGACGACGCCGACCTGAAGGTCCAGCTGGCCACCACGGCCGGCACGATCGTCCCGGCCGGCGCCGGGTCCCTGCACGTGAAGTCGGGGATGACGGCCTCCGTCGACCTCCCGGACCTCACCCGCGGCGAGGCGGGCTCCCTCGTCCTCACCCCCGGCGACCCCAAGAAGTCGACCCCGATCGTGGCCGCCCTCCGGGTCGTCCGCGGCAAGGGCGCGAACAGCGAGGTCGCCTTCATCCCGGCGACCCCGGCGATCTCCGCCCGCGCCACGGTCGCCGACAACCGCGCCAAGGCCACCACGCTCTCCCTGACCGCCCCCTTCGCCGCCGCCCAGGTGAAGGTCACCGCCTCGGCGGGCTCCGGCGGCGGCACACCCGTGTCCCGGACGATCAGCCTCAAGGCCGGCGCGACCACCACCCTGACCGACCTCGTTCCCCAGGGCCTGAAGGGCGCCTACGCGCTCACCGTCGAACCCGTCTCCGGCGGCAAGGTGTACGCCGCCCGGACCCTCGCCCTGCCCCAGGACGGCATCCCCGCGTTCACCGTCCAGACCCTCCTCGACGACCGGGGCACCGTCGAGGTCCCCGCCGCCCACCAGGACCTCGGCGTCCTGGACTGACCACCGACCCGCCCGCCCGCGCCGACAGGCTCAGACGGGGCGGGCGGGGGGCGCTACGGGGCCGTCGCCTGCCCGACCGCGGCCCGCACCTGCCTGCCCGAACCGGGCCGGGGTCTGCCCGTACGGGATCGATCCCTGCCTGTACGGGGGCGGGGTACGGGCCCGCGTTCCGGCCGGGTCAGTCAGTCCTGCCCGTACCGGGGATCGACCGACTCGGGGGAGAGCCCGAGGAGCTCGGCGACCTGCTCCACGACGACCTCGTGGACCAGCAGCGCCCGCTCGTCCCGGCTCTTGGAACGGATCTCGACCGGACGCCGGTAGACGACGACCTTCGCCGGCTCGTTCTTCTCCGCGGGCAGAGAACCGCCCAGCGGCACCGTCTCGCCCGACACCGACGGCGGCACCTCCATGACCATGAAGTCGACGTCCGCCAGCTGCGGCCAGCGCCGTTCGAGGCGCTCCACGGAATCGAGGACCAGGTCGCGGAACGTGTCGGCCCGGCTCGCCGAGAGCGGCACCTGCGGCGGGGCGACCGGTCCCCGCATCCCGCGGCCGTGCCGGTCGCGGCGGCGGACCCGAGGCTCCGCCGGGGGCTCCGCGGCGGGCTCCGAGGGACGGTGCGAAGGGTTCGGCGGCACAGGACTGTCCATCACTGACGCAGCGTAACCCTCATCGGTCCCCGCGCACCGTGGCGCAGCCTCGCCACCCCTCCGGGCGCCCCCGTACCACCCCCGCCCCAGCTGTCGAAACCTGCACATTCCGACCGGCCTCCCGTCCGATTCGACGGCCCGTCACGATCGGCCATCTGGCCCTGGTTGACCGGTTTTGTATCCCCGGCTGTCCGGAACGCTCCGTGCCCGCACCCCCCTGGAATCCCTCCCTCGCAGGTCAGAGCAGCCACCGAAGGAAGGGGGGTGGCGCAGGTCACACCGCGACACGGTGGAGTGACCTGAGGGAGAGTCGTCGCGGCCCGGTCAAGAGTGCGGTACCGTCCAACGTCGTGAGCCCTGTACGTCGCTGTTCGCGCACCGCGTGCGGCCGCCCTGCCGTCGCGACACTGACGTACGTCTATGCCGACTCGACTGCGGTCCTCGGCCCGCTCGCCACCTACGCCGAGCCCCACTGCTACGACCTGTGCGCAGAGCACAGCGAACGCCTCACCGCCCCGCGCGGCTGGGACGTGGTGCGGCTCACCGACCCCTCCGCCCCCGCCCGCCCCAGCGGCGACGACCTCGAAGCCCTGGCCAACGCGGTACGCGAAGCGGCCCGCCCCCAGGAGCGCGCCGCCGGCCCCGGCGGCAAGGGCACCGGACGCCCCGGCGACCCCATGGAAGTCGGCCGCCGCGGCCACCTCCGCGTCCTCCGCTCCCCGGACAACTGACCCCGACGCCCGGTCCCACCCCAGGCGCCCCCTCCCCGGCCCCGCCGGAGACTGCGCCAGACGCCTCCCTCCGGCCCCGCCGGCACCTGCGTCGGGCGGCTGACGAGGCGACTGCATCCGGCTCCCGGCGACTGCCTCCCGCTCCCGGCATCCGCCTCCGGCTCCCGGCGACTGCCTCCGGCTCCCGGCGACTGCCTCAGGCTCCTGGCATCTGCCTCAGGCTCCCGGCAACGGCAGCCGGCCCGGCACCTACAGCCGGCCCGGCAACTGCCTCCAGCTCCCCGGCAACTGACGGCGACTGGCTTCCCGCGGTGCCCGGCCGTGTGATTCCGGCCCTGTCGCCCCCGGGACGTCGAACCCCGGCCACCCGTCGTCTCCTGGCAGGCGCGGCCACCCCAGACCATGGCACGCTGTCCCCGCCCAGGTAGTTTGGGCGGTCCTTGCACAGGCGCCGCAACCGCGTGCCGAGAACTCAGGAGAGTGGATCCGTGACTGTCGATCTGTCGCAGATCGTGAAGGCGTACGACATCCGCGGAGTGGTACCCGACCAGTGGGACGAGACGCTCGCCGAGCTCTTCGGCGCCGCCTTCGTGCGGGTGACCGACGCGGACGCCATCGTCGTCGGTTACGACATGCGCCCCTCGTCGCCCGGCCTCGCGAACGCCTTCGCGCGCGGCGCGGCCCGCCTCGGCGCCGACGTCACCCTCATCGGGCTCTGCTCCACCGACCAGCTGTACTTCGCCTCCGGCAGCCTCGGCCTGCCGGGGGCGATGTTCACCGCGTCCCACAACCCGGCCCAGTACAACGGCATCAAGATGTGCCGCGCCGGTGCCGCCCCCGTCGGCCAGGACACCGGCCTCGCCGACATCCGGGCCCTCGCCGAGGAGTGGACCGTGACGGGCGCGCCCGAGGCCGCCGCCACCGCCGGCACGATCAGCGAGCGCGAGACCCTCGACGACTACGCCGCGCACCTCAAGGGCCTCGTCGACCTCACCTCGATCCGCCCGCTCAAGGTCGTCGTGGACGCGGGCAACGGGATGGGCGGCCACACCGTCCCCACCGTCTTCGAGGGACTCCCGCTCGACACCGTGCCCATGTACTTCGAGCTCGACGGCACGTTCCCGAACCACGAGGCCAACCCCCTCGACCCGAAGAACATCGTCGACCTCCAGGCCCGCGTGGTCGCCGAGGGCGCCGACCTCGGCCTCGCCTTCGACGGCGACGCCGACCGCTGCTTCGTCGTCGACGAGCGCGGCGAGCCGGTCTCCCCGTCCGCGATCACGGCCCTCGTCGCCGCCCGCGAGCTCGCCAAGCACCCCGGCGGAACGATCATCCACAACCTGATCACCTCCTGGTCCGTCCCCGAGGTCGTCCGCGAGAACGGCGGCGAGCCCGTCCGCACCCGCGTCGGCCACTCCTTCATCAAGGAGGAGATGGCCAAGAGCGGCGCCATCTTCGGCGGCGAGCACTCGGCGCACTACTACTTCAAGGACTTCTGGAACGCGGACACGGGCATGCTCGCCGCGCTCCACGTCCTCGCGGCCCTCGGCGGCCAGCAGGGCACCCTGTCCGACCTGGTCTCCGCCTACGACCGCTACGCCTCCTCCGGCGAGATCAACTCCACCGTCGCCGACCAGGCCGCCAGCACCGCCAAGGTCAAGGCCACGTACGCGGACGCCGAGGGCGTCACCTTCGACGAGCTCGACGGCCTCACCGTCACCTCCGCCGACTGGTGGTTCAACCTCCGCGCCTCCAACACCGAGCCCCTCCTCCGCCTCAACGTCGAAGCCCGCGACGAACCCACCATGGCCAAACTCCGCGACGAAGTCCTCACCCTCGTCCGCTCCACCCCCTAACCCCGGCCCCCCCCAGAACAGCCCCGCCCTTCCCACCGCGGGGCTGTTCCCCTTCCCACCCCCGCCCCCACCGCGAGCCGTGCCCACCGCGCCTCTCGCCCGTCGGATAACGCCCACCCCCGCTTCTCGGCCCGTCGGATGACGCCCACCCCCTTTTCGGCCCCGTCGGGTGGGGCCCACCCCTGCTTCTCGACGCCGTCGGGTGGCGCCCCCTGCTTTTCGGCCCCGTCGGGTGGCGCCCACCCCCGCCCTTCGGCCCACTGGGTTGTGCCGCCGCCCGTTCCTGCGCCCCGTCCAGGTTGGTGCCCACCCCGGTCCCTCGGCCGTCCGGGTTGTGCCCATTCCCGGCTTCTCCGCCCCGTCGGGTTGGTGCCCGCCACTTCCGAGCTGCCCGAGTTGTGGGCACCCGTTCCGCAAGGGCGGAACGGGTGCCCACAACCCCCGCCGGCCCGCAGCGGCCCACCACCGCCCCTCGACCCAGCGCCGCGCCCACCGCCACGCCCGCGCTCGCCCTTCGGCCCCGTCGGGTTGGTGCCCGCACTCGCCACTTCCGCCCCGTCCGGGGTTGTGGGCATCTGTTCCGCAAGGGCGGAACGGGTGGGCACAACCCCCACCGGCCCGCAGCGGCCCACCACCGCTCCCCGACCCAGCCCCGCCCCGCCCACCGCCACGCCAGCACTCGCCGCCCTTCGGCCCGGTTGGTGCCCGCACTCGCCACTTCCGCCCCGCCCGGGGTTGTGGGCATCTGTTCCGCAAGGGCGGAACGGGTGGGCACAACCCCCACCAGCCCGCAGCGGCCCACCACCGCTCCCCGACCCAGCGCCCTGCCTCGCCCGCACCCTCCCCCTCCCGCGCCGACGGCGACCAGCGGCCCCGCCTGCCCACCTGCCCACCGGGCCGGGCCCCCTCCGACGGAGACCGGCACGCCACCCCCTCCCTGCCCCCGCCGGAGGCAAGACGTCGGCCCGCACACCCCGTTTCCCGGCGGTAGGCTGACCTGGCCCGAAGGGCAGCACCATCACCGTTTGTTCGAAGGGACACCTCATGCCGCTCGAAGCCGGCCTCCTGGAGATCCTGGCCTGCCCCGCCTGCCACGCTCCCCTGAACGACCGCACGGCGGACGAGACCCCCGAACTCATCTGCACCAGCTCCGACTGCGGCCTTGCCTACCCGGTCCGCGACTCCATCCCCGTCCTCCTCACCGACGAGGCCCGCCGCCCGGCCTAGGCTCACCGGCGGCACCGGGTCGGCCTGCGGCGGCGCGGGTCCCCGGCCCGGCACCAGTCCAGGGAAGCCACAGGGGAGCAAGGCGCCGACCGCCGACAGGGCACGAGGCGTTGCGAGCACCCCCGCTGCCCTGGCCGGGCAACGGCTCGCCGTAGGGCCGTCACCCCACGAGGGTCGTCTCTCCAGGGGCCCGCTCTCAGGGCTCCCGGGGATCCGCCGCGGAGGCCCGAGAGGCCCTCCGATGACGACACCCAAGGGGCCGGCCGCCGACGGCGAGCACCCCCACGGGAAAACCCGCACCTCTGCCCACCCAGCGGTACGGGTGGCGCGGGTGGGAACCAAATCGCCCGGCCAAAGGCCGACCCCACCCACCGCCCCAGCACCCCGCACCAGCACCAGCACCCCGCAGCAGCACCCCGCACCCGCACCCCCCAAAAGCACCCGCAACGCCCTCGCACCCCGCCAGGGGACCCGTACAGACCCGGGAGGCACCGCCACATGCTCGACGAGAACCTCCTCGACGCACCGGACGCCCTCGCCCTCGCCGACCGCAGAGGCCTCCTCCGCGGCGCCGCCGAAGCAGGTGCACGGGTGCGGACCGCGGCCCGCCACGCGGCCGAGGCCGGCATCGCGGACCTCCGCCCGGAGGGCCGCCCCCGCGCGGTCCTCGTCGCGGGCCCCGGCACCGCGGCCGCGGGCGTCGCGGACCTGATCGGCGCGCTCGCGGGAGCCTCCGCCCCCGTCGTACGCCTCCCGCCGACCGGTGTCGCCGCGGCCGCGGGCGCCCTGCGGTGGACGCTGCCCGGCTGGGCCGGTTCGGTGGACCTGCTGCTGCTGCCGACCACGGACGGGGCCGAACCGGGCCTCGCGGTCCTCGCCGAGCAGGCCTACCGCCGCGGGATCACGGTCGTCGCCGTCGCCCCGAAGGACTCGCCTCTCGCCGAGGCCGTCAACGGCTCGCACGGACTGTTCGTCCCGATGGCCGTGGCCCCGAACGAGACGCCGAACGAGCTCGGCGAGGACCTCTCGGCGAGCCCCGGTGCCCTGTGGGCCCTGTTCACCCCGCTGCTCGCGCTGCTCGACCGCGTCGGCCTCCTCGAAGCGCCGCCCGAGACGCTGGAGAAGGTCGCGGACCGGCTCGACCGCACGGCCGAACGCTGCGGCCCGGCGGTCGCCACGTACAGCAACCCGGCGAAGACCCTCGCCGCCGAGCTCGCGGACTCGCTCCCGCTGATCTGGACGGAGGGCAACGCGGCGGGCCCCGCCGGCCGGCGTTTCGCCACGGTGCTCGCCGAGCTCGCCGGCCTGCCGGCCCTGGCCGCCGAACTCCCCGAGGCCCTGCCCGCGCACGGCGTCCTGCTGGCCGGAGACTTCGCGGCGGGCGCGGACCCCGACGACTTCTTCCGCGACCGCGTCGACGAGCCGCAGGCCCTCCGCGCGCGCGTGGTGCTGCTCCGCGACCGCCCGGGCGGCAGCTTCACCGCCGCCCCCGCGGCCCGTGAACTGGCGCTCAGCCACGAGACGGCCATCAGCGAACTGGAACCGGAGGAGGGCGGCGAGCTGGAGACCCTCGCCGAACTGCTCGCCGTGACCGACTTCGCGGCCTTGTACCTCTCCCTCGCCTCGGCCGGCATCCTGCCGCCCCCGGCACCGCCCCGCTGACCCTCTCGTCCGTACGAGACGCACCGAAAGCTGGAAGACCTCCCATGGACCGCCTCGTCAACACCGTCCGCCCCTACGCCTGGGGATCCACGACGGCCATCCCGGAACTCCTCGGCCTCGCCCCCACCGGCGAGCCCCAGGCCGAGATGTGGATGGGCGCCCACCCCGGCGCCCCGTCGTTCACCGAGCGCGGCCCGCTGAACGAGCTGATCGCCGCCGACCCCGCGGGTGAGCTGGGGGAGCCGGCCGTCGAGAAGTTCGGACCGCGGCTGCCGTTCCTGCTGAAGGTCCTCGCGGCCGGCGCCCCGCTCTCCCTCCAGGTCCACCCCGACCTCGCCCAGGCACAGGCCGGTTACGCCGCCGAAGAGGCCGCGGGCATCCCCGTCGACGCCCCGCACCGCACGTACAAGGACGCCAACCACAAGCCCGAGATGATCTGCGCCCTCACGCCGTTCGACGGGCTGTGCGGATTCCGCGACCCCGTCGAGGCCGCCGACCTCATCGCCGGGCTCGGCGTCGACAGCCTCAAGCCGTACGTCGACCTCCTGCACGCCCACCCCGAAGAGGACGCGCTCCGCGAGGTCCTGACGGCCCTGCTGACCGCCGACCCGGACGAGATGGCGCACACCGTGGCCGAGGCCGCGGCAGCCGCCGACCACCTCGGCGGCGCCTACGCCCCGTACGCGAGCCTCGCCCACCACTTCCCCGGCGACCCCGGCGTCCTCGCGGCGATGCTCCTCAACCGCGTAGTGCTCCAGCCCGGTGAGGCCCTGTACCTCGGCGCGGGCGTCCCGCACGCCTACCTCGACGGCCTCGGCGTCGAGATCATGGCCAACTCCGACAACGTGCTGCGCTGCGGGCTCACCCCCAAGCACATCGACGTCCCCGAACTCCTGCGCATCGTCCGCTTCGAGCCGGCCGACCCCGCCGTCCTGCGCCCCGAGGCCTCCCCGTCCGGCGAGGAGGTCTACGAGACCCCCATCGACGAGTTCCGCCTCTCCCGCTTCGTCCGGGCGGAAGGCGCGGCCCCGACCGACCTCACCGCCCCCACCCCGCAGATCCTGCTCGCGGTCGCGGGCCGCCCGAAGGCCGGCGAAGTGACCCTCGCACCCGGCGAGTCCGTCTTCGTCCCGGCGGGCGAGGCCGTCCAACTGTCCGGTGCGGGGACCGTCTTCCGCGCCACCGTCGTGGCCTGATGCGACAATGACCGGCCGAACCGCGGCGACCGAGCCGGAGCATCGACGAAGGGACCACGTACACCCATGAGCGCGTCAGGCGGAACCAAGGCGATCGTGGCGGCACTCGCCGCCAACCTGGCGATCGCCGTAGCCAAGTTCGTGGCGTTCCTCTTCAGTGGTTCGTCGTCGATGCTCGCGGAGAGCGTCCACTCGCTCGCCGACTCCGGCAACCAGGGCCTGCTCCTCCTCGGCGGCAAGAAGGCCCAGCGCGAGGCGACTCCGCAGCACCCCTTCGGCTACGGCCGCGAGCGGTACATCTACGCCTTCCTCGTCTCCATCGTGCTCTTCTCCGTCGGTGGCATGTTCGCCATCTACGAGGGCTACGAGAAGATCAAGCACCCGCACCCCATCGAGGCCTGGTACTGGCCGGTCGGCGTCCTGGTCTTCGCGATCATCGCCGAGTCGTTCTCCTTCCGTACGGCCATCAAGGAGTCCAACGAGATCCGCGGCGGCCTCACCTGGACCCAGTTCGTCCGCCGCGCGAAGGCCCCCGAACTCCCGGTCGTCCTCCTGGAGGACCTGGGCGCCCTGGTCGGCCTCGTCCTCGCCCTCGGCGGCGTCGGCCTCGCCCTGGCGACCGACGACGGCGTCTGGGACGGCATCGGCACCCTCTGCATCGGCGTGCTGCTCATCCTGATCGCCCTCGTCCTCGCCGCCGAGACCAAGTCGCTGCTCCTCGGCGAGTCCGCCGGCATCGACCAGGTCAAGAGGATCGAGGAGGCCATCGTCGACGGCGAGACCGTCACCCGCCTGATCCACATGCGCACCCTCCACCTCGGCCCCGAGGAGCTCCTCGTCGCCGCGAAGGTCGCCGTCCAGCACGACGACACCGCCGCCGAGGTCGCGAACGCCATCAACGCCGCCGAGGAGCGCATCCGCGCCGCCGTCCCGATCGCCCGGGTCATCTACCTGGAACCCGACATCTACAGCGAGTCCGCCGCCTCCGCCGGCCGCAACCCCGCCAAGAGCCCGGGCGGCGACGGCCACTGAGCCCCGAACCCGACAGAGGCCCCCAGGACCGGAGAACCCCGGCCCCGGGGGCCTCTCCGCATGCCCCGTACTTCCCGTATGAGTGTGGGCCGCCGCACCGATCGGTGTAGATTCGTGACTGCCAGACGTCGCTGCTGATGGCGGTCGGGCGGTCCATGTGACCGGCCGAGGGAGAGAGGGCCTCCGACGACTGCACCGCGGGACACCCGGGCATTCGTATGCCGTCGCTGTGCCATATCGCGGTGCCAGGCGTTCCAACCGACCCTCGAACCCGAATCCACGAGGAGCAGCTCCAGTCATGACGACTGTCGCCAGCCAGCAGGACTTCAAGGTCGCCGACCTCTCCCTGGCCGCCTTCGGCCGCAAGGAGATCACCCTCGCCGAGCACGAGATGCCCGGCCTGATGTCGATCCGCCGGGAGTACGCCGAGCAGCAGCCGCTCGCCGGCGCCCGCGTCACCGGCTCCCTGCACATGACCGTGCAGACCGCCGTT
This sequence comes from Streptomyces sp. LMG1-1-1.1, assembly GCF_040815545.1. Lineage (NCBI taxonomy): Bacteria > Bacillati > Actinomycetota > Actinomycetes > Kitasatosporales > Streptomycetaceae > Streptomyces > Streptomyces sp. LMG1-1-1.1. The sequence continues at coordinate 4,873 of NZ_JBFPNH010000067.1, read as the reverse complement.
CTCATCGAGACCCTGGTCGCCCTCGGCGCCGAGGTCCGCTGGGCCTCCTGCAACATCTTCTCCACCCAGGACCACGCCGCCGCGGCCATCGCCGTCGGCCCGAACGGCACCCCGGAGAACCCGCAGGGCGTCCCGGTCTTCGCCTGGAAGGGCGAGACCCTGGAGGAGTACTGGTGGTGCACCGAGCAGGCCCTCACCTGGCCGAACTCGCCCACCGGCGGCCCGAACATGATCCTCGACGACGGTGGTGACGCCACCCTCCTCGTCCACAAGGGCGTCGAGTTCGAGAAGGCCGGCTCCGCCCCGGACCCGTCCACCGCGGACAGCGAGGAGTACGGCTACATCCTCCGCCTCCTCAACCGCACCCTCACCGAGAACCCGCAGAAGTGGACCCAGCTGGCGTCCGAGATCCGCGGCGTGACCGAGGAGACCACCACCGGCGTCCACCGCCTGTACGAGATGCAGCAGGCCGGCGACCTCCTCTTCCCGGCGATCAACGTCAACGACGCCGTGACGAAGTCGAAGTTCGACAACAAGTACGGCTGCCGCCACTCCCTCATCGACGGCATCAACCGCGCCACCGACGTCCTCATCGGCGGCAAGACGGTCGTCGTCTGCGGCTACGGCGACGTCGGCAAGGGCTGCGCCGAGTCCCTCCGCGGCCAGGGCGCCCGCGTCATCGTCACCGAGATCGACCCGATCTGCGCGCTCCAGGCGGCGATGGACGGCTACCAGGTCACGACCCTCGACGAGGTCGTCGAGACCGCCGACATCTTCATCACCACGACCGGCAACAAGGACATCATCATGGCCGCCGACATGGCCAAGATGAAGCACCAGGCCATCGTCGGCAACATCGGCCACTTCGACAACGAGATCGACATGGCCGGCCTCGCCAAGACCCCCGGCGTCGTCAAGGACGAGGTCAAGCCGCAGGTCCACACCTGGACCTACCCCGACGGCAAGGTCCTGATCGTCCTCTCCGAGGGCCGTCTCCTGAACCTCGGCAACGCTACCGGCCACCCCTCCTTCGTCATGTCGAACTCCTTCGCGGACCAGACCCTGGCCCAGATCGAGCTCTACACGAAGCCGGAGGAGTACCCGACCGACGTCTACGTCCTGCCGAAGCACCTGGACGAGAAGGTCGCCCGCCTCCACCTCGACGCCCTCGGCGTCAAGCTGACGACCCTCCGCCCCGAGCAGGCCGCCTACATCGGCGTCGAGGTCGAAGGCCCCTTCAAGCCGGACCACTACCGCTACTGATGCCCCGACCGGCGGCGCCCGCGCTCCGACGCGGCGCCGCCCCGGACACCCGTAGAGGATCCAGGCAGGCCCCCCGCACCCCCGTGCCGGGGGGCCTGCCCCGTCCCGCCCCCGCTACCGCACCCGGAAGCGACCCCTCCCGAGGACCGACCCATGCCCCGCGGCCGATATTCGCTCCATGACCCGCACGACCACACCCCCCTCGGTGAAGAGCACTTCCACTGCGCCCCCGGCCCGTCCGGCTGGCGCTACGTCTCACAGACCACCACCCCCTCCGGTGATCACCGGGGCTCCGTCGACCTGGCCGTCGACGAACTGGGCCGCCCCATCCGCCTCGAACTCCACGCCGCCGGCTGGCAGGTCCGCGGCGCGGCCCTCGACGGCGTCACCTGGGTCCGCACGGACCCCACCGGAACCCACGCCACCGAAGGCAATGTGCGCGCCCACGCCTTCACCGGCACCTCCCCGGCTTTCCTCGTCGCCCTCACGCGACTCCTGCGCCTCACCCCCGATTCCCCCGAGACCCGCGTCAGGCTCGTCGCCCTCACGGACCCGGTGCTCGCCCCCCGTACGGTCGACCAGTCCTGGGCCTTGCTGAGAAGTGAAGCGCACGCCACTGACAGTGGCCCCCTGACCGTGGACGAATACCAGGTCAGCGCCCTCGACACGGGCGAACGCCACACCGTCCACATCGCCGGCGACGTGGTCCTCTCCGCCCCCGGCATCGAACTCGAAGCCCTGGAGACCCCACCCTCGCTCTTCCCCTGACCCACCCCTGAGCCAGGCGCCTCACCCACCCCCCAAGCAGGCAGCGACCCACTCTGAGCCAGGCGGCTCACCCGCCCCACAAGCAGGCGGTCGACCCACCTCTCAGGCAGGCAGCCGACCCACCCCTGTGCCAGGCGGGGCTACCCCATCCCTCAGGCAGGCAGCCGACCCACCTCTCAGGCAGGTGGCGCGAACCCCGTCCGCCGCGCCCCCGACTCCTCCGCCGCACCGACGGTCGGCCGATCCACCGCCGGCGAAACGACCCCGGACGCCGCCTCCACCGGGGGAGCGCCGAGCGATGACTCCGGATGCGGGGGAGTGGCGCCCGGGCTGGTGAAGCCCGGAGCTGCGATGCCTGGGCCTGCGATGCCCGGTGCTGTCCTGCCCGGGACCGCGATGCCCGCCGCCGCGACGCCCGCCTCTGCGACGCCCGGGCCTGCGGCCCCGGGGAACGGACCGCCGCCGGCCACACCGCCGCCCGCCACCCCCGCCTGCGACGCGAAAGCCCGCCGCGCGTCCCGGGCCTGCCGCTCGGCCACCACCCCCGCGAGATACGCGTCGGCCGGCACCCCCGGCGGCGGAGGCGTCCCGGTCCGAGCCACCAGCTCGTCGGCAAGCCGCTCCGCGAGCCGCCGCCCGACGGCCGGATCCAGCTCGCGGGCCCGCGTCAGGTACTGCCGCACCTCCAGCCACAGAGCCTCGGGCACCGCCGACAGATCGAGCCCGGCGAAGCGGCCCACCAGCCACGGCGGCGGCGGAGGCACGGCCAGGACCCGCGCCGCGGGTATCCGCTCCCGCACCACCAGGGTCCCCGCGAAGACGTCCCCGAGCCGCCGCCCGCGCTCCGACACAAGCGACGCGACACAGGCGACGACCCCGAACGTCATCAGGATCTCCACGACCCCCAGCGCACCGCGCATCAGCGCGTGGCGGAACCGGATCGGCCCCCCGTCGTCCCGCACCACCCGCAGCCCACAGGCCAGCTTGCCCAGCGACCGCCCGTGCGACAGCGTCTCCACCGCGATCGGCGCCCCCACGAGCACCAGCAGGAAGGACGCGATCGTCACGGCCATCACCGCGGCCTCGTCCAGGGAGGCGGTGGCGACCGCGAGCCCGAGCGTGATCAGCAGATAGACCGCCCACACCACGACCAGGTCGATCAGCACCGCCAGCGCCCGACTCGGCAGCCGCGCCGGCTGCAACCCCAGCACGACGGCGTCTCCCGTCACCAACCCGCTCACGGCGCCCACCCTTCTCCGGCCTTCCCGACCCCACCGCACGCCAGTCTGCCAAGCTGACCCGCAGCGCGCCGCAGTAGTACGGACCCGTCCGCAGCCAGTGCCTGGAGCAGCAGCCGATCATGGACCTCGACGTCTACGTCACCGCCCACCGCGCCGAGTGGGAACGCCTCGACCACCTCCTGCGCCGAGGCGGCAAGCTCACCGGCGCCGAGGCCGACGAACTCGTCTCCCTCTACCAGCGCACGGCCACCCACCTCTCGATCGTCCAGTCCAGTACCCCGGACCCGATGCTCACGGCCCGGCTCACCCAGCTCGTGGCCCGCGCCCGCGCCACCGTCACCGGCACCCGCCGCTCCTCCTGGCGCGACGCCGTCCGCTTCCTGACCGCCGGCTTCCCCGCCGCCGTCTACCGCTCACGCCACTGGTGGATCCCCACCGCCGTCCTCTGCACGCTGCTCGCCGCCCTCATCGGCTGGTGGATCGATACGCACCCGGAGGTCCAGGCCTCGATCGGCGCCCCCGCCGACCTCCGCGAGATGACCCGCCCCGGCGGCCTGTACGAGACGTACTACTCCAGCCACCCGGCGGCCTCCTTCGCCGCCCAGGTCTGGACGAACAACGCCCAGGCCGCCGCCATGTGCCTGGTCCTCGGCGTCTTCCTGGGGCTCCCGGTGCTCGGGGTCCTCTTCCTGAACGTGCTGAACCTCGGCGTCGCCATCGGCCTGATGTCCTCCGCCGGCCGCCTCGACGTCTTCCTCGGCCTGGTCCTCCCGCACGGCCTGCTCGAACTCACCGCCGTCTTCGTCGCCGCCGGCACCGGCCTCCGCCTCGGCTGGACCGTCATCGACCCGGGTCCCACCACCCGCCGAGCGGCCCTGGCCGAGCAGGGCCGCGCCGCCATCGGCATGGCCATCGGCCTCGCGCTCGTCCTCTTCGTCTCCGGCCTCATCGAAGGCTTCGTCACCCCCTCGGGCCTCCCCACCTGGGCCCGCATCACCATCGGCATCGCCGCTGAGCTGGCCTTCCTCACCTACGTCTACGTGCTCGGCGCCCGCGCCGCCCGCTCCGGAGACACCGGCGACCTCGAAGAACCCGACCGCAGCGCCACCCTCCCCACCGCCGCCTGATGTGCGGACGACCCCGCTGACCTGCTAGTGTCCTCCGGTGCCCACAAAAGCCGTTGACACGGCCGCCGTGGGGAGGTAGATTCAAACGGTTGCCTAGAACTGGACAGTTCGGCGGCGATCAACTAGAATGTCACTCACTCCGGTCGGGAATTCGATTCCACGGAGTCACCCCGATTCCTATTCGAATCACGAAAGCCGCCGATTAGGCTGGCCCAAATGATTCTGATAAAGTCGGAACCGCCGGAAGGGCCCGGAGCGAAAGCGAAAGGGACCGGAAAGCACCGAGGAAATCGGATCGGAAAGATCTGATAGAGTCGGAAACGAAGGAAGCGCCCGGAGGGCCTGGAAACAGGAACGAAGGAAGCGTCCGCACCTTGAGAACTCAACAGCGTGCCAAAAATCAACGCCAGATTAGTTGATACCCCGTCCATCTTCGGATGGCGAGGTTCCTTTGAAAGTCCTGCCGGCCCTTGT
>NZ_JBFPNH010000066.1:0-25219 GCF_040815545.1 Streptomyces sp. LMG1-1-1.1 | reverse complement strand
GCGTTCGGCGCCCCCGCGCAGGCCCCGGCCCCCGCGCCCGCGTTCGGCGCACCGCAGGCGCCCGTGCCGCCCGCTCCCGCGCAGCCCGTCCACACGGCGCCGACGATGGTGGCGCCGATGGCTCCCGCCCCCGTCCCGCCGCCCGGGCCGGCCCCCGTCCCGTACGGGCAGCCGCCGCAGCAGCCGCAGTATGGCCAGGTTCCGGGGCAGTACCCGGGTCAGGTCCCGGGCCAGGCGCCCGGCCAGTACCCCGGTCAGGGCCAGCCGCCGCAGACACCGCCCTACGGGCAGCCCGCGCCGGCAGCGTACGGACAGCAGCCCCCGGCCTACGGGCAGCAGCCCGCCGCGTACGGCCAGCCCGGCGGCGTGCCGCAGGGCGTCCCGGCGACCGGCGCCGGACTCGCGGCCGCGCTCGCGCCGTACAAGGAGACCGCCACCGGCGCCCGCTGGACCCCGCAGAACCAGCAGCTCATGCGGGTCGACCTGGCCATGGGCGGCGTGCCCGTCCTCGCCCGGCAGGGCTCCATGGTCATGTACCAGGGCAAGGTCGACTTCGGCTACAAGGGCGCGGGCTTCGCCGGCCGGATCGTCGGCAACGCCACCGGCCAGGAGATGCAGCTGATGCGCTGCACCGGCCGCGGCCAGGTCTTCCTCGCCGAGGAAGGCGCCCACCTGCACCCGATCGAACTCCAGGGCGACGGGATCTGCGTCTCCGCCGAGAACGTGCTCGCGTTCGACGAGACCCTCCAGTACGAGGTCCGCCGCATCGAGGGCCACGGCATCCCCGGCGGCGCCCTGTTCACCATGCAGTTCCAGGGCACCGGCACGGTCGTCGTCAAGACCCACGGCGTCCCCGTCGTGCTGCCGGTGACGCCGACGACCTTCGCCGACTGCCAGGCGGTCGTCGCCTGGTCGGCCGCGTCCCAGGTCATCCTCTCCAGCCAGGTGCGGCTCCGCCGCAACGCCTACCCCGGCCACAGCGGGGAGACCGTGAACCTGCAGTTCCGGGGCGCCCCCGGCAACTTCATCGTCGTCCAGCCCTACGAGGTCTGAGGGAGCCCGAAGTCATGAACCAGCAACTCGCGGGCTACGCCCCGACCCCCGTCGCGGCCCGGATGGAGAACCACGGCCGCGCCATGCTGAAGGTCGCCATGGCCACCGGCCAGGACCTGTACGCCCGGACCGGCTCGATGGTCGCCTACGAGGGCTTCATCAGCTACGAGCCCAACCCGCCCGCCGTCCGCCAGGTCGCCCAGCAGTGGGCCACCGGCGAGGGCACGCCGATCATGAAGTGCACCGGCGACGGACTGCTCTACCTCGCCGACTACGGCGCCGACGTCGTCGTGATCAACCTCCAGAACGACTCCCTCTCGGTCAACGGCACCAACCTGCTCGCCTTCGACGCCCACCTCCAGTGGGGCGTCGAGCGGGTCAAGGGCCTCGCCAAGTTCGCCGGCCAGGGCCTGTTCAACGTGGAGATCGCCGGCACCGGCTGGGTCGCGGTCACCTCGCGCGGCACGCCGATCGTCGTCGACTGCGGCCGCGGCGAGGACGAGACGTACGTCGACCCCGACGCGCTCGTCGCCTGGTCGCCGTCGCTCAAGGTCAAGGGCAAGCGCAGCTTCAAGGCGTCCTCCCTCATCGGGCGGGGCAGCGGCGAGGCATACCAGATGGCCTTCTCGGGCCAGGGCATCGTCGTCGTACAGCCGAGCGAGGACAGCACCGACCGCCTGCGGGCCCGGGGCTGAGGGGGAGCGAGAACACACCATGCAGAGCCCGCTTTTCAACCACGCCGAGCAGCAGAGCCAGGAGCGGTACGTCATCCAGAACCCGCAGCTGCTGCGGGTCAGCCTCACCGGGCAGGACGACGTCCTCGCCCGCAAGGGCGCCATGGTCGCGTACCAGGGACTCGTCGACTTCGACGGCGAGTACAAGACCCCGAGCCAGCGGCGGGCCCAGGCCCGCACCGGTGAGGGCCTCGACCTGATGCGCTGCTCCGGCCAGGGCACGGTCTACTTCGCCAACCTCGCCCAGTACGTCCACATCGTGGAGGTCGAGCAGGAGGGCCTCACCGTCGACAGCTCCTACGTCCTGGCGCTCGACTCGACCCTCCACACCGAGGTCATCGCCGTCGACAGCCAGTACGGGATCTCCGGCTCCGGCAAGTACCAGCTCAACATCTCCGGCCGCGGCAAGGTCGCCCTGATGACCTCGGGGCAGCCGCTGATGATGCAGGTCACGCCCGACAAGTACGTCAGCGCCGACGCGGACGCGATCGTCGCCTGGTCCACCGGGCTGCGCGTCCAGATGCAGGCGCAGACCACCAACTCCAGCGTCCGCCGCCGGCGCGGCGACACCGGAGAGGGCTGGGAGCTCAGCTTCCTCGGCCAGGGCTTCGCGCTGGTGCAGCCCAGCGAGGTCATGCCCCCGCAGCACGCGGCCATCGGCCAGGGCATCGCCGCCCAGTTCGGCGCCGGACAGCACGGCGCCCACGCCCAGAACCAGAACAACGCCTGGAACTGAGCACACGGACACGGGGAAGGGGGCGGTCGCCGCGGCGACCGCCCCCTTCCCCGTCCGCTACGCCAGCCGGGCCAGCGTGGCCTCCACGAGGCGGACCACCGACGTGTCCGCCACGCCCGCCACCTCCTCGTACGGGAACCAGCGCAGGTCCAGCGACTCCTCGCTGATCTCCGCCACCGCGTCCACCGGCGCGAGCGCCGCGTACTGCACGTCCAGGTGCCAGTGGCAGGGCGCCGGGATCGGATGCCGGTCGAGCCGCACCGGACCGCCGGGCAGCAGCGTCAGGCCCGTGATCCCGGACTCCTCCGTCGCCTCGCGCAGCGCCGCCGCCTCCACCGTCGCGTCGTCCGGCTCGCAGTGGCCGCCCATCTGCAGCCACATGCCGAGCTTCTTGTGGAGCGTCAGCAGCACCCGGCCCCGCGAGGGGTCGATCACCAGCGCGCTGGACGTCAGGTGACCCGCCTCACAGGGCTTGTACATGCCGTCCGGATGCTCGGCGAGATGGGCCAGGTAGCCCTGCCGGAGCTCCTCCTGGTCCCCGTACTCCTTCAGTACGAGGACCGCGTCGTCGTACAGGGTCACTGGGCGCCGTCGTCCTTGCCCTCGTCGTCGGAGCGGCCCTCCGCCGCCTCGCCGAGCATCTTGTCGAGCTCGGAGAAGTCGAGGTGCTCGCGGTGGACGAAACCGTCGGGGTCGTCCAGGTCGGTCGCCGTCGGCAGCATGTCCGGGTGCTCCCACAGGCCGTCGCGGCCGTCGACGCCGCGCGCGTCGGTCAGCGAGGCCCACAGGCGCGCCGCGTCCCGCAGCCGCCGCGGACGCAGCTCCAGACCGATCAGCGTCGCGAACGTCTGCTCGGCGGGACCGCCCGACGCGCGGCGCCGGCGCAGCGTCTCGCGCAGCGCGTCCGCCGACGTCAACCGGGACTTCGCAGCCTCGTGGACCACCGCGTCCACCCAGCCCTCGACCAGCGCGAGCGCCGTCTCCAGCCGGGCCAGAGACGCCTTCTGCTCCGGGGTGTCCTCCGGCTGGAACATGCCCTGCTGGAGCGCCTCCTGGAGCTGCTCCGGGCGCGACGGGTCGAGCTGGCCGACCGCCTCCTCCAGCTTCGACGTGTCGACCTTGATGCCCCGCGCGTACCCCTCGACCGCGCCGAACAGGTGCGCCCGCAGCCACGGCACGTGCGCGAAGAGCCGCTGGTGGGCGGCCTCGCGCAGGGCCAGGTAGAGCCGCACCTCGTCCGAGGGCACGCCCAGGTCCTTGCCGAAGGCCTCGATGTTCAGCGGCAGCAGCGCCGCGCGGCCCGCCGGGCCGAGCGGCAGACCCACGTCGGTCGAACCGACGACCTCACCGGCGAGCGCGCCGACGGCCTGCCCGATTTGCTGGCCGAACATGGCGCCGCCCATCGAGCGCATCATGCCGATCAGCGGACCGGCCATGGCCTGCATCTCCTGCGGCAGGACGTCGCCCATCGCCGAGCCGACCCGCTCGGCGACCGGGTCCACGAGCCGCTGCCACGCCGGCAGCGTCGCCTCGACCCACTCGGCGCGGCTCCACGCCACCGCCGTACCGGCGCCGGAGGGCAGCGAGGTGACCTGGTCGAGCCACAGGTCGGCCAGGCGCACCGCCTCCTCGACCGCGGACTTCTCCGCCGGGCCCACGCTGGCGTCCTTGGTGCCGTCGGCGGTGCCCTGGGCGACCACCTGGCGCGCGATCTGCTTGGCCATGTCCCAGTTCACGGGACCGCCCTCGTAGCTCAGCATCTGCCCGAGCTGCTGGAAGGCCGCCCCCAGGTCGTTGGGGTTCAGCGAGCCGAACATCGCGGCGAACGGGTTGTCCGCACCGCCGGGGCCGCCCATGCCGGGCAGCCCGCCGAAGCCGAACGGGTTCGCCCCGAACGGGTTGCCGCCCTGGCCGCCGGACCCCTGGCCACCTCCGGCGGGGTCCTTCTTCTTGCCCTCGTCGCCGTTCTCCGGCTCCTCCGGCGGAAGGCCGAATCCGAATGGGGTGTCACTCACAGGTTTCCTCGGCTCGTAGGGCCGCCGGCCTCCTGCCGACGGCGACTGCCCGACCAGGCCTGTCAGACAGACCCGCACACCACCAGCGTAGACATCCGGGCCGGAAATGGGCTCGGTGCTCCGCCGGGCCCTGCCCTGCGGCAGGATGGACGCCACCTGGTCCGTACGCGTCATGCGGCGTACGTACTGAAGACAACCGCTGGAGACGCCCGGTGAGTTCCCCAGATCCTCAGGTTCGCGGAGCGCGAAACCCCTCAACCCGGTCCGCCGCGCGCGGCCCCGTCGTCGCGGTCACCGGCGCCGCCTCCGGTGTCGGCGACCTGCTGACCAGGAGCCTCGCCGCCTCCGACGAGGTCAAGCAGGTCATCGCCATCGACGAGCGCCGGGGCGAGGTCGCCGAGGCGCAGTGGCACATCCTCGACGTGCGCGATCCGGCCATCGCAGAGAAACTGCGCGGCGCGGACGTCGTCGTGCACCTCGCCGTCGACCTCGACCTGGAGACCGACCCCGCCGCCCGGACGGCCTACAACGTGCGCGGCACGCAGACCGTGCTCACCGCCGCCGCGGCCGCCGGCGTCCGCCGGGTGGTCCTGTGCACCTCCGCGATGGTCTACGGCGCCCTCCCCGACAACGACATCCCGCTCTCCGAGGACGCCGAGCTCAAGGCCACCGCCGAGGCCACCGGCGTCGGCGACATGCTGGAGATCGAGCGCCTCGGCCGCCGCGCGCCCCGCGCCCACCCCGGACTCAACGTCACCGTCGTCCGCCCGGCGGTCCTCGTCGGCGGTACGGACACGGCGCTGACCCGCTACTTCGAGTCGCCGCGGCTGCTCGTCGTCGCCGGGTCCCGGCCCACCTGGCAGTTCTGCCACGTCGACGACCTGGTGAGCGCCCTGGAGTACGCGGCCCTGGAGAAGGTCGACGGCGAGCTCGCCGTCGGCTGCGAGGGCTGGCTGGAGCAGGAGGAGGTCGAGGAGCTCTCCGGGATCCGGCGCATGGAGCTGCCGTCCGCCGTCGCCCTCGGCGCGGCGGCCCGCCTCCACCGCATCGGCCTCACCCCGTCCCCGGCGGGCGACCTCGCGTACACCATGCACCCCTGGGTGGTCAGCGTCGGACGGCTGCACGACGCCGGCTGGCGGCCGAAGTGGACCAACGAGGAGGTCCTCGCCGCGCTGCTCGCCGAGGCCGAGGGCCGCCACACGGTCGCCGGCCGCAGGCTGGGCCGCAAGGACGCCACGGCGGCGGGCGCCGCCGGTGCGACGGTCGCGCTGCTCGGCACGGCGGCGCTGGTCCGCCAGATGAGGAAGCGGCGCGGCTTGTAGGACCCTCCTACGGAGCGCCCCGTCCACAGGTCGAAAGGTCTCTTACCGGATGTCGGCGGCGTACGGCACCATGGGTTCATGGCGCAGACGCACGACCACCCCGGTGAGCAGGCAGCGGACGACCCGATCAAGCTGCTCGCGATCCGTGACACCCCGCTCTCCGTCGACGAGGTCTTCCGGGCCGTCGGCGACGACGCCTCCGGTGGCACGACCCTCTTCGTCGGCACCGTGCGCAACCACGACGGCGGCGCGGACGTCGACGCGCTGGGCTACTCCTGCCACCCCACCGCCGAGGCGGAGCTGCGCCGCGTCGCGGAGAAGGTCGTGGCGAACTACCCGGTCCGCGCCCTCGCCGCGGTCCACCGCGTGGGCGACCTGCGCGTGGGCGACATCGCGGTCGTCGTCGCCGTCTCCTGCCCCCACCGCGGCGAGGCCTTCGAGGCCTGCCGCAAGCTCATCGACGACCTCAAGCACGAAGTCCCCATCTGGAAGCACCAGACCTTCTCGGACGGCACCGAGGAGTGGGTGGGGGCCTGCTGAGCGGTACCCCGGAGACTGGGCGGGTCCCCCCGGCCGGAGGCTGGGGGAGGGTCGGAGCCTGCTGAAAGCGGCAAGGCGGCGCGCCGACAGGGCGTAGCCGAACGCCCGATTTGCGTAACCGGCCCCCAGGCGCGAGCGTTGATCTCACAGATGACACAGTCTGCTGATCAACTCACTGGGGATGGGAGGTCGGGATGGCAGCGCTGGCCTGGTTGCTGATTCCGCTTTTCGCAGTCGTCGGCGCGGCGATATGGGGAAGCTGGGCTTCGAGGAACAAGACCATAGGTGACGTGGCCGAACTCGCGGGCTACGCACGCTTCAGGGACGCGATGGAACGCGCCCACCCCACGGCCCCCGATTCCGCTCGGGCCGAACGCGAACCGGCCGCCGCGGCCGGCGGTGTCAGCACCTCTCCGTCGAGCTGACGCCCGGCGCCTCGTACGGACCCGCCCCAGGGGTGCACCCACAGGCGAGTCCCGTACTGTCGTTCCATGCCACGCCGCACCGCGACGATGCTCGCCTCCACCCTGGTCCTGATCTGTCTGCTCATCGCGGGCGTTCTGATCCCGGTGCCGTACGCGGAGATGAGCCCGGGCCCCACGGTCAACACCCTCGGCGAGGCCAGGGGAGAACCCGTCCTGCAGGTCTCGGGACGCAAGACCTACCCGACCGACGGTCACCTCAACATGACGACGGTCCGCGTCACGAGCGCGGACTACAAGATGAACGCCGTCGAGGCCGTCTACGGCTGGCTCGCCCACGACAACGTGGTGGTGCCGCACGACACCCTCTACCCGGACGGGAAGACCGAGGAGGAGTCGAGCCAGGAGAACGCCGAGGAGTTCAGCCAGTCCCAGGAGAGCGCCAAGGTGGCCGCGCTCGGGGAGCTGGGGATCCCGGTGGTCGCCCGGGTCGTCGTCGCCACCGTCGTGAAGGACTCCCCGGCCGAGGGCAAGCTGCACGCCGGTGACGTGATCAAGGCCGTCGACGGCGTGCCGATCAAGGAGCAGGCGGACGTCGCCAAGCAGGTGACGAAGCGCAAGCCCGGCAAGGACGTCGAGTTCACGATCGTCCCCGCCAAGGAAGCGGCCGCCGCGGAGAAGGCGCGGCGGGAGCCGAAGGTCACCCAGAAGGTCGTCATCACGACCACCACCTCGGAGGAGGGGGACAGGGCCGTCGTCGGCATCCAGGCCGGCACCGACCACGTCTTCCCGTTCACGATCGACATCAACCTGGCGGACGTCGGCGGCCCCAGCGCCGGCCTGATGTTCGCCCTCGGGATCGTCGACAAGCTCACCCCGGAGAGCCTCACCGGCGGCAGGTTCATCGCCGGCACCGGCACGATCGACGACAAGGGCGAGGTCGGCCCGATCGGCGGCATCGAGATGAAGCTGGTCGGCGCGCGGAACGCGGGCGCCGAGTACTTCCTCACCCCGGCCGACAACTGCGAGGCCGCCGCCTCGGACACGCCCGAGGGCCTCACCCTCGTCAAGGTGGACACCATCGCCGACGCCACGAAGTCGCTGGAGAAGCTCCGCAAGGGCGACACCGCGTCCCTCCCGAGCTGCTCGAAGAGCTGACGGCGGATACGCCGAAGGGGCGCCCGGTCGACACGACGGGCGCCCCTTCGGCGTATCGGACGGGTCAGGACTCGAAGGTCGCGGCCAGTGCCTCGGCGAGGCCGGGCACCAGGTCGGGGCCGGTCAGCACCTCGGTCGCGGTGTCCTTCTCGCGCAGCCGGATCGCCGCCTCGCGGCCGCCGCGGCGCAGCACCGCCACGGTCATCCGGACCTCCTGGCGGTCGGGGTGCGCGGCCACCCACTTGGCGAGCTGCTTCTCGCTCAGCCCCTGCGGCACCTGGGCCTCCGCCGACGGGGGCAGCATGAGCCGCTCCACCGTCATGGCGCAGCCGGCGACGGCGTCGGGCCAGGCGATCGTGCCGAGGAAGTCGTCGAGCGGCTTCCCGCGCGGCAGCTTGTCCTGCTCGATGGGCGTGTAGGCGGTGGCGTCGTCGCCCAGGCCGAGCTGGGAGGCGAGCTTGGGTTCCTGGGCGCGCAGCCGTGCCGTGTCGACCAGGGCGAAGAGTCGGGCCGGCTGGTCCCAGCCGAGACCCGACGCGTACTCGTCGATCTCGAGAACCACGCGGGTGAGGGGGCTGGTGGCCATCGGGGGGCCGGAGGGGGAAACGTTGGACATGACCAATATCCTGCCTCGTCTTCCCCTGAAGACGGGAACTAGGTAAAGCCTCAGTAAGTTGCACCAGTGGGCTCTACGATCGCGGGGCCTGCTTTCAGACGCATCAACATCGAGGGGCGCACGTTGGCTTTCCAGATGCCGGACCGCGGCGGGAGCCCGTCCGGGCCAAGGATGAGAGTCGGCCGGCCGTCCCGGCGGGCCCGTACCCTGCTCATGACGCTCGGCGTGCTGGCCGTCCTGGCCATGGCGTTCGTCATGTTCGCCGGGTTCTGGACGGACTGGCTCTGGTACCGCTCGGTCAAGTACTCGTCCGTGTTCACGACCACGCTGTGGACCAAGATCGGTCTCTTCGCGGTGTTCGGCCTGCTGATGGGGCTGGCCGTCGGCCTGAACATCTGGCTGGCGTACCGGCTGCGGCCGCCGCTCAGCGCGATGTCCCTGGAGCAGCAGAGCCTCGACCGGTACCGGATGGGTCTCGCCCCGTTCAAGAAGTGGGTGCTGCTGGCGGTCACCGCCCTGGTGGCCCTGATCGCCGGCGCCTCCGCCTCCGGGCAGTGGCGGACCTGGCTGATGTGGGTCAACGGGGTGAAGTTCGGGCAGAAGGACCCGCAGTTCGACCTCGACGTGTCGTTCTACGCGTTCGACCTGCCCTGGTACCGCTTCCTCCTCGCCTTCGGCTTCGCCGCCGCAGTCCTGTCGCTGATCGCCGCCGCGCTCACCCACTACCTGTACGGCGGACTGCGGATCACCAGCCCCGGTGCCCGCGCGACCGCCGCCGCCACCGGCCACCTCTCGGTGCTCCTGGGCGTCTTCGTGTCGCTGAAGGCCGTGGCGTACTGGCTCGACCGGTACGGCCTGGCGGTGAAGTCCAGCGACTTCAAGGCGACCGGCAACTGGACGGGCCTGCGGTACGTCGACGCCAACGCGTACCTGCCGGCGAAGACGATCCTGTTCTGCATCGCCGCGATCTGCGCCGTGCTGTTCTTCGCGACGCTGTGGCGCCGCACCTGGCAGCTGCCGGTGATCGGCTTCGGTCTGATGGTCCTCTCCGCGATCCTGATCGGCGGCCTGTACCCGGCCATCGTGCAGAAGTTCCAGGTCCAGCCGAACGAGCAGGCCAAGGAAGCGCCGTACATCCAGAAGAACATCGACGCGACCCGCAAGGCGTACGCGATCGACTCGACGAAGCCCGAGAACTACTCGGGCAAGTCGACGGTCAAGGCCAAGGACCAGCTGCGCACGGACGCCGACACGGCGGCCGCGTACCGCATCCTCGACCCGAACATCGTGTCGCCGACGTTCCAGCAGCTGGAGCAGAAGCGGAAGTACTACCAGTTCCCGACGACCCTGGACGTGGACCGCTACCAGGGCAAGGACACCGTCGTCGGCCTGCGTGAGCTCAACATCAAGGGCATCCCGAAGCGGAACTGGATCAACGACCACTTCACCTACACCCACGGCTACGGCGCGATCATGGCCTCGGGTACGCAGACGGACGCCAACGGCTCCCCGGTCTTCACCGAGTCCGGACTGCCGACGACGGGCTCGCTCGGCACGTACCAGCAGCGGATCTACTACGGCGAGAAGACCGACCAGTACTCGATCGTGGGCGGCCCGCAGAAGGAGCTGGACTACGAGGAGAACGGCGAGAAGACCACCAGCTACGAGGAGAAGAGCGGCGTCAGCCTCTCCAGCACCTTCAACCGCGCCGCGTACGCGGTGGCCTTCAGCGAGCCGCAGATCCTCTACTCGGGGGCCATCGGCGAGGGCTCGCGGATCCTCTACAACCGCACGCCCAAGGAGCGCGTCGAGGCCGTCGCGCCGTGGCTGACCATCGACGGCGACGCCTACCCGGCGGTCGTCGACGGCCGGATCCAGTGGATCATCGACGCCTACACGACGACCAACGGCTACCCGTACGCCTCGCGCACCACGCTCGGCGACACCACGGCCGACTCGCTGACCGTCGGCAACCAGCAGCGCACGGTCGTCGCCCAGCAGAACCAGGTCAACTACATCCGCAACTCGGTGAAGGCCACCGTCGACGCCTACGACGGCACGGTGAACCTCTACGAGTGGGACACCCAGGACCCGGTTCTCAAGACCTGGATGAAGGCCTTCCCGGACACGGTCAAGCCGAAGTCCGCCATCAAGGGCGACCTGATGGGGCACCTGCGCTACCCGCAGGACATGTTCAAGGTCCAGCGCGAGCTGCTGACCCGCTACCACGTCACCGACCCCGCGCAGTTCTACAGCGGCTCGGACGCCTGGCAGGTCCCGGACGACCCGACCAACAAGGACGGCAACGCTGTCCCGCCGTACTACCTGAGCATGAAGATGCCGGGGGACACGGCGCAGCGCTTCTCGCTGACGACGACGTTCACGCCGAACGGGCGGCCCAACCTGGGCGGTTTCATGGCGGTCGACGCCGACGCCACGAGCAAGGAGTACGGCCGGCTGAGACTGCTGCGGGTCACCGAGGACGTGCCGGGCCCGGCGCAGGTGCAGAGCAAGCTCAACGGCCTTCCGTCCGTGGCCCAGTTCGTCCGGGACATGAAGGGCGCCGACTCGGACATCCAGTACGGCAACCTGCTGACCGTCCCGCTCGACGGCGGCTTCCTGTACGTGGAGCCGGTGTACGCCCAGGGACGCAACGCGCTGTACCCGCTCCTGAAGAAGGTCGCGGTGTCGTACGTGGACGCCGACCAGCCGGACGGTGACACGACCAAGGACACCACGGTGTTCGAGGACAACCTCACCCAGGCGCTCAACGCGGTCTTCGGGGTGGAGGCGCCCAGCACGCCGACGACCCCGCCGGGCACCACCAAGCCGCCCGGGACCACCCAGCCGCCGGCGTCGAACGACGCCGCGCTCCAGCAGGCGATCTCCGACGCCCAGAAGGCGTACGACGCCGGCGAGGCCGCCCTGCAGAAGGGCGACTGGACCGCGTACGGCAAGGCGCAGGAGGACCTGCAGGCGGCCCTCCAGCGGGCCGCGGACGCGGGGGCGAAGCTCAAGACGAATCCGTCGGGCGGCTGACCTGAGGGTTTCCACTCCGCGTCGTGGTACTGTTGGTTCACCGACGCGGGGTGGAGCAGCTCGGTAGCTCGCTGGGCTCATAACCCAGAGGTCGCAGGTTCAAATCCTGTCCCCGCTACTCAGAGGACAAGGGCCCGGATCCATAAGGATCCGGGCCCTTGTCGTGTGTCGGCGTGCCGGGGGGTGCCGAAGAGCGGTAGGCAGGGGGCGAGTTGGCGTGAGGCGTGTTTGACTTGTCTCTCTGTGGGCATGTCGACAAAACGCTGAGTGACCTCACTGGCTGCGGTATACCAGGTGTGCTCGGGTTGCGGGTGGTGCGACGATGGTATTTATGGGGGACAGGGCAACTCTGTTGGAGACAGGGCGGTTTGTGCAGCGGCACGCCAGAAACGCCGCAGACGAGATCATCGAGGCAGTAGGGGCCGTCGATGCGGTCGTCGACACCACCGCCACGACCGGCGCCGGCACCACCGACGCGGACAACGAGACCGAGACCGAGACCGAGGCCCGGCACCGGCGTGCCGCCGAGCGCGGTGACCTCGCCGCGATGAGCGCCCTCGGCGCGCTGCTGCTGCGCCGCGGCGACCTCGACGGCGCCGAGCCCTACCTGCGCGGCGCCACGGCCGAGGGGGACCGGGCCGCCGCCAACAACCTCGGCGTCCTGCTGCACCAGCGCGGGTACGCCGACGAGGCCGCCGGCTGGTGGCGGGTCGCCGCCGTCGCGGGCTCCGCGCCCGCCGCCCACGCGCTCGGCCGCCACCACCGCGAGCGAGGCGACGAGCCGGCCGCCGAGTACTGGCTCCGCCAGGCCGCCGAACAGGGCCACGCCCTGGGCGCCTACGCCCTCGCCGACCTCCTGGAGCACCGCAGCGACGTCGGCGCCGAGCGCTGGCTGCGCGCCGCCGCCGAACAGGGCCACCGCGAGGCGGCCTACCGGCTCGCCCTCGCCCTGGAGCGCCGCGCCACCGAGACCGTCCGCGGCCCGCACGAGACCGGCACCCGCCTCCGGGTGCCCGCGGGCACGGGCCCCGACGCGGTCACGGGAGCCCCTCCCGCCGGGCCGGCCGTCGGCGAGCCCGGGGGAGAGCCGACCGAGGCCGAGCAGTGGTTCCGGCAGGCCGCCGCGCGCGGCCACCGGCGGGCCGCGCTCCACCTCGGCGCGATCCTGGAGCACCGCGGCGAGCTCAAGGAGGCCGGCCGCTGGTACCTCAGCTCCGCCAAGGAGGGCGAGGCCAAGGCCGCCTGCGCCCTCGGCTTCCTGCTCCGCGACGCGGGCGACGAGGAGAGCGCCGCCGTGTGGTGGCTGCGCGCCGCCCAGGACGGCGACGGCAACGCCGCCAACGCCCTGGGCGCCCTGCACGCCGCCCGGGGCGAGCAGCAGACCGCCGAGCGCTGGTACCGGGCCGCCATGGACGCCGGCGACGTCAACGGCGCCTACAACCTCGGGCTGCTCTGCGCCGCCCAGGACCGCATCCCGCAGGCCGAGCAGTGGTACCGCCGCGCCGCCTACGCGGGTCACCGCGAGGCGGCCAACGCGCTCGCCGTCCTGCTGCTCCAGGCCGGCGACGCCAACGGCGCCGAGCCCTGGTTCTCCAAGGCCGCCGAAGCCGGCAGCGTGGACGCCGCCTTCAACCTGGGCATCCTCCACGCCGGCCGCGACGACGACCGCACGGCCCTCGTCTGGTACGAGCGGGCCGCCGCCGCCGGGCACACCGAGGCCGCCCTCCAGGTCGGCATCGCCGCGCTCCGGGACGGCGACGAGCGGACCGCCGAGCGGCACCTGCGCTGCGCGGCCGGCGGCGGCAGCGCCGAGGCCGCCTTCCGGCTCGCCTCGGTACTCGACGCGCGTCGCCCCGACCCCGGCCCCGCCGTGCTCGGCGCGCCCCGCGAGGAGAAGTCCGAGTGCGAGGAGTGGTACGAGCGGGCCGCCCAGCAGGGGCACCGGCGCGCCCAGGTACGGGTCGGGATGCTGGCCGCCGGGCGCGGCGACCTCGCCGAGGCCGACCGCTGGTACCGCGAGGCGGCGGAGGCCGGCAGCCGCAACGGCGCCTTCAACCTCGGCCTGCTCCTCGCCCGCGAGGGCAGCGAGCGCGAGGCCGCCCTCTGGTGGACCCGGGCCGCCCGGGCCGGCCACGGCCGCGCCGCGCTCCGGCTCGCGCTGCTCGCGGCGCGCCGCGGCGAGCTCACCGAGGGCCGCCACTGGTGTGCCCGCGCGGTGGAGCTCGGCCCGGCCGAGGTCGCCGAGCGGGCGGCCCGGCTCAGCGAGGCGCTGCACCAGGAGCTCACCGCGTAGCGCTTCGCCGCAATGAATTTGCGCTGGTGACGGGCGACCCGTAAGGTTGGGTTCACCGACGCGGGGTGGAGCAGCTCGGTAGCTCGCTGGGCTCATAACCCAGAGGTCGCAGGTTCAAATCCTGTCCCCGCTACTCAGTAGCAACGAAGGCCCGGATCCGATCGCATCGGATCCGGGCCTTCGTCGTGTGTGCGCGTTCGCGTGTGCGGACGGGGCAAGAAGACGCCCCCGCCGTGGCGGGGGCGTCTTCTTGCGTATCGGTGTCAGGCGGTGGTGGCGCAGCTCGGGCAGATGCCCCGGTAGGTGACCTCGACGTTCGAGATCGTGAAGCCGAAGCGCTCGGTGTCCGGGAGGTCGGCCATCGGGTCGCCGGCCGGGTGCACGTCGCGGATGGCACCGCAGCGGCCGCAGACCAGGTGCTGGTGCGGCCGGTGGGCGTTGGGGTCGTAGCGCTTGGCGCGTCCGTCGGTCGCGACCTCGATGACCTCGCCGAGGGTGACCATCTCGCCCAGTGTGTTGTAGACGGTCGCCCGCGAGATCTCGGGCAGCCTCGTCACGGCACGTGCGTGGACCTCGTCCGCGGTCAGGTGCACATGGTCCCCGTCGAGGACTTCGGCCACGACACGTCGCTGCGCGGTCATCCGCCAGCCGCGTCCGCGCAGTCGTTCCAACAGGTCACTCATGAGGGCCAGCCTAACAGCCGGGGGAACGGATTCCCGAACGGGTGTGACTTTGGAAGTTCACTTGACTTAGACATTGTCTATCGTAGGATCGAATTCGGCATTGGCCAAGGGTCTCGACAGGGACCGGGGCCGACGGACAGGACTCGCAGTAATGACGCAGGAGGCGCACGTGACGCAGGGACCGCTCACCACGGAGGCCGGCGCGCCGGTCGCCGACAACCAGAACAGCGAGACGGCCGGCGTCGGCGGTCCGGTCCTGGTCCAGGACCAGCTCCTGCTCGAGAAGCTCGCCCACTTCAACCGCGAGCGCATCCCGGAGCGCGTGGTCCACGCGCGCGGTGCGGGCGCCTACGGCACCTTCACGCTCACCCGTGACGTCTCGCAGTGGACGCGGGCCAAGTTCCTCTCCGAGGTCGGCAAGGAGACGGAGACCTTCCTGCGCTTCTCCACCGTCGCGGGCAACCTCGGTGCGGCCGACGCGGTGCGCGACCCCCGCGGCTGGGCGCTGAAGTTCTACACCGAAGAGGGCAACTACGACCTCGTCGGCAACAACACCCCGGTGTTCTTCATCAAGGACGCCATCAAGTTCCCCGACTTCATCCACACCCAGAAGCGCGACCCGTACTCGGGCTCGCAGGAGGCGGACAACGTCTGGGACTTCTGGGGCCTCTCCCCGGAGTCGACCCACCAGGTCACGTGGCTCTTCGGCGACCGCGGCATCCCCGCCTCGTACCGCCACATGAACGGCTACGGCTCGCACACCTACCAGTGGAACAACGAGGCCGGCGAGGCCTTCTGGGTCAAGTACCACTTCAAGACCGACCAGGGCATCAAGAACCTCACCCAGGACGAGGCCAACCGCCTCGCCGGCGAGGACCCGGACTCGCACCAGCGCGACCTGCGCGAGGCCATCGAGCGCGGCGACTTCCCGACCTGGACCGTGCAGGTCCAGATCATGCCCGCGGCGGACGCGGCGAACTACCGCTTCAACCCGTTCGACCTCACCAAGGTGTGGCCGCACGAGGACTACCCGCCGATCGAGATCGGCAAGCTGGAGCTCAACCGCAACCCGGAGAACATCTTCGCCGAGGTCGAGCAGTCCATCTTCTCCCCGGCGCACTTCGTGCCCGGCATCGGCCCGTCCCCGGACAAGATGCTCCAGGGCCGTCTCTTCGCCTACGGCGACGCCCACCGCTACCGCGTCGGCATCAACGCCGACCACCTGCCGGTGAACCGCCCGCACGCCACCGAGGCGCGCACCAACTCCCGTGACGGCCACCTCTACGACGGCCGCCACAAGGGCGCGAAGAACTACGAGCCGAACAGCTTCGGCGGCCCGCACCAGACGGACCGGCCGCTGTGGCAGCCGACCGCCGTCTCCGGCGCCACCGGCGACCACGCCGCTCCCTCGCACGCCGAGGACAGCGACTTCGTCCAGGCGGGCAACCTCTACCGCCTGATGGCGGAGGACGAGAAGGGCCGCCTGGTCGCGAACCTGGCCGGCTTCATCGCCAAGGTCTCCCGCGACGACATCGCCGAGCGCGCGATCGACAACTTCCGCCAGGCGGACGGTGACTTCGGCAAGCGGCTCGACGCCGCGGTCCAGGCCCTGCGCGGCTGAGGGCGCTTGCCGTAGGCAGAGGGCGGGCCGGATCTCCGTACGGAGACCCGGCCCGCCCTTTCGTGTCACCCGGCGGGCCCGCTCACCCGGCCACGCTGTGCACCGGGATCCAGCAGCGGATGATGTCGCGCACGGAGACGATGCCGACGGGCCCCCGGTCGTCGAGGACCACCAGATGGCGGAACCCGCCGTGCGTCATGGCCTCGGCCGCCTCGGCCAGGGTCCAGGTCGGCGCGGCGAAGACGACGTCGCGGGTGGTGTGGGAGCCCGCGGTCTCGAGGTCGGGATCCTGGTCCCTGGCCAGGGAGTTGAGGATGTCGCGCTCGGTGAGGATCCCGAGCCCGCCGGCGTCGGCGTCGAGGACGACGGCCGCGCCGACGCGGCGCGCCGACATCAGCCGGGCCGCCTGCCGGAGGGTGTGTGCGGGGCCGATGGTGAGGACCACGGTGCTCATGGCGTCACGGACGAGCATGGACGGAGCCACCTCCTTGGTGAACCTTCAAGAAGAAGGAATTCACAAGTTCACAAGTGGGGGGACTCTCAGCGTGGCAGCGGCGTGAGGGTAGGGCAAGGGGCGCGGAGGAGCGCGCGGGGCTCGGAAGGGGGGGCCACCCGCCCGTGCTGGGGGTCCGGGGGTCGTCCCCCGGGAGGGGGCGCGCGAGGCACCCCCGTGAGCGCGGTGGGCGCCCCCACCGTGCGTGGGGGTGGCGCCCGGGAGGCATGGCGGCGCGATCAGTCCTGGGCGGCCCGCTGGTTGAGGTAGCTCAGGAGCTCGCCGTGGAGGAGGCCGTTGGAGGCGGCGGCGTTGCCGCTGTGCGGGCCGTGCCGGCCGTCGAGGCCGGTGTACGTGCCGCCGGCCTCCTGGACCACGATCGCCACCGCGGCCATGTCCCACAGGGAGAGCTCGGGCTCGGCGCAGAGGTCCACGGAGCCCTCGGCGACCATCATGTACGGCCAGAAGTCGCCGTACGCGCGGGTCCGCCAGCACGCGCGCGTGAGGTCGAGGAAGCCGTCGAGCCGGCCCTGCTCCTCCCAGCCGCTGATCGAGGAGTACGCGAAGGAGGCGTCCTCCAGGGACGCGACCTTGGACACCCCGAGCCGGGTCGCCGAGGAGAGGCTGCGGCCCGTGTACGCGCCGCTGCCCTTCGCGGCCCACCAGCGCCGGCCGAGCGCCGGGGCCGACACCACGCCCACGACGGGCTGGAAGCCCGTCTCCCCGGCCTCCATCAGCGCGATCAGGGTCGCCCAGACCGGCACCCCGCGCACGTAGTTCTTCGTGCCGTCGATCGGGTCGATCACCCAGCGGCGCGGGCCCGAGCCCTCCACGCCGTACTCCTCGCCGAGGATCGCGTCGCGGGGCCTGGCCCGCTGGAGCTGGCCGCGGATCAGTTCCTCCGCGGCCTTGTCGGCCTCGCTGACCGGGGTCATGTCCGGCTTGGTCTCGACCTGGAGGTCGAGTGCCTGGAATCGGTCCATGGTGGCCGCGTCGGCGGCATCCGCGAGGACGTGGGCGAGACGCAGATCATCGTGGTAATCGGCCATGGTCGGCACTCTATCCCCGCGGCGGGAACGCACGGAGAACCGTCCACGGGGGCTCGGCGCCCGCCCCGCCCGGGCCCCTTGACAGGGTGTGGGCGGCTGCCGAGGCTGGGCGGAGAAAGCGTTCCCTCCCGGAGGTGACGATGGCGCACGCCCGCGACGCCCTGCTCGACGCCGCGCTCGCCGCGCTCACCCACCGGTCCTGGTCCGCGATCCGCATGGCCGACCTCGCCGCCGCCGCGCGGGTGTCCCGGCAGACGCTCTACAACGAGTTCGGCAGCAAGGAGGGGCTGGCCCGCGCGCTGGTGTGCCGGGAGGTCGACGTCTATCTCCAGGGCGTCCGCGCGCTGCTCGCCGCCCCGGCCCCGCCCGCACGGAACGTCGTCGCCGTCGCCGAGTGGATCGTCACCAGGGCCGCCGTCCGCCCGGTCCTGCGGGCCCTGCTCACCGGCGCCTGGAACGAGCGGCTGCCCGAACCCCGGCCGGCCAGGCCCGGCGCCCGGCCCGCCCCCGTACCGGCCCAGCGGCGCGCCGACGCCGGGCCGCCCGCGCCCGGCGAACTCGTGGCGCGGACCGCGGCCTGTGCGGGGGAGCAATGGGCCGCCGGCTGCGAACTCGCCGTACGGATCGCGCTCAGCCACGTCGTCGCACCGCCGCCGCCGGTGACCCCCGCGCAGGCCGACCCGGACGGGCGGGAGGGTCAGTGCGCCGAGCCGGAGAGCTGGAGTCCGATGACCCCGGCGATGACCAGGCTGATCGAGACGATCTTGAGCGTGGAGACCACGTCGCCGAGGAAGACCATGCCGTAGATCGCCGTCCCGGCGGCGCCGATCCCCGTCCACACCGCGTACGCCGGGCCCACGTCCAGCTTGCGCAGGGCGAGGGTGAGGAGGCCGAAGCTGCCGAGGGCGAAGGCCGCGAAGGCGATCGTCGGCCACAGTCGGGTGAAACCGTGCGAGAGCTTCAGGCAGACCGCGAACCCCGTCTCCAGGATCCCCGCGATCACCACCAGCAGCCACGCCATCGTCAGTGCCTCCCACGCCGTCGGTGACTGCTTCGTCGCACTTGGTGCGATTATGCACTTACCGGCTGCGAGCAGGTGTAAACGCCGTGGGCTCAGTCGCCCTCGCGTCGCTCCCGGGTCGCGAGCAGCCGCCGCAGCGACACGAGCCGCGCCGGATCGGCGTGCCCCTCCGCCACGTACGCGTCGAGCGCGCAGTCCTGCTCGTCGTGGCTGCACGCGCGCGGGCAGTTCTCCGTGCCCGGTTCCAGGTCGGGGAAGGCGTGGATGACGCGCGACGGGTCGACGTGGTGCAGACCGAAGGAGCGGACGCCGGGGGTGTCGATGACCCAGCCGCCCTCCTTGTCGTCGAGCGGCAGGGCGAGCGCCGAGGTGGTGGTGTGCCGGCCGCGGCCGGTGACCGCGTTGACCACGCCGGTCGTACGCCGGCGCTCCGGCGGGACCAGGGCGTTCACCAGGGTCGTCTTGCCCACGCCGGAGTGGCCCACGAACGCGGTCGTCCGGCCCTTGAGGTGCTCGTGGACCCGGTCGGCGGCCACCCCGTCGACGAACTCGTCGCGGGTGGTGACCACGTACGGCACGCCCAGCGCCCCGTACATCTCCAGGAGCGAGTCGGGCGACGCCAGGTCCGACTTGGTCAGGACGAGGAGCGGGGTGAGCCCGCCGTCGTAGGCGGCGACCAGGCAGCGGTCGATCAGCCGGGGCCGCGGCTCGGGGTCGGCGAGCGCGGTGACGATCGCCAGCTGGTCGGCGTTGGCGACGACCACCCGCTCGTACGGGTCGTCGTCGTCGGCCGTGCGCCGGAGCACCGAGCTGCGCTCGCTGATCCGCACGATCCGGGCCAGGGTGTCCCGCTCGCCGGAGAGGTCGCCGACGATCGAGACCCGGTCGCCGACCACGGCGGCCTTGCGGCCCAGTTCGCGCGCCTTCATCGCCGTGATGATCCGGTCGTCGACCAGGCAGGTCAGCCGCCCGCGGTCGACGGTGAGGACCATGCCCTCGACGGCGTCCTCGTGCTTGGGGCGGATGGTCGTACGGGGACGGGTGCCCTTGCGGTTGGGCCGCTGGCGGATGTCGTCCTCGTCGGTGTGCTTGCCGTAACGCCGCATGACTCAGACCCCGAGCATTTCGGTCCACATCCCGGGGAAGTCCGGCAAGGTCTTCGCCGTCGTCGCCACGTCCTCGATCAGCACGCCCTCGACCGCGAGGCCGATGAGCGCGCCCGCCGTCGCCATGCGGTGGTCGTGGTACGTGTGGAAGACGCCGCCGTGCAGCGGGCGCGGGCGGATGTGGAGACCGTCCTCGGTCTCGGTCACGTCGCCGCCCAGCTCGTTGATCTCCTTGGTGAGCGCCGCCAGGCGGTCCGTCTCGTGGAGCCGCAGATGGGCCACGCCGCGCAGGGTGGAGGGGGAGTCCGCGAGGGCCGCGAGCGCCGCGATGCCCGGGGTCAGCTCGCCGACCTCGCCGAGGTCGACGTCGATGCCGTGGATCCGGCCCGTGCCGGTGAAGGTCAGGCCCGCGTCGGTCAGCTCGCAGGAACCACCCATCTCGGTGAAGATCCGACGCAGCTCGTCGCCCGGCTGGGTGGTCCGCTCCGGCCAGTCGGGGATCGTCACCCGGCCGCCGGTCACCAGCGCGGCCGCCAGGAACGGCTGCGCGTTCGACAGGTCGGGCTCGACGACCAGGTCGCGGCCGCGCAGCGCGGAGGACGCCACCCGCCACACGTTCGGGGCGCCGCCGTGCTCCGGCTCGTCGACCTTGGCGCCGACCGCGCGCAGCATGTCGACGGTCATCCGGATGTGCGGCAGCGAGGGGAGCCGGTCGCCCACGTGCCGCACCTCGACGCCCTGGTTGAAGCGGGGCGCGGACAGCAGCAGCGCGCTGACGAACTGGGAGGACGAGGAGGCGTCGATCTCGACCGTGCCGCCGTCCAGGCCGCCGGCGCCGTGCACGGTCAGGGGCAGCGCGCCCCGGCCGTCGTCGTCGATCCGGGCGCCGAGCCCGCGGAGCGCGTCGATCACGCCGTGCAGCGGGCGCTCGTGGGAGCGGGGGTCGCCGTCGAAGCGCACCGGGCCGTCGGCGAGCGCCGCGACCGGGGGCAGGAAGCGCATGACCGTGCCGGCGTTGCCGACGTCGACGGCCGCGGGGCCGCGCAGCGGGGAGGGGATGATCCGCCAGGCCTCGCCCGACCCGTCGGGGCCCACCCCTTCCTCGATCTTCACGCCGAGGGTGCGGAGCGCCTCGGCCATCAGGAGGGTGTCGCGGGAGCGCAGCGGGCGGCGCAGCCAGCCGGGCTCGGAGGCGAGCGCGGCGAGCACCAGGGCCCGGTTGGTGACCGACTTCGATCCGGGCACGGTGACGGTCGCGTCGACGGCGCCGCGGGCGTACGGGGCGGGCCAGAGGTCGGTGGGCGGGTCGGTGTGCGCGGAAGCTGCTGCGGTCATGTCCTCACTGTACGGGGGTGTCAGAACCGCACGAGCCAGCGGCAGCCGCCGATCAGGCAGCAGATCGAGACCGTGTGGAAGAAGAGGAGCCACACCCCTGCGGGCACGTGGGTGAGGTCCGCGAGCTGGTCCGCGTCCGAGTCGGGGGCGCCGCCGTGCCGCCGCTTCGCCTGGAGCTCGAAGGCCGGGCGGACGCCGCCGAGGAGCAGGAACCACACGACCGCGTAGGCGAAGACCGACTGGACGTCGGGGCCGGTCAGCCAGGAGACGAGGAGGAAGGCGGCGCCCGTCAGGACGACGGTGAGGATCCCGAACGCGTTGCGGACCATCACCAGCATGGCCAGGAGCAGCGCGGTCGCGGCCCACAGCAGCAGGGTGACGTGGCGGGTGCCGAGCAGGGCGGCGCCGCCGAGGCCGAGCAGCGGGGCGGCCGGGTATCCGGCGGCCAGGGTGAGGACCACGCCGACGCCGGTCGGGCGGCCGCGGGTCACGGTCAGCCCGCTGGTGTCCGAGTGCAGCCTTATCGCCTCGAGGCGGCGTCCGGTGGCGAGGGCGACGAGTCCGTGGCCGCCCTCGTGGGCGATCGTGATCGCGTTGCGGGCCGGCAGCCAGAGGGTGCGGAACACGACCAGGGCCAGCGCGCAGCCGGCGGTGACGTAGACGATCCACTGCTCGGGAGCGGGCTGGGTGCCGAGGATTTCGGTCATTTCGCGGTCGGCTCCTCGGTGGTGTTCGGGATCGTGGCAGTGTGGCACGTATGTGCGGACGGTTTGCAGCGAGTCGGCGGCCCGAGGACCTCGTCGGGCTCTTCGGGGTGGAGAAGTGGGAGCCGGAGGAGACCCTGGCACCCGACTGGAACGTGGCGCCCACCAAGGAGGTCTGGGCGGTCCTGGAGCGCCCTGTGAAAGACGCGGGATCCCCGCGTCCGGTTCGCCAGCTGCGCGCGCTGAAATGGGGACTCGTGCCGTCCTGGGCGAAGTCGCCGGAGGGCGCGGCCCGGATGATCAACGCGCGGGCGGAGACCGTCCACGAGAAGCCGTCCTTCAAGCGCGCGTTCACGTCCCGCCGGTGCATCCTGCCCGCCGACGGCTACTACGAGTGGGTGACCGGGGTGGCGGAGCGCGACCTGGAGGTGGAGGGGAAGAAGAAGCGGCCGCGCAAGCAGCCGTACTTCGTGACCCCGGCCGACGGCTCGGTCTTCGCGATGGCCGGGCTCTACGAGTTCTGGCGGGACGGGTCGCTGCCCGCCGAGCACCCGTCCGCCTGGTGGGTCACCTGCTCGGTGATCACCACCGAGGCCGAGACCGGACCGCTGGGCGTGGCGCCGGCCGAGGGCCCGCGCTCGCTCCACGACATCCACCCCCGGATGCCGCTGATGCTGACGGAGGAGCGCTGGGACGCCTGGCTCGACCCGGCGCGCACGGACCCCGAGGAGCTGCACGGCCTCCTCGCCCCGCCGCCGGAGGGCCTGATGCGGGCCTACCCGGTGGCCACGGCCGTCAGCAACGTCCGCAACAACGGCCCCGAACTCCTGGAGGAGCTGTCGGGGCCCGAGGTCGGCACGCTGTTCTGAGCGCCCTCGGGGACGCTCCGGACGGCAGGATGGGGGCGTGACCAAGGACGTGACACCGTACGAGACCGTTTCCACCGACGCCGGCGAGGCCCGCGTCACCTGGCACGAGGGGACGCGGCCGTGGGCCGTCCTCGCCCTCGGCCACGGCGCCGGCGGCGGCGTCGGGGCCCGCGACCTCCAGGCGCTGGCGGGCGCGCTGCCCGCGCACGGGGTGACCGTCGCCCTCGTCGAGCAGCCGTGGCGGGTCGCCGGGAAGAAGGTCGCGCCCGCGCCGAAGACCCTCGACACCGGCTGGCGCGGCGTCTGGCCCGCCCTCGCCGGGCCCGGCCTCCCGGTGATCGCGGGCGGCCGCAGCGCCGGTGCCCGGGTCGCCTGCCGGACCGGGCGGGAGCTGGGCGCGACGGCCGTCCTCGCGCTGAGCTTCCCGCTGCACCCGCCGGGCAGGCCGGAGCGTTCCCGCGCCGACGAACTCCTCGGCACCGGACTGCCCACCCTCGTCGTCCAGGGCGGCAACGACCCCTTCGGGCGGCCCGAGGAGTACCCGGACGGGCCGTACGAGCTCGTGGAGATCCCGTACGGGGACCACGGCTTCGCCCTGCCCAAGCGGGCGCCGCTCGGCCAGGAGGAGGCGCTCGCCCTCCTGGTGGACGGGGTGACCGGGTGGATCTCCGGACTCCGCTGACGCACCGCCCGGAACCGGGAATGCCGAGCGGGGGGCCGTGGTTGTTCGGTGCGTCGGTGTGAGAGCAAGGAAGAGGGAGTCCGTCGCATGGGTTCGACCATCTGCCCGGAGCGTGCGCAGGCCGCTGACCTCGACTGGACAGTGCTGCCCGCGCCCAAGGCCGCCCGGATTCGGGCGGCGGGCGGAGTGCTTCCTCGTCTATCCTCCGAAACGAGCGGGTCCGCCCCCGGGCTCGCCGCCGCGCTGGAGGAGGTGGGTCCGGTCACTGGGACCGACACAGGGACCGACGACGGCCCCGAGGAGACGACCGCGGAGCGCAACGCGCGCTTCGAGCGGGACGCCCTCGGCTACCTCGACCAGATGTACTCGGCCGCGCTGCGCATGACGCGCAACCCCGCGGACGCGGAGGACCTGGTGCAGGAGACCTACGCCAAGGCGTACGGATCCTTCCACCAGTTCCGGGAGGGCACGAACCTGAAGGCGTGGCTGTACCGGATCCTCACGAACACCTTCATCAACTCGTACCGCAAGAAGCAGCGTGAGCCCCAGCGCAGCGCCGCCGAGGAGATCGAGGACTGGCAGCTCGCCCGCGCCGAGTCGCACATGTCGACCGGTCTGCGCTCCGCCGAGTCGCAGGCCCTCGACCACCTGCCCGACTCCGACGTGAAGGAAGCGCTCCAGGCGATTCCCGAGGAGTTCCGCATCGCCGTCTATCTCGCCGATGTCGAGGGGTTTGCGTACAAGGAGATCGCGGACATCATGGGGACACCCATCGGTACGGTGATGTCCCGACTGCACCGGGGCCGCCGCCAGCTGCGCGGCATGCTCGAGGACTACGCTCGCGACCGCGGGCTCGTTCCCGCGGGCGCCGGAGAGTCGTCGAACGATCTGAAAGGCTCGGGCTCATGAGCTGCGGAGAGCCGCACGAGACGGATTGCTCAGAGGTCCTGGATCATCTCTACGAGTTCCTCGACAATGAGATGCCCGACAGCGACTGCACCAAGTTCGAGGTGCACTTCGAGGAGTGCTCCCCGTGCCTGGAGAAGTACGGCCTGGAGCAGGCGGTGAAGAAGCTCGTCAAGCGCTGCTGCGGCAGTGACGACGTCCCCACCGACCTGCGCGCCAAGGTCATGGGCCGGATCGACCTGATCCGCGCCGGGCACCTGGTGCCCGAGCAGGACATCACGGCGAGCGCCCCGGCGACGCCGGCCCCGCAGGAGTAGCACCCCCGTACCGGGGACGAAGGCCGCCGCGAGCGCTCGTGGCGGCCTCACGCATACATCAGCTTGTATCACCCGATGGTGCGAATCGCTCGTACCGCGCCGTCCGGCACCGCTCAACTCGCTAGCGTGACAGGCGTGATGGGCGTGAAGGTCATTCCGCGAGCGGCCCGCGTGTACATCGGCTGCGCCCTGCTCGGCGCCGGGGCGTGCGCCCTGCCCGCGCTGCGCCCCGGCCCGGCCGTCCCCTGGGGCACCGTCGCACTCCTCGCCGCCCTCTACGCGCTCTGCGAGCTGCCCGCCCGCTGCCGGTTCCTCGGCCGCGCGCTCGGCGGCTCCGTCCCCATGGGCACCGGCTCCTTCTTCCCCGTGCTCCTCGCCGCCGCGCTCCTCCTGCCGCCCGCCGCCGCGGTGCTCACCGCGCTGCCCGGCAGCCTCCTCGCCCGCGTCGAGGAACCCCCCGCGGGGCCGCGCCGCGCCTGGCGCGCCGCCGCCACCGCCCTCGCCG
>NZ_JBFPNH010000065.1:0-322178 GCF_040815545.1 Streptomyces sp. LMG1-1-1.1 | reverse complement strand
CCCCGGAGCCGCGGCGGACGCCGCGCCTTCGGAACCCTGTGCGGCCCGCGCGTCCCCGACACCGCCCGCGACGCGCCCGGCGTCGTCCCCGGCGTCCTCGGCGCGCTGCGCGTCCTGTCCGGGGCGCGCGTCCTCGGGGGCCTGCGCACCCCGTCCGACCTGCGCGTCCTGCTCGTCCCGCCCCGGTTCGCGCGCGGCCGGGACCGCCCCTGGGGCGCCGTCGGTCGCGGCCCCCGCGGCGACGTCCCGCCCGGGGTCCTTCGCCGTGTTCCGCGACTGCTCCGCCTCCGACATGCGTCCCCTCTGCGATCCCTGAAATTCGCCGCGTCTGCCGCTTCCCGCGCGATGCGGTAACCCGCCCTGGAAGAGAGCCCATTGTCCCTCACCTCGGGACGGGCGGCGCCCCCGGGTCCGTACTCCGGGATGACGACGCGTTCGGGCACCCCCGAGGTTCCCGCCGGAGCGGGGACGACCCGGACGTCCTGTCAGATGGGCGCGGCTCGCCACCCTTCGACGGCGGGCGGATGTCAGATCGGCACGATGTCCGGCGCGCCGAGGCGTGCGGCGTCGGCCGTCAGGTCGTCGGGCTGCCGCTGCGACTCGCGCTCCGCCTCCACCCTCTTGTCGTAGTGCTCCACCTCCTTCTCGATCTGGTGGGCGTCCCAGCCGAGGATCGGCGCCATCAGTTCCGCGCACTCGCGGGCGCTGAGCGTGCCCCGGTCGAAGGTCTCGATGGAGATCCTGGTCCGCCGGGTGAGGACGTCGTCCAGGTGGCGGGCGCCCTCGTGCGAGGCGGCGTAGACGATCTCGGCGCGCAGGTAGTCGTCGGCGGCGGCGAGCGGCTCGCCGAGGCCGGGATCCTCGGCGACGAGGTCGAGGATCTCCTGCGTCAGGGAGCCGTAGCGGTTGAGGAGATGCTCGATGCGGACGACGTGCAGGCCGGTGCGGGCGGCGATCCTGGCGCGCGCGTTCCACAGGGCGCGGTAGCCCTCGGCGCCGAGCAGCGGGGTGTCCTCGGTGACGCAGGGGGCGACGCGCTGGTCGAGCGCGTGCACGGCCTCGTCGACCGCGTCCTTGGCCATGACGCGGTACGTCGTGTACTTGCCGCCGGCCACGACGACCATGCCGGGGACCGGGTGGGCGACGGTGTGCTCGCGGGAGAGCTTGCTCGTGGCGTCCGACTCGCCGGCGAGGAGGGGGCGCAGGCCGGCGTAGACGCCCTGGACATCGTCCCGGGTGAGCGGGGTGGCGAGCACGGTGTTCACGTGCTCCAGGAGGTAGTCGATGTCGGCGCTCGACGCGGCGGGGTGCGCCTTGTCGAGGTCCCAGTCGGTGTCGGTGGTGCCGACGATCCAGTGGCGCCCCCAGGGGATGACGAACAGCACGGATTTCTCGGTGCGCAGGATGAGTCCGCTGGTCGAGTGGATGCGGTCCTTGGGCACGACCAGGTGGATGCCCTTGGAGGCGCGGACGTGGAACTGGCCGCGCTCGCCGATGAGGGCCTGGGTGTCGTCCGTCCACACCCCGGTGGCGTTGACGATCTGCTTCGCCCGGATCTCGTACGCGGCTCCGGCCTCGACGTCCTGGACGCGGGCGCCGACGACCCGCTCGCCCTCGCGGAGGAAGCCGATGACGCGGGCCCGGCTGGCGGCGTGGGCGCCGTAGGAGGCGGCGGTGCGGACGAGGGTGGTGACGAAGCGGGCGTCGTCCATCTGGGCGTCGTAGTACTGCAGGGCGCCGACGAGGGCGTCCTTCTTCAGGCAGGGCGCGACCCGCAGGGCGTTGCGGCGGGAGAGGTGCCGGTGGACGGGGAGGCCCCGCCCGTGGCCGGAGGAGAGGGACATCGCGTCGTACAGCGCGACGCCCGAGCCGGCGTAGAACCGCTCCCAGCCCTTGTGCTGGAGCGGGTAGAGGAAGGGGACGGGCTTCACCAGGTGGGGTGCGAGCCGCTCCAGGAGGAGTCCGCGCTCCTTGAGCGCCTCCCGCACGAGGGCGAAGTCCAGCATCTCCAGGTAGCGCAGGCCGCCGTGGATGAGTTTGCTGGACCTGCTGGAGGTGCCGGAGGCCCAGTCGCGGGCCTCGACGATGCCGGTCGAGAGCCCTCTCGTGACGGCGTCGAGCGCGGTTCCTGCGCCGACCACTCCGGCGCCGACCACCAGTACGTCGAGCTCGCGCTCGGCCATGGCCGCGAGCGCCTCGACGCGCTCGGCGGGTCCCAGTGTCGCTGTCCTCACGGCTGCTGCCTCCCGTCGTCCCCCGTCTGTTCCGCACGAACCGGACCCGTGTGTGGCCCGGCTCACAGACTTGATTCTGTCCCGGTCCGGTGACTTCAGCCACCGCCTCGCCGCCACCCTGTGGATAACACTCGGCGACCTTGAGGCGCACAATGCCGCATATCGGTCATATTTACGCCTAGTCTGACATTGCGCTCGACCCGTTCTGTCCACCGGGCTTGCGCGTCGCGTCCCCTCCGGCTACTGGGAAGGACGGCCCACCCCCCATGCCCGCTGATCTCGCCGTCATCGGCCTCGGCCACCACGGACTCCCCCTCGCCCAGGCCGCCACCGCCGCAGGCATCGACACCATCGGCTACGACACCGACCCACGCCCCGTCGCCGAACTCGCCGCCGGCCGCTCCCCGGTCGACGGCTCCCTCACCGCCCCCGAGATCCGCCGCATGCTCTCGGGAAGCTTCCGGCCGACCACCAACCCCGCCGAACTCGGCCGGGTCCGCACCGCCGTCCTCTGCGCCCCGACGCCCCTGGGCCCCGACCGCACCCTCGACCTCACCGCCGTCACCGAGGCGGCCCGCGCGCTCGCCGCCCGGCTGCGCCCCCACACCACCGTGCTCCTGGAGTCCCCCGTGCCGCCGGGCACCACCGAGGGCCTCCTCCGCGACGTCCTCGAAACCGGCTCGGGCCTCCGCGCCGGCCGCGACTTCCACCTCGCGTACTCGCCCGGCCGCCTCGACCCCGGCCGCCGCACCCACGGCTTCGCCGGCACCCCCAAGGTGATCGGCGGTCTCACCCCCGCCTGCACCGAGTCCGCCGCCGCCTTCTACGGCCGGCTCACCGACAAGGTGGTACGCGCGCGCGGCCCCCGCGAGGCGGAGACGGTCAAGCTCCTGGAGACCAACTTCCGGCACGTCAACATCGCCCTCGTCAACGAGATGGCGGTCCTCTGCAACGAGCTCGGCGTCGACCTGTGGGACGTCATCCGCTGCGCCGAGACCAAGCCGTTCGGCTTCCAGGCCTTCCGCCCCGGCCCCGGCGTCGGCGGCCACGGCGCCCCCGTCGACACCATCGGCGCCCACCGCCCGCTCCGCCTCGTCGAACTCGCCGGCCAGGTCAACGAGCGCATGCCGCGATACGTCGTCCAGCGCGCCGCCACCCTCCTGAACGAGCACGGCAAGTCGGCCCGCGGCGCCCGCGTCCTCCTCCTCGGCATCACGTACAAGCCCGACCTCCCCGACCGGCAGGGCTCACCCGCCGACGAGATCGCCCGCCACCTCATGGACCTCGGCGCGGCCGTCAGCTACCACGACCCCCACGTCCCCGACTGGCGCGTCCGGGAACTCCCCGTCCCCCGCGCCGACTCCCTCTACGAGGCCGCCGCCCACGCCGACCTGACGATCCTCCTCCAGCACCACCGCACCTACGACCTCCAAGGCCTCTCCGTCAAAGCCCAACTCCTCCTCGACACCCGGGGCGCCACCCCCGCCGGCGCGGCCCACCGGCTCTGAGGACGGCTCCGGCCGGAAATCCCTATGCCGCCGTCACATGCGGCTGCTAGCCTCCGGGACCACCGCGCGCACCGTTCCACGCGCGCACCGTCCCGGGGGCCCTTCGTGTTCTTCGCCATCGTGTGGTCGGCGGGGCACGGGCCCTGATCGGCTTCGGGCTGATCCTCGCGCCGCCGATCGCGGCACTCCTCGGCTGACGCCGTTCACGACCGACCGCACTTCACCGTTCCCTGGGGGATCACCACATGTCTCAGCCCGTTCCGCCGCCCGGCAACCCGTTCGCCGACGGCGCCGCCCCGCAGCAGTACCCGATGGCGCCGCCGCCCGCGCCCGCCCGGAACAACGTGGCGCTCGGCCTGGTGGCCGCGCTCGTCGCGGCGCTCGTCGCGGGCGGGGTGTACGGAGCCTTGATCGGCGGCATCGAGCGCGAGATCGGGTGGGCCGCCGTCGGCGTCGGCTTCCTCGTCGGCCTGGCGGCCGGGAAGGCCGGCGGCCGCAACCCCGCCCTGCCGATCGCGAGCGCGGTGCTCTCGCTCGGGGCCGTCTACCTCGGCCAGCTGGTGGGCATCGCGATCCTGGGGGCCAAGGAGCTGCACCTCTCCGCCACGGACCTGTTCTTCAACGAGTTCGGAGCGCTGACGGAGGCGTGGAACGCGGACAAGGACCCGCTGACCTTCCTGTTCTTCGCGCTCGCCGCGTTCGCCGCGTACTCCGGCGCCAAGAAGGCCGCCGGATAACCCGCGTACACGCCGAGGGGCCCCGCACCGGATCGGTGCGGGGCCCCTCGGTCGTGTGCGGAGCGGGTCAGCGCTTGTGCTGGGCGTCCGCGACGGTGACCTCGACGCGCTGGAACTCCTTGAGCTCGCTGTAGCCCGTGGTGGCCATGGCGCGGCGCAGGGCGCCGAAGAAGTTCATGGAGCCGTCGGGGCTGTGCGACGGGCCCGCGAGGATCTCCTCGGTGGTGCCGACGATGCCCAGGTCGACGAGCTTGCCGCGCGGCACGTCCTCGTGGACGGCCTCCATGCCCCAGTGGTGGCCCTTGCCGGGCGCGTCGGTGGCGCGGGCGAGCGGGGAGCCGATCATGACCGAGTCGGCGCCGCAGGCGATGGCCTTCGGCAGGTCGCCGGACCAGCCGACACCGCCGTCGGCGATGACGTGCACGTACCGGCCGCCGGACTCGTCCATGTAGTCGCGGCGGGCCGCGGCCACGTCGGCGACGGCGGTCGCCATCGGGACCTGGATGCCCAGCACGTTGCGGGTGGTGTGCGCGGCGCCGCCGCCGAAGCCGACGAGGACACCCGCGGCGCCGGTGCGCATCAGGTGCAGGGCCGCGGTGTACGTGGCGCAGCCGCCGACGATGACCGGGACGTCGAGCTCGTAGATGAACTGCTTGAGGTTCAGCGGCTCGGACGCGCCGGAGACGTGCTCGGCGGAGACCGTCGTGCCGCGGATGACGAAGATGTCCACGCCGGCGTCGACGACGGCCTTGGAGAACTGCGCGGTGCGCTGCGGGGAGAGCGCGGCGGCGGTCACGACACCGGAGTCGCGCACCTCCTTGATGCGCTGCCCGATCAGCTCTTCCTTGATCGGCGCGGCGTAGATCTCCTGCAGACGGCGGGTCGCGTTCGCCTCGTCCAGCTCGGCGATCTCGTCGAGCAGCGGCTGCGGGTCGTCGTACCGGGTCCAGAGACCCTCCAGGTTCAGGACGCCGAGGCCGCCCAGCTCGCCGATCCGGATGGCGGTCTGCGGCGACACGACCGAGTCCATCGGAGCGGCCAGGAACGGCAGCTCGAATCGGTAGGCGTCGATCTGCCAGGCGATCGAGACCTCCTTCGGGTCCCGGGTGCGCCGGCTCGGGACGACGGCGATGTCGTCGAACGCGTACGCCCTGCGGCCGCGCTTGCCGCGCCCGATCTCGATCTCAGTCACGATGTGTGGCCTTTCCCTCTACGTCTGCGCCTACCAGTATCCCCGACACAAGCGTGAGGGGCGGCTCCGGCCACATGCCGGAACCGCCCCCACGCGTCGCGCTGTGTTACTTCCTGCTGTAGTTCGGTGCCTCGACCGTCATCTGGATGTCGTGCGGGTGGCTCTCCTTGAGGCCCGCCGAGGTGATCCGGACGAACCGGCCCTTGGACTCCATCTCCGCGACGGTGGCGGCACCGACGTAGCCCATGGTCTGGCGCAGGCCGCCGACGAGCTGGTGCAGCACGTTGGACAGGGGGCCGCGGTACGGCACCTGGCCCTCGATGCCCTCGGGGACGAGCTTGTCGTCCGAGGTGACCTCCGCCTGGAAGTAGCGGTCCTTCGAGTACGACCTGCCCTGGCCGCGGGACTGCATGGCGCCGAGCGAGCCCATGCCGCGGTACGACTTGAACTGCTTGCCGTTGATGAACATCAGCTCACCGGGCGACTCCTCGCAGCCCGCGAGGAGGCTGCCGAGCATCACGGTGTCGGCGCCGGCGGCCAGCGCCTTGCCGATGTCGCCGGAGTACTGCAGGCCGCCGTCGCCGATCAGCGGGATGCCGGCGGCGCGCGCCGCGAGGGAGGCCTCGTAGATGGCGGTGACCTGCGGGACGCCGATGCCGGCGACCACGCGGGTGGTGCAGATCGAGCCGGGGCCCACGCCGACCTTGATGCCGTCGACGCCGGCGTCGATCATGGCCTGCGCGCCGTCACGCGTGGCGACGTTGCCGCCGATCACGTCGACGTTCACGCTCGACTTGATCTTCGCCATCCAGCCGAGGGCGTTGCTGTTGTGACCGTGCGAGGTGTCGACGATCAGGAAGTCCACGCCGACGGCGGCGAGCGCCTGGGCGCGCTCCAGCGCCTCGGGGCTCGCGCCCACGGCGGCACCGACGAGCAGGCGGCCCTCGGCGTCCTTCGCGGCGTTCGGGTACTTCTCCGCCTTGACGAAGTCCTTGACGGTGATGAGGCCCTTGAGGACGCCCTCGTCGTCGACCAGCGGCAGCTTCTCGATCTTGTGGCGGCGCAGCAGTTCCATCGCGTCGACGCCGGAGATGCCGACCTTGCCGGTGACCAGCGGCATCGGCGTCATGACCTCGCGGACCTGACGGCTGCGGTCGCTCTCGAAGGCCATGTCGCGGTTGGTGACGATGCCGAGCAGCTTGCCGTCCGGGTTGGTGACCGGGACACCGCTGATGCGGAACTTGGCGCACAGGGCGTCGGCCTCGGCGAGCGTCGCCTCCGGGTGCACCGTGATGGGGTCGGTGACCATGCCGGACTCGGACCGCTTGACGAGGTCGACCTGGTTGACCTGGTCCTCGACGGACAGGTTGCGGTGCAGCACGCCGACGCCGCCGAGGCGGGCCATGGCGATCGCCATGCGGGACTCGGTGACCTTGTCCATCGCCGCCGAGAGCAGCGGGATGTTGACACGGACGTTGCGCGAGATGCGGGACGAGGTGTCGACCGCGTTCGGGAGGACCTCGGACGCGCCCGGCAGGAGCAGCACGTCGTCGTAGGTCAGCCCGAGTGTCGCGAATTTCTCGGGCACTCCGTCGACGTTGGCAGTCATGACACCTTCCCAAATGGCCTTGATCGGTGCGGGATGTCCATGCTAACGGGCTTGAGCCGTGTCTCATTCCACGATCAAGATCGGTGGAAAGCTTTGGACGTTCACACGTGTACGAAAGGGACGACAAGCCCCGGCGAGTCTTACTGCTCGGCCAGGGCCCGCAGCCTGCTGAGCGCGCGGTGCTGCGCGACCCGGACGGCTCCCGGGGACATGCCGAGCATCTGCCCGGTCTCCTCGGCGGTCAGCCCGACGGCGACCCGGAGCACCAGCAGTTCGCGCTGGTTCTCCGGAAGGTTGGCGAGCAGCTTCTTGGCCCACTCGGCGTCGTCGCTGAGCAGCGCGCGCTCCTCGGGGCCGAGGGAGTCGTCGGGCCGCTCGGGCATCTCGTCGGAGGGCACGGCCGTGGACCCCGGGTGCCGCATGGCGGCCCGCTGGAGGTCGGCGACCTTGTGTCCGGCGATGGCGAAGACGAAGGCCTCGAAGGGCCTGCCGGTGTCCTTGTAGCGCGGCAGCGCCATCAGGACGGCGACACAGACCTCCTGGGCCAGGTCCTCGACGAAATGGCGGGCGTCGCCCGGCAGCCGGTTGAGGCGGGTGCGGCAGTACCGCAGGGCGAGCGGGTGCACCCGTGCGAGCAGGTCGTGCGTCGCCTGCGCGTCGCCGTCGACCGCGCGGCCGACGAGCGCGCCGATCTCCCCCTGCCCGGCAGGCATGGGGGACCTCACGGTCTCGTCGTCGCGCATCGCTCCATGGTGCCCCGACGCTTCCGCGTCCGCGGCACCGCGTCCGTAGTTGTGCACCGAAGCGTTATGAGCAGGTGCGCCGGAACTCATCTCCCGCGCCCTCCCCTCCCGCTCGATCGACTCGTCCCCGAGGAACTCCACATCTCAAGGATGCGTCATCCGGCGGGGAAGTGACACAAGCCGACCCCGTCCGCCCCGCGACGGACGCGGACTCGGACGGGGACATGGCGGGTGACCTGGGGTTTCAGCGGACCAGGCCCCAGCGGAATCCGAGCGCGACGGCATGGGCCCGGTCGGAGGCGCCCAGTTTCTTGAAGAGGCGCCTGGCGTGCGTCTTGACCGTGTCCTCGGAGAGGAAGAGCTCGCGCCCGATCTCCGCGTTGGACCGGCCGTGGCTCATGCCTTCGAGGACCTGGAT
Organism: Streptomyces sp. LMG1-1-1.1; assembly: GCF_040815545.1. Classification (NCBI taxonomy): domain Bacteria; kingdom Bacillati; phylum Actinomycetota; class Actinomycetes; order Kitasatosporales; family Streptomycetaceae; genus Streptomyces; species Streptomyces sp. LMG1-1-1.1. The sequence continues at coordinate 313,737 of NZ_JBFPNH010000065.1, read as the reverse complement.
CTCGCGCGCGGTGAGGGTGGGCGCGGCGCCCATCTCGGCCGAACGGAGGCGGCGCGGGGCGAGCCGCCAGGTCGGGTCGGCGAGCGCCTGGGTGACGGTGGCCCGCAGTTCGGCGCGCGAGGCGTCCTTGTGCAGATAGCCACGGGCACCCGCGGCGACCGCGAGGGCGACGCCGTCGAGGTCCTCGGCGACCGTGAGCATGATGATGCGGGCGCCGGGGTCCGCGGAGAGCAGCCGGCGGACGGTCTCCACGCCGCCCAGACCGGGCATGCGTACGTCCATCAGAATCAGGTCCGAGCGGTCCGCGCCCCAGCGGCGGAGGACTTCCTCGCCGTTGGCCGCGGTGGTCACGCGCTCGACACCGGGCACGGTCGCGACCGCGCGGCGGAGCGCCTCTCGGGCAAGCGGGGAGTCGTCGCAGACGAGGACGGATGTCATGCGTGACCTCCGCGGCTCTCGCAGCTGTAGCGCGTCACCTTGAGCCTCCAGGGCTGTACGTAATCGTCACCTGTGCGATTGACGCTCTCGGACACCTGCCCGATCGCTTCTTCCTTCAACCGCCTCCGCACTCTCAACGACGGTCACTCGAAAGAGTTACGGGTCGGACGGAGGCCTTCGGCACTCTACGTGAGGGCCTGCACACGGAGGAGAGCGCCACAGGGTATCTGCCCCCACTTCGAAAGCTATGCCCCATTTAGCGGGTTTTCTTCCCTTTTCGTAGTGTCTGTGGCTAGATTCGCAATGAGTCATATTTACATCTACTTCGACAGTAGGTGTACCGACCCAGACCTGACGGGGACCCGAAGGAGCCCCGTCGATCAGCCATCCACCCGCCCACCTATCCGTTCGACACGGTTTCAAGGGGACAAGCGCAATGGCAGATTTCTCCCGCCTTCCCGGACCCAACGCCGACCTGTGGGACTGGCAACTGCTCGCGGCCTGCCGCGGAGTCGACAGCTCCCTGTTCTTCCACCCCGAGGGAGAGCGCGGCGCGGCACGGAGTGCGCGTGAGAACTCGGCGAAAGAGGTCTGCATGCGGTGCCCGGTACGCGCGGAGTGCGCGGCACACGCACTCGCCGTGCGGGAGCCCTACGGTGTATGGGGCGGCCTCACCGAGGACGAACGCGAAGAGCTCATGGGACGCGCACGGAACCGCCTGATCTCGGCGGCGCCGACGACCGCGTCGGTCACGTCGGCCACGGGCACGGCGCCCATGACTCCCATGACAGCCATGACGACATCGGCGGCCGCGGGCCGGCCGACCGCGGAGCACATGTGAAGGAACGTTTCTTCAACTAGGCCCCGATCCGGCGGCCACGCCCACGCGCGCGTCGGGCGGCACCTACGCGCGCGTGGCGGCCCGGGTCAGCTCGTCCAGCGTGGCGGCGACGGCCGGGACCTGAGCAAGGTCGGGCAGCGTGAGGGCCACGATCTCGCGCTCCACGGCCGGCTCGACGGTGACCGTCCGCGCGCCCTTGGGGCGTACGGACTCGATGGCCAGCTCCGGCAGGACGGCCACGCCGAGGCCGGCGCCGACCAGGCCCACCACCGCCGGGTAGTCGTCGGTGGCGAAGTCGATGCGGGGGGTGAAGCCCGCCTCCTCGCAGACGTCCACGAGCTGGCGGCGGCAGCGCGGGCAGCCGGCGATCCAGGACTCGTCGGCGAGTTCCGCGATGCCGACCGCGTCCGCCCCGGCGAGCCGGTGCCCCTCGGGCACCAGGCCCACGAGCCGGTCGGCGAGCAGCGGCCGCACGACGAGGTCGTCCCACTCGGCCTGCCCGGCGCCGTACCGGAAGGCGAGGGCCACGTCGCAGTCGCCCTCGCGGAGCATCTCGATGGAGCGCGGCGGTTCCGCCTCGACGAGGGAGACCCGGGTGCCGGGGTGCGCGGCCCGCAGCGCGGCCAAGGCGGTGGGGACGAGCGTGGAGCTGCCGCTCGGGAAGGAGACGAGACGGACGCGGCCGGCCCGGAGCCCCGCGATGGCGGCGACCTCCTCCTCGGCGGCGGTGAGCCCGGCCAGGATGCCGGAGGCGTGCCGCACCAGGACCTCGCCGGCCTGGGTGAGGCGCATCTCGCGTCCCGTACGGATCAGCAGCGGGGTGCCGGCGGAGGCTTCGAGGGCCTTCATCTGCTGGCTGACGGCGGGCTGGGTGCAGCCGAGTTCGCGCGCGGCGGCCGAGAAGGAGCCGGTGGCGGCGACGGCGCGCAGGACGCGGAGGTGGCGTGCCTCGATCATGCGCCCAAGCATAAGCGAATCTTGGGTGCAGCGGAGAATATTCGACCACGACTTTGGGTTGGATGCCCTTAAGGTGCGGCCATGACCTTGCTGAGTGTGAATGTGGGCCGTGCCCGGGCGGTGGAGTACACCGACTCCGCGTCGGGTACGACGGGCATCGACAAGCGCCCCGTCGACGGACCCGTACGGATCGAGGACCCCGGGCCGCCCGGTGTCGGCGCCGGCGGCGTCGCCGGGGACAGCGTCTGCGACCTGCGCTTCCACGGCGGCCGCGACCGGGCCGCGTACGCCTTCGCCCGCGAGGACCTGGACCGGTGGGAGGCCGAACTCGGCCGCCCCCTGGTCAACGGCTCCTTCGGCGAGAACCTCACCACCCTCGGCCTCGACGTCAACGGGGCCCTGATCGGCGAGCGCTGGCGGATCGGCGACGACGTGGTCCTCGAGGTCACCGGCGGCCGCATCCCCTGCCGTACGTTCGCGGGCTTCCTCGGGGAGAAGGGGTGGGTCAAGCGGTTCACGCAGTCGACGGCCGGACCCGGCGCGCTGCTGCGGGTGATCGAGCCCGGCGAGGTGCGGGCCGGCGACCCGATCACGGTCGTGCACCGGCCCGACCACCACGTCACCGTCGCGCTCCTGCACCACGCCGCCACCGCCGAACGCACCCTGCTGCCCGAGACCTTGGCCGCCGCCGAGTGGATGGAGTCGGGGCTGCTCGCGCTGGCACGCCGGTACGCGGACGCGTACGGCGACGGGCGGGGCGGGGCGGACGGTGGTGGGGGCAGCGGGGCGGACGCCGCTCCGTAGCCGCTCGGCGGGGGCACTACCGTGCCCGTATGACGACTGCACTGATCACAGGCGCCACCGCGGGCATCGGAGCCGCCTTCGCACGGAGACTCGCGGCGGACGGCCACGATGTCGTGCTGGTGGCGAGGGACATGAAGCGGCTCCGGGAGCAGGCCACCGAGCTGCACGACCGGCACGGCATCGAGGCCGAGGTGCTCTCCGCGGACCTCGCCGACGAGAAGGGCATCGCCTCCGTCGAGGCCCGCCTCTCGGACCCGAAGCGGCCGGTGGACCTGCTCGTGAACAACGCCGGCTTCGGCAACAAGGGCCGTTTCCTCGAAGTCTCCATGGCCGACGAGCTCAAGATGCTCACGGTGCACTGCGAGGCGGTGCTGCGGCTGACCTCGGCCGCCGCCGCCTCGATGAGGGAGCGGCGCCGGGGCGCCGTCGTGAACGTCGCCTCGGTGGCGGCCTTCGTGCCCCGCGGCACCTACGGCGCCTCCAAGGCCTGGGTCGTCCAGTTCACCCAGGGCGCGGCGCGGGACCTCGCGGGCAGCGGGGTCCGGCTCATGGCGCTCTGCCCGGGCTTCGTCCGCACCGAGTTCCACGAGCGCGCGGGGATGGGGACGGACAACATCCCCGGCTGGATGTGGCTCGACGCGGACAAGCTCGTGTCCGCGGCGCTCTCGGACCTGGAACGGGGGAAGACCCTGTCCATCCCCGACCCCCGCTACAAGGCCCTCATGGGCGTGGCGAAGCTGGCGCCGCGCGGTCTGCTCGGCGGCGTCTCCTCCAAGGCGGGCCGCAAGTACGGGCCGAAGTAGGCCTGTTACAGAGGGAGTCGCACGGTCTCGCCGTCCTGCCAGGTCACGTGCAGGGTGCGGCCGGCGACCCGGACGTCCGCGAGGCCGGACACCGGAGCGGGGGCGGCCTCGGCGGTGAGGGACGCGAGGGCGACGAAGAGGCTCTCCGGACCGTGCGTGACGCCGTGCAGCGCGGGGGTACGGGTGGGGCCCGGGCCCTGGAGGGTTGCTCCGGTGGGCAGTTCGACGGTCCCGGGGCCGTAGCCGTGGACCGGGTGGAGCTGGGAGACGGGCCCGTCGGCGTGCGCGGCCCAACCGGTCTGCCGTACGGGCGTCCCTTCCGGGGCGCCGAGGACGAGGTGGGCGCGGACCTCGGCGCGGCCGTGCGCGAGGGTCGCCGACACGACTCGCACGCCGGGCAATGGACGGTGCAGGGAGGCGGCCCAGCCGGGTCCCGTACCGGCCGGGGTGGCGGGGCCGCGCCGCGTGGGCTCCCCGTCGGCGATCAGGGCGAAGTGGTTGTCGGCGGGGTCGGGCGCGGCGGTGGGTCCCGTACGGGTGGAGTAGGCCTGGCGGGCGTACCCGGGGTCGTCCTCCCCCCTTTCCCCGCTCCGCACGTGGTTGGTGCCGTGGTTGTGGAGGCGTACGAGCCCGTCGGCGGCGGTGGTCTGGACGAGCAGTCCGGCCGGGGCGACGGGACGGACGGTGTCGGCGCGTTCGGCCGGCAGGGGTTCCTCGGGGTCGGTCCAGGCCGGGTGGCCGGCGGGCAGGAGGAGGCCGAGGAAGCCCTTGGAGGCCCAGTAGGGGGAGCCGGGTCCCGAGTACTCCTGGACGAGGGGGGCGTACGGGCCGTGCCAGCCGAGCGTGAGGAGCCCGCGGTCGTCGGTGGCGCGGGGCCGGCCGGTCGCGCAGCGGTCGTCGGTGGCGCCGCGGTCGTCGGTGGCTTCTCGGTCGTCGGTGGCGCAGCGGTCGTCGGTGGCTTCTCGGTCCAGGAAGTAGCGCAGGGTGCCGGAGGCGAGGCGGCGGGTGGCGCCGGGGGTGAGCGGGGTGTGGCCGGTGAGGGTGCCGAGCCATGGGGCGGCGGCCGCGGCGAAGCGGTAGATCAGGGAGCGCCCGTACGGGAGGGGGGCGCCGTTCGCGTCGAAGAGGTGGACGTAGTCGTCGAGGTGGGCGCGGAGGCGGGGCCCGTAGTGGTCGAGGAGCTTCCGGTCGTCGCCGAGGTGGGCGTGCAGGACGGGGTAGAAGTGCAGGGCCCAGGCGTTGTAGTGGTCGAAGGCGCGGTTGTCGCCGTCGCTGTACCAGCCGTCGCCGAGGTACCAGTCCTCGATCCGGGCGAGGGAGCGGTCGATCGTGGCGGCGGCGCGGTCGGTCTCGACGCCGGCGTCCTGGAGGAAGCCGGCGACGGTGAGGCCGAAGAGCCACCAGTTGTTGTCGACGGGCGACGGGCCGAGCGCGGGCAGGAGCCACTCGGCGACCCGCTGCCGGGTGCCGTCGTCGAGGCGGTCCCAGAGCCAGGGGCGGGTGAGGCGGAGGCCGAGGGCGACCGAGGCGGATTCGACGACCGCCTGGCGGGTGTCGGCCATCAGGGGCCAGGAGTCCGGGTCCGCCCGTCCGGGCCGCGCGGTTCCGGCGGCGAGGCCTTCCGCGTACCGGTCGAGGTGGCCGTGCGGGTCCTCGCCCCCTGCGCCCGCGGTGCGGAGGGCGGCGAGAAGGAAGGTGCGGGCCCAGCCCTCCAGGCCGTCGGAGCGGGCCCCCGACCAGCTGGGGCGGGGGCCAGGGAGGTCGATCAGCGCACGTCCCGGCGAGGCGTACGGGCGGACGGCGAGGAGGAGTCGGTCGGCCGCGGCCTCCCAGTGGGTACGGGTCCAGCCGGTGTACGGGCTGAGCTCACGGTTCTCGGGTGGCGTGGGCATGATGCTCCCTGGGACTCCCTGCGGTGACGTCTGCCTCGCGGGGAATCCTGGACAGACTCCGATCGAACGTCAAGACGATCGGAGCGAATGATCGAAACTCCCGTCGTTCGATCATTTCTGGGCTAGGGTCGGAGAACACGACCACCGCGAGGGGGAACTGCGCCGTGCGCGAGAGTGCTGCCGAACGACACGACCGACTGCTGGCCCTGGTGCGCGAGCGCGGCACCGCCCGCGTCTCCGAACTGGCCGAGCGCCTCGGGGTCTCCCCCGTCACCGCCCGCCGGGACGTCGAGGCGCTGGCCGGGCAGGGGCTGCTCGACCGCGTGCACGGCCAGGTGTCCTGGCCGCGGGGACAGAGCGCCCCAGGCGCCGGACGGCCGGGCGAGGGCCTGGTGCTCGGCCTGCTCGCCCCCTCCGCCACGTACTACTTCGCCGAGGTCATCCGCGGCGCCCACGAGGCGGCGGCGCGGGCCGGCGCCCGGCTCGTGCTGCGCATCTCGGACTACCGGCCCGAGGAGGACCGCGCCCGCACCGAGGGACTCCTCGCCGCCGGCGCCGAGGGCGTGCTCGTGGCGCCGGGCTGGCGGGGCCCCGAGGACCGCCTCGCGTACGGGGACTGGCTGGCGGAACTCCCGGTGCCTGCCGTGCTCCTGGAGCGCAGGGCCGAACCCGGCAGCCCCCTCGACGACCTCGACCGGGTCGTCTCCGACCACGGCCACGGCGTCCTGCTCGCCCTGCGCCACCTACTCTCCCTCGGCCACGCCACACCGCTGCTCGTGGCCCGGCGGGACTCCCCCACCGCGCTCGCGGTGCGCGCGGGGTACACCGAGGCGCTCGGCACGCTCGGCCTGAAGGAGCCGCGCCCGGTCATCGACTCCGTACCGGCCGAGGCGGATCCGGAGGGCTTCGAGCGGGCCGTACGGGCCCTGCACGACGCGGTCCGCTCGGACCTCGCGGACGCGGCCCTGGTCCACAACGACGTGGACGCGATCGAGATCGTGCAGCGCCTCGCCGAGCTGGGCGTACGCGTGCCGCAGGACCTGGCCCTGATCGCCTACGACGACGAGGTCGCCGCCCTCGCCGACACCCCGCTGACGGCGGTCGCGCCGCCGAAGCGGCAGGTGGGGCGGCACGCCACGGAGCTCCTCGTGGAGCGGCTCACCGAGAGCCCCGACGAGGACGCCGCCCGACGCCATCTGAGCCTGCTGCCGAGGCTGCGGGTACGGGACTCCTGCGGGGCGCGGCACGACTGACGGGCGCGGCGACCGGCGCCGGCGGGCGGCGCCGGCGGACAGCCCCACGGGCGATCGATCTGTTCTTTTTTCGATCAATCAATCTTTCGCTCTTGACTTCGGTCATGAACGGTCACAGGATCACGGCCACAACCTCCCAGCCGCCCCGCCCCCAGGAGTCGAGCCGTGACCCGTAGTTGGAGCAGAACGTCCCGCGTCATAGCCGGCACCGCCACCGCCCTCGCCGTCCTCACGGCCTGCGGCGGCGGCGGTGACGACACCGCGAGCAAGTCGACCGGGCCCGAGACCATCACCTTCTGGGGCTGGGCCAAGGGCTCGAAGGACGTCGTGGACGCCTTCAACGCCTCCCACACCGACATCCAGGTGAAGTTCGAGGAGATCCCCTCCGGCACAGCCGGCGGCTACGCGAAGATCTCCAACGCGGTGAAGGCCGGCAACGCCCCCGACCTCGTCTCCATCGAGTACTCCTCGCTCCCGGAGTTCGTGAGCTCCGGCGCCCTCCAGGACATCGGCGACCAGTTCACCGAGGCCGACCGCGCCAAGCTGCTCCCGCAGTCCGTCGAACTCACCACCCTCGGCGGCAAGTCCTGGGCCGTCCCCTTCGACGCCGCCCCGCAGGCCTTCTTCTACCGCAAGGACCTGTTCGCCAAGTACAAGATCCAGACCCCGGCGACCTGGGACGACTTCAAGAAGGCCGCCGAACAGGTCAAGAAGGCCGACGCCAAGGCCCGGCTCGCCACCTTCTTCCCCGACGACCCGACGACCTTCGAGGCCATGGCCTGGCAGGCCGGCGCCCAGTGGTTCAAGGCCGAGAACGACACCTGGAAGATCGACACCGCCGACCCGGCCACCACCAAGGTCACCGCCTACTGGCAGGGCCTCCTCGACGCCGACCTCGTCCACAAGGACGCCTCCTTCAGCCCCGAGTGGGTCGGCTCCCTCAAGAACGGCACCACCATCGGCTACCTCGGCGCCTCCTGGGGCGCCGGCGTCCTCAAGGGCAACGTGCCCGAACTGAGCGGCAAGTGGGCCGTCGCCCCGATCCCCACCTGGGACGGGAAGCCCGCAAGCGGCATGCTCGGCGGCACCTCCTTCGCCGTCACCAAGGACAGCAAGAAGAAGGACGCGGCCGTCACCTTCGCCGAGTGGATGTCCACCACCGAGGACGGCGTGAAGGCCCGGATCGCCTCCGGCACCTCCTCCGCCTTCCCCGCCGCCGCCGCCCTGCGCCCGGTCGCCAAGAAGGCCTTCGACGCCGGCTACTACGACGGCCAGGACATCTACGCCCTCTTCGAGGCCGCCGGCGCCTCCATCAACCCCAACTGGTCCTGGGGCCCCACCACCGGCACCACCAACACCACGATCAAGGACCACTTCGGCAAGATCGCCCAGGGCGGCCCCGGCATCGCCGACGCCGTCAAGGCCGGCCACGACGCCACCGTCGCCGAACTCACCAAGCGCGGCCTGAAGGTCGAGGGCTGACCGCATGAAGGCCCGAACCCGCGCCGCGGCGATCCTGCTGACCCCGTTCTTCCTCCTGTTCACCGCGGTGATGGTGGTGCCGATCGGCTACGCGGTCTGGCTCAGCCTCTTCACCGAGAAGCAGTCCGGACTGGGCTTCGGCGGCACCGAGACCGTCTTCACCGGCCTCGACAACTACACCGCGGCGCTGGGTGACCGGGCCTTCCGCGAGGGCTTCGGCGTCCTGCTCGGATACTGCCTGCTCTACATCCCGCTGCTGCTCGCCGGAGCCCTCGGCCTCGCCCTCCTGCTCGACTCGGCACTCGCCCGCGCCCGCCGCTTCTTCCAGCTCGCGCTGTTCCTGCCGCACGCCGTCCCCGGCATCATCGCCGCCCTGATCTGGGTCTACCTCTACACGCCCCAGCTCAGCCCGGTCGTCCAGGCGATGGACGCCGGAGGCGTCGGCTTCGACTTCTTCTCCCCCGAAGGCACCCTGCCCTCCGTCGTCAACATCGCCCTGTGGGAGTGGCTCGGCTACAACATGGTCATCTTCTACGCGGCCCTCCAGGCCATCGACCGCTCCGTCCTCGAAGCGGCCACCGTCGACGGGGCCGGCGCCTGGCGGATCGCCTTCGCCATCAAGATCCCGCTCGTCAAGGCCTCCCTCGCCATGGTCGGCCTCTTCACGATCATCGGCTCCCTCCAGCTCTTCACCGAACCGCTGATCCTCAACAAGGGCACCGGATCCGCCGTCACCTCCACCTGGACGCCCAACATGTACGCGTACACCGCGGCCTTCGACCGCAACGACTACGGGCTCGCCGCCGCGGCCTCCGTACTCCTCGCCCTGACGGCCGCCCTGCTCTCCTTCGCGGTCACCCGCCTCACCGGCCGGCGCAAGGCGGGCACGGCACGCGCGGCGAGCACGGCACACACCGCGCGACGCAAGGCGGGCACGGCACGGAAGGAGCAGACGGCATGAGTAACCGCTCCCCCCACCGCTGGCTGTCCAAGACGGCCGTCAACGGCTCCCTCCTCCTCGCCGTCGTCTACATGCTCTTCCCCCTCGTGTGGCTGCTCACCGCCGCCACCAAGGACGCCGGCGGCCTCCTCGCCGGCAACGCCTTCTCCTTCGAGGGCTTCGACCTCGGCGGCAACCTCAGCCGGCTCGCCGCCTACAACGACGGCGTCTACTTCCGCTGGTACGCCAACAGCCTGCTCTACGCCGGCCTCGGCGCCCTCGCCTGCTCCCTCGTCAGCGTCGCCGCCGGATACGCCTTCCACGTCTACGACTTCCGGGGCAAGGAGAAGCTCTTCGGCCTCGTCCTCCTCGGCGTGCTCGTCCCCACCACCGCGCTCGCCCTGCCGATGTACCTCCTCGCCAGCGAGATCGGCGTCGTCAACACCTACTGGGCCGTCCTGATCCCCGTCCTCGTCAACCCGTTCGGCGTCTACCTCTCCCGGGTCTTCTGCGCCGGCTACATCCCCGACGAGGCCCTCGAAGCCGCCCGCATCGACGGCGCCGGCGAACTGCGCGTCTTCTGGTCCATCGGACTGCGCATGGTCATGCCCGGCTTCGTGACCGTCTTCCTCTTCCAGTTCACCGCCGTCTGGAACAACTTCTTCCTCCCCCTGGTGATGCTGTCCGACCAGAAGCTCTACCCGCTGAGCCTCGGCCTGTACGCGTGGAACAGCAACGCCCACGCCGAACCCGACTTCTACCCCCTCGTCGTCACCGGGTCCCTCCTCGCCGTCGTCCCGCTCGTCGTCGCCTTCGTCTCCCTCCAGCGCCACTGGAAGGCCGGCCTCACCGCCGGCAGCGTCAAGTGAGGAAGGCCGGTACCCACGATGCACCCCGCCACTGACAGCCGCCCCACCCTCCTCCTCGCGATGGGCCCCGGCATCGCCGACCGGCTGCTCACCGGCGCCCACCGCGACCGACTCGCCGCCCTCACCCGCACCGACCCGCACCTCGTCGCCCACGACCTCGCCGCCCCCGGCCCCCGCGTCGCCGCCGCCCTCGCCGAGGCCGAACTCCTCCTCACCTGCTGGGGAGCCACCCCCCTCACCGCCGACGTCCTCGACCGCGCCCCCCGGCTCAAAGCCGTCGTCCACGCCGCCGGCTCCGTCAAGCACCACATCACCGACGCCTGCTGGGACCGCGGCCTCCGCGTCACCTCCGCCGCCGCCGCCAACGCCCTCCCCGTCGCCGAATACGCCCTCGCCGCGATCCTCTTCGCCGGAAAGGGCGTCCTCCGCTCCGCCCAGCGCTACGCCCGGCACCGCACCGACGACTCCTGGCTCACCGAGTCCGCCCCCTGGGGCAACTACCACCGCACCATCGGCATCATCGGCGCCTCCCGCATCGGCCGACGCGTCATCGAACTCCTCCGCCCCTTCGACTGCGAAGTCCTCCTCTACGACCCGTACGTGACGACCGCGCCCCCCGGCACCGAACTCGTCGGCCTCGACGACCTCTGCGCCCGCAGCACCGTCATCTCCGTCCACGCGCCCCAACTGCCGTCCACGTACCGCATGATCGGCCCCGCGCAACTCGCCGCGATGCCGGACGGCACCACCCTGATCAACACCGCCCGCGGCTCCCTCGTCGACGAGACCGCCCTCCTCCCCCACCTCGTCTCGGGCCGCCTCCACGCGGTCCTCGACGTGACCGACCCCGAACTCCCCTCGCCCGACTCCCCGCTCTGGACCCTCCCCAACGTCCTCCTCACCCCCCACGTCGCCGGCTCCCTCGGCAACGAACTCCACCGCATGACGGACGAGGCCCTCGCGGAGATCACCCGCTACACCATCGGCGAACCGTTCGCCGACGAGGTCCACGCCGCCGACCTGACCCGCTCGGCCTGACCCGCCGCGACGCCCAGCATGCTGCCAGGGCATCCCGGCGCGCCGGACCTAGACTGAAAGGGTTCCCAGCGCGGTCGGGAGGCGTCATGACTTTCGTACAGATCATCGACTGCAAGACCAGCCGGGTCGACGACCTGAACCGGCTCATGGATGAGTGGGTGGAGCAGACCAAGGGCAAGCGGACCGCGACCCACAACATCGTGGGGAAGGACAGGTCGGACGCTTCGCACGTCGTGGAGATCGTCGAGTTCCCGTCGTACGACGTGGCGATGCGGAATTCGCAGCTGCCGGAGACGGACCGGATCTTCCGGGAGATGGTCGCGCTCTGTGACGAGATGCCGACGTTCACGGACCTGGACGTGGTGCGGGACGAGGCGTTGTACAAGAACAACGCGCGGCGGCTGATGGAGATGCTGGCGACCGAGCAGGAGCTGGCGCTGCTGGACGAGGTGCTGGCGGAGGGCTATCACGACCACGATCCGATGAACGACCAGGACGTGATCGGGATGGACGCGGTGCGGCGCGAGGTCGAGTCGTGGCGGGGCGGTTTCGACTTCGCTTTCGCCATCGACGACCAGATCGCGGAGGGCGACCGGGTGTGCACGCGGTGGACGTGGAAGGGGACCCACACCGGTGACTTCATGGGCATTCAGCCCAGCGGGATGGAGGTCTCGATGACGGGGACGGTCATCCACCGGTTCCGGGACGACGGGAAGATCGTCGAGGGGTGGTGGCAGTACGACAGGCTCGGGCTGATGGAGAGGCTCGGCGCCGTGGAGGGCTAGCCGCTCCCCCGAAAGATCACCGAGGCAACACCGAGGCCCGGTGCTCCCGCGACGGGAGCACCGGGCCTCGGCGGTCGGTCAGGTGCCTCAGTGGGAGTGACCGTGGCCGTGGCCGTGGCCCGCGTCCGCCGGCTCCTCTTCCTTCTTCTCCACCACGAGGGTCTCGGTGGTGAGGAGGAGGGAGGCGATGGAGGCGGCGTTCTCCAGGGCGGAGCGCGTCACCTTGACCGGGTCGATGACGCCGGCCTTGACCAGGTCGCCGTACTCGCCGGTGGCGGCGTTGAAGCCCTGGCCCTTGTCGAGTTCCGCCACCTTGGAGGTGATGACGTAGCCCTCGAGGCCGGCGTTCTCGGCGATCCAGCGCAGCGGCTCGACGGCGGCGCGGCGGACGACCGCGACACCGGTGGCCTCGTCGCCGGTCTTGTCGAGGTTGCCCTCGAGGACCTTGACGGCGTGGACCAGAGCGGAGCCACCACCGGAGACGATGCCCTCCTCGACCGCGGCGCGGGTCGCGGAGATGGCGTCCTCCAGACGGTGCTTCTTCTCCTTCAGCTCCACCTCGGTGGCGGCGCCGACCTGGATCACGCACACGCCGCCGGCCAGCTTCGCGAGGCGCTCCTGGAGCTTCTCGCGGTCCCAGTCGGAGTCCGTGGACTCGATCTCGGCCTTGATCTGGTTGACGCGGCCCGCGACGTCCTCGGAGTTGCCGCCACCGTCGACGATGGTGGTGGAGTCCTTGGTGATGGTCACGCGGCGGGCGGTGCCCAGCACGTCCAGACCGGCCTGGTCGAGCTTGAGGCCGACCTCCTCGGCGATGACGGTGGCACCGGTGAGGGTGGCCATGTCGCCGAGCATCGCCTTGCGGCGGTCGCCGAAGCCGGGGGCCTTGACGGCCACGGCGTTGAAGGTGCCACGGATCTTGTTGACGACCAGGGTCGACAGGGCCTCGCCCTCGACGTCCTCGGCGATGATCAGCAGCGGCTTGCTGGCGCCGGCCTGGATGACCTTCTCCAGGATGGGCAGCAGGTCCTGGATCGAGGAGATCTTGCCCTGGTTGATCAGGATGTACGGGTCGTCGAGGACGGCCTCCATACGCTCCTGGTCGGTCACCATGTACGGGGACAGGTAGCCCTTGTCGAAGGCCATGCCCTCGGTGAAGTCGAGCTCCAGGCCGAAGGTGTTGGACTCCTCGACGGTGATGACACCGTCCTTGCCGACCTTGTCCATGGCCTCGGCGATGAGCTCGCCGACCTGCTGGTCCTGCGCGGAGAGCGCGGCGACGGCGGCGATGTCGGACTTGTCCTCGATCGGGCGCGCGGTGGCGAGCAGCTCCTCGGAGACGGCCTTGACGGCGGCGTCGATGCCCTTCTTCAGGGCGGCCGGGGAGGCGCCGGCGGCGACGTTGCGCAGACCCTCGCGGACCAGGGCCTGGGCGAGCACGGTGGCGGTGGTGGTGCCGTCACCCGCGATGTCGTTGGTCTTGGTCGCCACCTCCTTCACCAGCTGGGCGCCGAGGTTCTCGTACGGGTCGTCGAGCTCGACCTCGCGGGCGATCGTGACACCGTCGTTGGTGATGGTGGGGGCGCCGAACTTCTTGTCGATGACGACGTTGCGGCCCTTGGGGCCGATCGTCACCTTGACCGTGTCGGCAAGCTTGTTGACGCCGCGCTCAAGGGCGCGACGGGCGTCCTCGTCGAACTTCAGGATCTTCGCCATGGGAGCGGTTCAGCCCTCTCGGATTCTGGTGGAACGAACTGCGCCCCGGGGCGCCTGGAAGGGGCCTCGGGGCGCAGCTCAGAGCATCTGCTTCAGTGCTCGGTACTTCGGTACTTCGGTACTTCGGTACTTCGGTGAATTACTTCTCGACGATCGCGAGCACGTCGCGAGCCGAGAGGACGAGGTACTCCTCGCCGTTGTACTTCACCTCGGTGCCGCCGTACTTGCTGTACAGCACGACATCGCCGGTCTTGACGTCGAGCGGCAGACGCTCGCCGTTCTCGAAGCGACCCGGGCCAACGGCAAGGACGACGCCCTCCTGGGGCTTCTCCTTGGCGGTGTCCGGAATGACCAGGCCAGAGGCGGTGGTCTGCTCGGCGTCGAGCGGCTGGACCACAATGCGGTCCTCGAGCGGCTTGATGGCAACCTTGGAGCTGGTGGTCGTCACGATCCGACCTCCCCCTTCGGAGATCTCACGGGGCTAACTGTCTGAGGTGGCGACCAGGTGGATCCGTCGTCGCGGGTGCCGGACCTGCCCGTCGCTGTGTTGGCACTCTCCAGTGGGGAGTGCCAGAAGCGAGACTATGACCGCGATTAGCACTCGGTCAAGCGGAGTGCCAATTCATCGCTCCGTGGCGTGACGGGGAGGGGTTCGGTCCGGGCCGCGACCCGGACCGCGGCCGGGTCCTTCGCCGCGTCCCCGGCCCGGTCCTCGGCCACGTCCCCGGCCCGCACCCTCGCCGCGTCCCCGGCCCACTCCCCGCAGCCCTTCGCGTCCTCCGCCGTCCCCCGCGCTTCCCGTGCCGGCGACGGATGGGGGCTCACCCGTTCCGCCGCCTTGCGCCCCAGCCGTTCGATCGGGTCGACCGAGGAGGCGCAGGCGGGGAGGGCGAGGAGGGCGCCGGTGACGGCCAGAGCGGCGGTCAGGCGCCGCGCCCGGGTTCTCACACGTAGTCCTCTAGCTTCGCGACGGCGTAGCCCTTCGCCGTGATCACGTTCATCACCCTGCGGATCATGTCCGGCATGGAGCCCTTCCAGTCCTCCCTGCCCCGGAAATGGGTGAGCACGATGTCGCCGGGGTGCAGGTCCCGGTCCCACTCGCGCCATTCCATGTGGTCGGGGAAGGCCTCGGAGGCCCACAGCGGGACCGCCTTGACGCCGCAGGACTTGGCGGCGCGCAGGGTGTCCTCGTTGTAGTTGCCGTACGGCGGGCGGAAGAGCGGGGGCCGCTTGCCGAACCGCTTCTCGATGACGTCCTGCATGCCGCAGATCTCGCGCTCCTGCTGCTTGTACGAGAGTCCGGGCAGGTAGCGGTGGTTGAGGGTGTGGTTGTGGAGGGAGATCCCGGACTTCTGCGACGTCTGCATCCGGGCGAAGTAGCCGTAGTCGTCCTTGACGACGTAGTCGCTGAGGAAGGCGCTGTAGGGGACGCGGAGGTCGTTCATCATCCGCAGCAGGTCGGGGTCCTTCTCGGCACCGTCGTCGATGGTGAGGAAGACGACCTTCTGCTTGGTCGGCACGGTGGTGAAGACGGGAGGGAGGCCCGTGCCGTCGGTCTCGAAGCCCTTGCGGGTGGTGATCTTCGGTTTGACGGCGGGCGGGGCGGGCGCTTCGAGCGGCGGGCGGGCGAGGCCCCACTTCCTGGCGGCGAGGACGCGGGCGGCGCGCTCCTGGCGGACGCGGTCGAGGTAGGCGTTGAGCGCGCCGGACGCGCCGCCGCCGGCCTGGGCCTGCCGGCCGGCGGCGGGGGCCGGCGGGGTGTCGTCCGGTGCGGCGGCGCCGGAGCAGGCCGTGGCGAGGGCGGCGAGGGCGGCGACGAGGAGGGCGGCCCCGAGGGTCCGACGGGAAGGGGGCGCGCCGATCACCATAGATTCTTCCTTTTGTCGTACGAGTTGCATGGCGCCGCATCCTGTCAGCGCGGGGGCGACATTCCGGGCCGCGACACCACCGCACCGCCCCACCGTCCCCCGGCCGGCCCACAGCGGCGCAGGGCCCACAATGGGACGGGTGACCGACCTCGCCTCCTTCGCCCCCCTGCTCGGCCCCGAGGGTCAGACGCTCCTCACCGCCCTGCGCGACTACGACCCCGCCCGGGAACTGGCGGTCGCCTCCCGGCTGCGCCGCGACCACCCCGCCGAGCTCGTCACGGCGGCGCTCGGCCAGGCGCGACTGCGGCAGCGGGCGGTGGCGAAGTTCGGCGCCGAGGACGCGTACCGGATGTACTTCACGCCCCACGGCGTCGAGCAGTCGACCCGCGCCTCGGTCGGCACCTACCGGGCCGGCCGCATGAGGGAGCTCGGCGTCCGCAGCGTCGCCGACCTCTGCTCCGGGATCGGCGGCGACGCCATCGCCCTCGCCCGCGCCGGGATCTCCGTCCTCGCCGTCGACCGCGACCCGCTGACCGCCGAGGTGGCCCGCGCCAACGCCGAGGCGCTCGGCCTCGCGGAGCTGATCGAGGTCCGCTGCGCCGACGTGACCGAGATCGACACCAGCCCGTACGACGCGGTGTTCGTCGACCCGGCGCGGCGCGGCGGCCGGGGCAGGATCTTCGACCCGGAGGCGTACTCCCCGCCGCTGTCCTGGGCCGTCGAGGCGGCCCGCAAGGCCCCGCGCGCCGCCCTGAAGGTGGCGCCGGGCATCCCGCACGAGGCCGTCCCCGAGGACGCCGAGGCCGAATGGATCTCGGACGGCGGGGACGTGAAGGAGGCCGTGCTGTGGTTCGGCACGGAGCCGGGCGCCCGCCGCGCCACCCTGCTGCCCTCCGGCGCCGGGCTCACCGGCCGGGGGCTGCCCGACCCGGCGGTCCGGCCGGTCGGCCGCTACCTGTACGAGCCGGACGGCGCCGTCATCCGCGCGCACCTCGTCGCCGAGGTCGCGGAGGAGCTGGACGGGGGCCTGATCGACGAGACGATCGCCTACGTCACGGCGGACGCGCTCTCCCCCACCCCGTACGCCGCCGCCTACGAGATCACCGACGAACTGCCCTTCAACCTCAAGAAGTTGAAGGCTCTGCTGCGGGAGCGCGAGGTCGGCACCCTGACCGTGAAGAAGCGCGGCTCGGCGGTCGAACCCGAGGAGATCCGGCGCAAGGTGAAGCCGAAGGGCCCCAACTCCGCGACGGTGCTGCTCACTCGGGTCGCGGGAGCCCCGACGATGCTGATCGGCCGGCCGGCCGGCGGGGGCCGGTGAGCCGCACCGCGAAGCGGTAGTGGCCGACGGCCTTCGCCAGGCCGGTGAGCCCCGTGACCCAGAGGATCAGCGCGGCGCCCATGCCGTACGCGACGAGGCCGTAGCCGCCGTCCTCCCAACGGGCGCCCGCGGGCACGGCGAAGCCCAGCCAGAGGCCGACCCCGCACATCGCGAAGGACAGCAGCAGCCAGCAGGCGGAGAGGGCCGGGGCGCGCAGCCGGGCGTCCGTCGGACCGTGCCGGTCGAGCGCCGCCCACCGGGTCAGGAGCTCCCGGACGGTCCGGTCGCGCCGCAGGCTCCGCACGGTCAGCCACCCGGCGGGGATGAGGATGCCGACGCCCAGGGCCGTCGCGAAGACCCCGGTCAGCACCGTGAGCGGGTCGCGCATCGGCCCGCCGAGCGACGTCAGCAGCACCCCGACCAGGCCCCAGCCCAACTGGAGGAGCGCGCACCACACCAGGAACATCACCAGCCGTCCCGGGCCGAGCAGCCGCCGCCCCAACTCGTCGAGCGCCAGCGCCCGGTCGGCGATCCGCGCCTCCCGGTCGGGCCAGCTCTGGAGCTCGGCGGGCGGGGGCGGCGGAGGCAGCGGCATACGCGGGGACATGCCGAGCACCCTAAGCGTCACGGTCCCGACCCGACGACGGGCCTCCCACCTCCGAGCCCCTCCGACCGCCCGAAGCCCCCGCGTCCGACTCCCCCGAGCCCCCTGGCCCCAGCCCCCGGAGCCCTGGACATCCGGCTCCCCTGGCCCCTAGCCCTCCGGATCCCCCGCGCTCCGCTCCCCCGCGTCCCCGTCCCCCAACTCCCCCGCCCGCGCCCTCAGCAGCCCCCGCTCGCTCTCGTTCCTGGTGAGGGCCGCGGCCCGCTCGAACTCGGCGCGGGCCTCCGCGGTCCGGCCGAGGCGGGCCAGCAGGTCGCCGCGGACGCTGGGGAGCAAGTGGTAGCGGGACAGGGCCGGTTCGGCGGCGAGGGCGTCGACGATCGGGAGGGCGGCGGCCGGGCCCTCGGTCATCGACACGGCGACGGCGCGGTTCAGT
This sequence comes from Streptomyces sp. LMG1-1-1.1, assembly GCF_040815545.1. Classification (NCBI taxonomy): domain Bacteria; kingdom Bacillati; phylum Actinomycetota; class Actinomycetes; order Kitasatosporales; family Streptomycetaceae; genus Streptomyces; species Streptomyces sp. LMG1-1-1.1. The sequence goes on along the minus strand of NZ_JBFPNH010000065.1, from coordinate 295,690 downwards.
TCGACGACCGGCGAGGGTGCGAGGGCGCCGAGCCGCCCGTAGAGCGCGGCGATCGTCGCCCAGTCCGTCTCCTCGTACGAGGCCGCCCGCGCGTGGCAGGCGGCGATGGCGGCCTGGAGGGCGTACGGCCCGTAGGAGCGCCCGTCCCCGGCCCTCTCCAGGGCGGCGAACCCGCGCCGGATCAGCAGCCGGTCCCAGCGCCGCCGGTTCTGCTCGGCGAGCAGCACCGGCCGCCCGTCGGGTCCGGTGCGGGCCGCCGTCCGGGACGCCTGGAGCTCCAGGAGCGCGGCGAGGCCCTGCGCCTCGCCCTCCGCCGGCACGAGGGCGGCGAGCACCCGGGAGAGCCGCAGCGCGTCCTCGCACAGGCCGGGCCGCAGCAGGTCGTCTCCCGCGGTGGCCGCGTACCCCTCGTTGAAGATCAGGTAGACGACTTCGAGGACCGAGCCGAGGCGGGCCGCCCGCTCCTCCCCGTACGGCACCTCGAACTCGACGCCCGCCTTCGCGAGCGTCCGCTTGGCACGGGTGATCCGGGCCGCGACGGTCGCCTCCGGCACGAGGAAGGCGCGGGCGATCTCGTCCGTGCGGAGCCCGCCGACGAGCCGCAGCGTCAGCGCGGCCCGCGCCCCGGCGGAGAGCACCGGATGGCAGGCGGTGAAGATCAGCCGCAGGACGTCGTCGTCGATGTCGCCGGGGCCCGGGGGCTCCGGGTCGTACGACTCCTCCGGGAGCTCCCTGCCCACCTCGGCGAGCTTCCGGGCGTACGTCTCGCGCCGCCGCACCAGGTCGACGGCGCGGTGCTTGGCGGTGGCCGTGAGCCAGGCGCCCGGCCGTTCCGGGACGCCTGACCTCGGCCACTGCTCAAGGGCGGAGACGAGCGCGTCCTGGGCGATCTCCTCGGCGATGCCGACGTCGCGGACGATCCGCGCGACCGTCGCGATGATCCGCGCGGACTCCATCCGGAAGACCGTCTCCAGCGTGCTCTGCACCGTCACGGCTCACATGACAGCACACCGCGCGTCAGGCGCCCGGCATCTCCTCGACCTCGCGGACCTCGAGGCCGACCTTCCAGTGCGGCGGGTGGACGGCGAGGAAGCGCTTCCCCCACTCGACGGCCTCGGCCATGTCCTTGCACTGGAGCATGGCGTAGCCGCCGACGACCTCCTTGGTCTCGGTGAAAGGACCGTCGGTGTACGACAGGCTCCCGTCCGACCAGGTGATCCGGGTGGCCTCGGCGGTCGGCTTGAGCCCCGCCGTGTCCAGCATGGCGCCGGCCTTGTTGATCTCCTCGAAGAGCGCGCCCATCCGCGCCTCGAAGCCGGGGTCGGCGCTCTCCATGTCGATGGTGTTCTCCTCGATGCGGACGAGGGACAGGAAGCGGGGCATGAGGACTCCTCGGTGGTGCGGGTGGCGGGGGCTGTTCCCCGCCTCTCACTCATACGTCGAACGGGCGTCGCCCGCATCGACACCGCGCCCGGGGGAATCTCAGACGTAGTCCTCCAGGCGGGCCACCGTGAAGCCCTGCTCCTGGATGCGGCGCAGCATGGTGGCCGTCATCTCGGTCATCGTGCGGCCCTTGAGCTCGGACGGGCCGCGGAAGTGGGCCAGGATGATGTCGCCGGGGTGGAGCTTCCGGTCGCCGCGCTGGTACTGCATGTTCTTGATCTGCATGGACTCGCGCCACAGGACGATCGCGTCGACGCCGCACTGTCCGGCCGCCGCGCGCGTGGCCTCGTTCCAGTTGCCGTAGGGCGGGCGGAAGAGGCGGGGGGTCGTGCCGTACCGCCGTGCCAGCTGCTCCTGCTGGCCGCAGATCTCCCGGCGCTGGGCGTCCTGGGAGAGGGTCCGCAGGTTCGGGTGGGTGAGGGTGTGGTTGGCGACGCCGTGGCCCTGGGCGGCGAGCGGGGTGAAGTACCCGTAGTCGGCGCGGATGGCGGAGTCGGTCAGGAACATCGTGAAGGGGACCTTGAGCTCGTCCATCATCGTGACGAACCCGGGGTCCTTCTCGGCCCCGTCGTCGATCGTGAGGAACACGATCCTCTCGGTGGTGGGGATCTCGCTGATGACCGGGACGGGGTCGCCGGGCCGGCGTGCGACCGGCTTGGCCGCGGGCGGCGCGGGCGCGGCCGGGAAGGGCTTCAGGCCCCATTTCCGGTACGCGGCGGCAGCGGCGGCCCCCGGGGCCGCGGGCGCTTCGGGCGCCCCGTGCCCCGCGGTGGGCGCGTCCGCCGGCGGGGTCGCGGGTTCGGTCGCCCGTTCGGGTACCGGTGCGGTGGCGGGGTCCTGCGCCGCGCAGCCGGTCACCAGGAGGACGACGGCGGTCAGCACCGCCCACAGCGTGATCGTCTTCTTCACGAGCTGTGGGATGCCCGCCGGAGTCGAAAGGTTGCTCTCCTTTCGCTCGCTTGTCGCCTATTCGATCGATTCGAAGCGCCAGCGGTGGACCGGACGGGTGATCAGCTCCGCGTCCGGCTCCGGCAGCTCGGGGAGTTCGGCGTCGAAGGCGTCCGCCTCCCACCAGGTGAGGACGAGGACCCGGTCCTGGGGCGCCCGGAGGATCTCCCGGCGGACCGGCTCGCGGACGAGGACCTGCGCCCGCGCCCACTCCAGGAGCTCGGCGCCCCGGCCCCGGGCGGCCCGCGCCTCCCACATGAGGGTGAGCCTCACGAGTACAGGTTCTCCTTGCTGACCTCGTGCACGTGGTCGTGGGAGTGGTCGTGGCCGTGCGCCCCGGGGACGTGCGGGTCGGTCACCGGCAGGGACGAGTCCGCCGACAGCTCCAGGTCGGAGGCCGGCCGGTTGCGGGCGACCATCTCGGAGCCGAGGGCGGCGACCATCGCGCCGTTGTCGGTGCACAGGCCCGGCCGGGGCACCCGCAGCCGGATGCCGGCCCGCTCGCAGCGCTCCTGGGCGAGGGCCCGCAGCCGCGAGTTGGCGGCGACGCCGCCGCCGATCATCAGGTGGTCGACGCCCTCGTCCTTGCAGGCCCGGACGGCCTTGCGGGTGAGCACGTCGACGACCGCCTCCTGGAAGGACGCGGCCACGTCCCGTACGGGCACGTCCTCGCCGGCCGCCCGCTTCGCCTCGATCCAGCGGGCGACCGCGGTCTTGAGGCCGGAGAAGGAGAAGTCGTACGCGGGGTCGCGGGAGCCGCTCAGACCGCGCGGGAACGCGATGGCCGCGGGGTCGCCCTCCTTGGCGAGCCGGTCGATGACCGGGCCGCCGGGGAAGCCCAGGTCGAGGACGCGGGCGATCTTGTCGAAGGCCTCGCCGGCCGCGTCGTCGATGGTGGCGCCCATCGGCCGCACGTCGGAGGTGATGTCCGAGGAGAGCAGCAGTGAGGAGTGGCCGCCGGAGACCAGCAGGGCCATCGTCGGCTCGGGCAGCTTGCCGTGCTCCAGCTGGTCGACGCAGATGTGCGAGGCCAGGTGGTTGACGCCGTAGAGCGGCTTGCCGAGGGCGTACGCGTACGCCTTGGCCGCCGAGACGCCGACGAGCAGCGCGCCCGCGAGGCCGGGGCCCGCGGTGACGGCGATGCCGTCGAGGTCCTTCGCGGAGATCCCGGCCGTCTTCAGGGCGCGCTCGATCGTCGGGACCATCGCCTCCAGGTGGGCGCGGGAGGCGATCTCGGGCACGACGCCGCCGAAGCGGGCGTGGGTGTCGACGCTGGAGGCGACGGCGTCCGCGAGGAGGGTGGTGCCGTGCACGATGCCGACGCCGGTCTCGTCGCAGGACGTCTCGATGCCGAGTACCAGCGGTTCGTCAGCAGCCATCAGATCTCAGTCCCAGTTCCTTGAACGATCAGTCGCATCACGAGCGCGTCGACATTGCCCGGCTGGTAGTAGCCGCGCCGGAAACCGATGGGCTCGAAGCCGAAGCGCTCGTAGAGCTTCTGGGCCCGGGTGTTGTCCACGCGCACTTCGAGGAGGACCTCCTCGCACTCGAAGGCGGTGGCTTCCTTGAGCAGGTCGGTGAGGAGCCGGGCGCCGAGGCCCGTGCCCCACTGGTCGCGGGAGACGGCGATCGTCTGCACGTCGCCGAGTCCGCCGGCGGCGGCGAGCCCGGCGTACCCGACGAGACGGCCGTCGGCCGGGTCCTCCGCGACGATGTAGTGACGGGTGGCCCGCGGACCCCTGGCGTGCGCGAGCTCGGACCAGAACATCCCCTCCGACCAGGCGTCCTCGGGGAACAGCTCGGCTTCGAGGGCGAGCACCGTCTCGATGTCCCACCAGCGCATCCCGCGCAGCACGGCCCCGGTCACGGCGGCGGTCACTTGGGGGTGACCACCTTGTAGTTCTTCGGCACCTGCGCGTCGGGGCGCCGCAGGTACATCGGCAGCGGGTCGAGGAAGCCGTCCCCGCCCGCGGCCAGCCGCTCCGCCGCGAGCCCGGCGAGCGCGGCCGCCGACTGGTGCTCGGGGTCGCGGGCGTCGGGGAAGGCGTCGGGGTAGAGGCGGGCGCCCGCGCCGACGACCGGGAGGCCGGCCAGCCGCTCGGCGATGTCGGCGGGCCGGTCGACGGCCGCGTCGGTCACCCGGGTACGGGAGTCGTCGTACCGCGCCCAGTAGACCTCCTTGCGCCGCGCGTCGGTGGCGACGGCGAAGGGCTCGTCGAACCCGGCGGCGTACGCGAGGCCGTCGAGGGTGCACAGTCCGTGCACCGGCACGCCGAGCGCGGAGGAGAACGCCGCGGCCGTGACGAGGCCGACGCGCAGTCCGGTGTACGGGCCGGGGCCGACGCCGACGACGATCCCGGTGACCGCGTCGAGCTTGAGACCGGCCTCCTTGAGGACCCGGTCGACGGCGGGCATCAGCAGCTCCCCGTGGCGGCGGGCGTCGACCTGGCTCGACGAGGCGACGACGGCGTCGCCGTCGTGCAGGGCGACGGTGACGGCGGGGGTGGCGGTATCCATGGCGAGCAACAGCACGCGAACAGCCTACGGCTCCCGGGCCGGGTGCCGCCCCGCCGCCCGGGCCCGGCCGGGTGCCGCCCCGGGCACGGCGCCCCGGACCTCGGTCCCGCGGCTGCTACCGTCACCCTTCGATACGTTCGTACGAGAGGTGGGCACGGTGGCACGGAGCAGCTCGGGATTCGTGGCCGGGCTCACGGCGGCGGCCGTCGCCGCGGTCGCGTTCCTCGCCTACCAGGCCTCGGCGAGCGCCCCCTCCGACCTGTCGGCGAAGCCCCGTACCTCCGGCACCGCCGTCCCGTCCGTCTCGCCGAGCGGCGGCGCGAGGAAGCCCGCCGCCGACCCGCTGGCGGTGCCGGCGAACTCCGGCACCGGCGAGCGGGTGGTGTACGCGCTGGCCGACCGCCGGGTGTGGCTGGTCGACGGCAAGGGAAAGGCGACCCGTACGTTCTCCGTGATGCCGAGCACGGTCGACCCGCTGCCGGGGGCGTACAAGGTGACCTCGCGCTCGGGTTCGGTCCGCGGTTCGGACGGCGTGCAGATCGAGCACGTGGTGCGCTTCGCGAGCAACCAGGACGTGGCGATCGGCTTCAGCGCGGCGGTGGACGGCTCGACGCCGACCCCGGACCCGACGAAGAAGACCGGCGGCGTCCGCATGAAGCGCGCCGACGGCGACGCGCTGTGGACCTTCGCGGTGATCGGCGCGAAGGTCGTCGTCGTCGCCTGAGGCGCCGCGCGCCTTCGCGGTGATCGGCATGACCGTCGTCGCCGCCGACTGAAGCACCGCGCTGCCGGCGTCCCCGGCCGCGATCCGCAGGAGCGGGACCCAGACCGCCTCAGACAGCCTCAGACCGCCTCAGGCAGCCTCACGCCGCCTCGTCCCGCACGACCGGTTCCGGCGCCTCTTCGTCTTCCTCGGGCCGGGGCCGCGGCGGGGTGGAGAGGGCCCGTGCGGCGGCGCAGGACGCCAGCAGCTCACTCATCGGTACGTGGTCCCGGCCGGGTTCCGCGCGCTCGGGCGTCGCCATGCATGCCTCCCGTAGGTTAGGTACACCTAACCAGCTCGTGCATCCATGTGACCACGGCGCGTACGACCCACGCAACACCTTCCCGACACGTTGTCGGAACCTACGTACCGGCGGCCGCGGCCGCTCAGAGCGCGCCCAGCTCCTCGTCGGCCCAGCGCGCCCCGATCCCGCGCAGCACGACCGTCCGCCGGTCGTCGTCGGTGTCGCCGGTCACCCGGTGGATCAGCAGGTGGAGCCGGTCGTCGGTCAGCTCCTCGACCTTGCCGTCGCCCCACTCGACGACCACCACCGACTCGGGCAGCGAGACGTCGAGATCCAGGTCCTCCATCTCGTCCAGCCCCCCGCCGAGGCGGTACGCGTCCACGTGCACCAGGGCCGGGCCGCCGACCAGCGACGGATGGACCCGGGCGATGACGAACGTCGGGGACGTGACCGCGCCCCGCACCCCGAGCCCCTCGCCGAGGCCCCGGGTGAGCGTGGTCTTCCCGGCGCCGAGCTCGCCGGTGAGCATGACGAGGTCCCCGGGACGGAGGATCTTCGCGAGCCGGCGGCCCAGTTCCTGCATCTGCTGGGGGGAGTCGACCGAGAGGGTCGCGCCGGACACGGGCGGGTGCGCTGCTTCCATACCCGCCAACTTAGCCCTTGCGGCCGTCCGTCCTCGTCACGGCCGTCGTCGCCGTCGCCCGCGCATCCGGCTCCGGCACGGCACCCGCCCGCACCAGGAGGTCGGCCAGCCGGTCGGTGACCACCTCGGGGTGCTCCAGCATCACCAGGTGCCCCGCGTCGGGAACGATCACCAGTTCGGCGTCCGGCAGGAGGTCGCCGATGGCCTCGGTGTGGGAACTGGGCGTCACCAGGTCGTTGTCGCCGGCGAGGGCGAGCGCGGGAAGGTCGTGGAAGGCGGCGAGGGCGGCCGACTTGTCGTGCTCGGCGAACGCCGGATAGAAGGCGGCGACCACGTCGATCGGCGTCGACTCGATCATCCGCTCCGCGAACCGGACCACCGCCGGATCCACGTCCCTCGACGAGAACGAGTACTTCTTGATCAGCCCGGCGAACAGGTCGGCGGTCGCCCGGCGTCCCCGCTCGACCAGCTCCGCCTGCGACCCGAGCGCCCGGAGCACCCCTGGCAGGACCCGCCGGACGGCGTTGACCCCCGCGATCGGCAGCCCGTACGACACCTCGCCCAGCTTCCCCGCCGACGTGCCGACGAAGGCGACGCCCACCACCCGGTCGCGGATCAGCTCCGGATACCGCTCGGCGAGCGCCATCACCGTCATGCCGCCCATCGAATGCCCCACCAGCACCAGCGGGCCCTCGGGCGCGGCCGCGTCGAGCACCGCCTTCAGATCACGGCCCAGCCGGTCGATGGAGACGGGCACCCCGCCGGGACCGGCCTGGGAGACCCCCTGCCCGGAGCGGCCGTGGCTGCGCTGGTCCCAGTGCACGCTCCGGACGAGACCGCGCAGCGCCGCCCGCTGGAAGTGCCAGGAGTCCTGGTTGAGGCAGTACCCGTGACTGAACACGACGGTCACCGGGGCGGGTTCCTTCCGCCCGAAGAGCCGCCTGCGACGACCGGACGACGGATCCGGCTCGACCTCGTCCACCTCGTAGTACAGCACCGTCCCGTCGTCCGCGGAGACCCTGCCCGGAGTGCCGCGCAGCCCGCCGTACGGGCCGGTGGCGTCCAGCGCGAGCCGCGCCTTCTCCCGTACGGAACGGCCGACGGTCAACCGCTCGACGGCCACCCCCGCCGCCGCACCGGCGGCGAGGACACCTATCGCGGCCCCGGCGAACCCGGCCCGCCGCCAGCTCCTCGACTCGCCCACGCCGCCCCCTCTTACTCGCCCAGATAGACACGCGGTACGCGCGCGCCGATACGGGTCACGATCTCGTACGCGATGGTGTCGGCCGCCACCGCCCAGTCCTCCGCGGTCGGCTCGCCCCGCTCCCCGGACCCGAACAGCACCGCCTCGGTGCCCGGCTCGGGGCTGTCGCCGCCCAGGTCGACCACGAACTGGTCCATGGCGACCCGCCCGGCGACCGTGCGCACCCGGTCCCCGACGAGGACCGGCCCCCGACCCGAGGCGTGCCGCGGAACCCCGTCCGCGTACCCCAGCGGGATCAGGCCGAGCGTCGTCTCCTCCGAGGTCACGTAGTGGTGCCCGTAACTCACCCCGTGCCCGGCCGGCACCCGCTTGACCAGCGCGACGCTCCCCTTCAGCGACATCACCGGCCGCAGCCCCAGCTCGGCGGAGGTCCCCAGCTCGGGACTCGGCGACACGCCGTACATCGCGATGCCGGGGCGCACGAGGTCGAAATGCGTCTCGGGCAGCGTCAGCGTGGCCGGCGAGTTCGCGATGTGCCGGACCTCGGGCTCGACACCCGCCTTCTCCGCGAAGTCGAGCATCGAACGGAACACGTCCAGCTGAGCCGCGATCGACGGATGGTGCGGCTCGTCGGCACACGCGAAGTGCGACCAGAGCCCGGTCACCTTCACCAGCCCCTGCGCCTCCGCCTTCAGCGCCTCCGTGACGAGCTCGGGCCAGTCGGCCGGCTGGCACCCGTTCCGCCCCAGACCGGTGTCGGCCTTCAGCTGGACACGCGCGCGCTTGCCGACCGCCTCCGCGGCCGCCACGACCTCCCGCAGCGCCCACATCCCGCTCACGGACATGTCCAGGCCCGCCTCGACGCCCTGGTCCCAGGGGTCCCCCGGGGTCCACAGCCAGCACATCACCGGCACGTCCGTGATCCCCGCCGCCCGCAGCGCCAGCGCCTCCTGCGGAGTCGCCGTCCCCAGCCACTCCGCGCCCGCGTCCAGGGCCGCGCGGGCGCAGCGCAGCGCGCCGTGTCCGTACGCGTCGGCCTTCACCACGGCCATGATCCGGACATGGGGCGCGACACGGGCGCGCAGCGTGCGGACGTTCGCACGCAGCGCGCCAAGGTCGATCTCGGCGCGGGCTCTGCGGGGCGGCGGTGTCTCAGTCATCGCGCCCAGTCTCTCAGGTGTCAGCTACCGGGCCGCTTCCCCCAGATGTAGACCCTGTCACCCTTGCGGAGCACCCCCCACAGTTTCTCCGCGTTCCGGTAGCTCAGATTCACGCATCCCCGACTCCCCGTCGGCGTGGCGAGCTGCCCGTACACCGCGTGGAACGCCTGCCCGCCGCTGAAGAACTGCGCGAACGGCATCGGCGTGTCGTAGATCGTCGACCAGTGGTTCCTGTGCCGCCAGTACACGTCGTGCCAGCCCGTCCTCGTGGCGTACCCGACACGCCCGCTCCGGACGTTCACCACCGAGTACGTCACCTTCTTCCCCTTCTGCACCCACATCAGCTGCCGGTCCAGGTCCACGCACGCCACCACGTACTTCTTCACCGGACACCGCTTCCCCGGGTCCAGCGACTTCCGCGCCGCCAGCAACTCCGCCCGCGCCCACGTCACCGGCCCCGCGTACCCGCTCGCCGGCTTGATCTTCTCCCTCACCTGGAACGCCCTGATCGCCCTGCAGTCCCCCACCGACTGCCGCCCGTCCACCCTCAGCCCCAGCAGCCGCTCCACCCGCCGCTGATACGTCCCCGTCCGCGCCGTACACGCCTCCGCCACCGCACTCCGCGGCACCCACTCCACCGCCCCCTCCCCCTCCTCCTCCTCCGGCTCCGGCACCGGCACCTCCCCCTCCGGCTGCAACGGCGGCAACACCTGGTCCGGCGTATCCATCGGATACTCCGCCCTCCCCCCACCCACCACCCCCGGCACCAAGACCTCCCCCGGCTCCGGCACCTCCGCCGCCACCGCCCCACCCCCCAGCGAAGCCGCCACCACCAACACCACCGCCACCGACCCACTTCTCCAATTGATCACCCACCCACCCAATCCCCACCCCGCTCCCCCAGCGCGCCCAACCCCACCCCTGGCCCAACAATTTCCACCAACCGGGCCACCCCGTACCCCCACCCCGCCCACTCCGCCGCCTGGCGCAGCCGCGCCGGAGGCGGGGGCGGGGGCGGGAGCGCCAGAGGCGGGGCGGGAGCCGGGGGCGGGACGGGGGCGCGCCCCGGGCGGGGCGCAGAGGCGCCGCGGGCGGGGAGCTAGACCGGAGGCGCAGCCGCGCGGAGTGCGGGACGAAGCCGGAGCGCAGCCGCGCGGAGTGCCGGACGAAGCCGGAGCGCAGCCGCGCGGAGTGCCGGACGAAGCCGGAGCGCAGCCGCGCGGAGTGCCGGACGAAGCCGGAGCGCAGCCGGGACAAGGGCGGCGCGCAGCCCGGCGGGAGGGGGAGGCCAGGGCGCAAGCGCCGCGCGGGCGGGGACAAGGCCAGGGCAGGGCACGCGCCTCGGGCGGGGCAAGGTGGGGCCACAGCCGCACCGAGTGCAGGACGCGGGCGGGGGTGAGGCCGAGCGCAGCCGCGCGGGAAGCGAGGCGAAGGCGAAGGCGAGGCGCAACCGCGCGGAAGCGGGGGACGAGGGCGGGGCGCAACCGCGCCCCGGGCGGGGCAAGGTGGGGTCACAGCCGCTCCGAGTGCAGGACGCGGGCGCGTGCCAAGGCCGGGGCACAACCGCCCCGCAGCCGAGACGGCGCCAGGGCACAGCCGCGGCGGCGGCCCGGCGCCGCCCCGTGCCCGCGCCGCGAAGCCAGCGCAGAGGGGCCCGAGGACGACACAGCCCCAGAGGAGCCCCGGGGGTCGACCCGTAACCGCGCCGCGAAGCCGACGCCGAGGGGCCCGAGGGCACAGCCCCAGAGAGGCCTCGCAAGCACCGCCCCGCGACGCGCCGCGAAGCCGGCGCAACAGCCCCCCGGGGGCGCAGCCCCAAAGGGGGGCCCGGGGGCACAGCCCCAAAGGGGGGCCCGGGGGCACAGCCCCAAAGGGGGGCCCGGGGGCACAGCCCCAAAGGGGGCCCGGGGGCGCAGCCCCCGGGAATTTGCTCAGCTTCACCCGCAGCGGCCCCCGGCAGGGTTTCGGGAAGGGGTGGGGTGGGGGGAATCGAAGGCGGGGGCTAGGAGGGCGTCGTGACGTCGTGCCAGGCGGTGGGGAGGGAGTCCGCGACCTGGGTCGCGGTGAGGGGGGCGCCGCCGGGGAAGGCCCGGCGCGCGGCGAGGCCGTGGAGGTAGGCCCCGCAGGAGCCCGCGTCGAGGGCGGGGAGGCCGGCGGCGAGGAGGGAGCCGGCGAGGCCGGAGAGGACGTCGCCGCTGCCGGCGGTGGCGAGCCAGGGGGTGCCGGTCGGGTTGACCCGTACGGGGCCGCCGTCGGGCCCGGACACCAGGGTCGTGGAGCCCTTGAGGAGGACCGTCGCGCCGAAGCGTGCCGCCAGTTCGCGGACGGCGGCGAGCCTCCCCGCCTCGACGGCCTCGCGCGCGACGCCGAGCAGCGCCGCCGCCTCTCCCGCGTGCGGGGTGAGGAGGGTGGGGGCGGTGCGGGCCCGTACGGCCGCGGGGTCGAGCCCGCGCAGCCCGTCGGCGTCGACGAGGACGGGTACGTCGGAGGCGAGGACCTCGGTGACGAGGGAGGGCGCGTCGCCGAGTCCGGGGCCGACGACCCAGGCCTGGACCCGTCCTGCCTTCGCGGGGGGCCCGGCGTGGACGAGGGTCTCGGGGTGGGCGGCGATGACCGCGTCGGCCGCGGGTCCGACGTACCGGACGGCGCCGGCACCGCCCCTCAGCGCCCCGGCGACGGCGAGGACCGCCGCGCCGGGGTAGCGGGCGGAGCCGGCGACGACGCCGAGGACCCCGCGCCGGTACTTGTCGCTCTCGGCGCCGGGGGCGGGCAGCAGCCACGCCACGTCCTGGTGTTGGAGCGCCTCGACGTCGGGCACGCCGGGGAGGACCGGGGCGAGGCCGATGTCGACGAGCCGGAGCGCCCCGGCGTACTCGCGTGCCGGGTCGACGAGCAGTCCGGGCTTGTACGTGCCGAAGGTGATCGTCGCGTCGGCGCGCAGCGCCTCTCCGGTGACCTCTCCGCTGTCGGCGTCGACGCCGGAGGGGAGGTCGACGGCGACGACGACGGCGCCCGAGCCGCGGGCGGCGCGGGCGACGGGGACGGCGTCGGGCCGGAGTCCGCCGCGTCCGCCGATGCCGGTGATGCCGTCGAGGACGAGGTCGGCGACGGCGAGCGCGTCGAAGGGGTCGTCGGCGATCCGCCCGCCGGCGGCGCGGAGGGCCGCGAGTCCGCCGGGGTGGGCGCGCGTGCCGAGCAGGACGGCCGTGACGCCTGCTCCGCGCCGGGCGAGCCGTGCGCCGGCGTACAGCGCGTCGCCGCCGTTGTCGCCGCTGCCGACGAGCAGGACGACCCGGGCCCCGTACACGCGTCCCTTGCCGAGCAGGGAGCAGCAGGCGGCGGCGAGTCCGGCGGCGGCCCGCTGCATCAGCGCGCCCTCCGGCAGGCGGGCCTTGAGGGCGGCTTCGGCGGCCCGTACGGTCTCGGCGCGGTGAGCGGTTCGCATGCCCGCAGTCTGCCGCAGTCCCCCTGCCCCCGCCCGGAACCCGACGCGAGCCCCGCCCCACACACCGAAGGCCCGGAACCCGACGCGATCCCCGACCCACACGCCAGGGCCACGCCCCACCCCGCCCCCACCGGACAACCGCCTCACACCCCGAAGGCCCGGCAACCTTCCGTGTGGGGGCGAGGCCCCGACGCCTCCGCCCCACCGAGCTCCCGCACCCACACACCAAGGCCCGCCCGCCGACGACGGGCCCCGGACCCGCACGGCGGGGCCACGCCCTCACCCCGCCCCCCACCGGACAACCGCCCCCCCACACGAAAGGCCCGGCCGCCCTCCGGCAGCCGGGCCCCGACCCGTACGAGCACCGAGGCCCCGCCCCGTACCCGAAAGGAGTCAGGCGCGGCTGCCCGCTTCGGTCAGGCCTCGGCGATGACCACCGCCGAGGCGACGCCGGCGTCGTGGCTGAGGGAGACGTGCCAGTTCTTCACGCCCAGCTCGGCGGCGCGTGCGGCGACGGTTCCGCGGACCCGAAGGCGGGGTTGCCCGGTGCCTTCGACGTACACCTCGGCGTCCGTCCAGAGGAGTCCGCCGGGTGCTCCGAGCGCTTTCGCCAGGGCCTCTTTCGCGGCGAACCGCACCGCGAGCGAGGCGGGGCCGCGCCGTTCGCCGCTCGGGAGCAGCATTTCGCGCTCGACGAAGAGGCGTTGGAGCAGCCCGGGCGTGCGCTCGATCGAGACGGCGAAGCGGTCGATCTCCGCCACGTCGATCCCCACCCCGATGATCATGTGTTACCTCACTCCACGGTCACTGATTTGGCCAGGTTGCGCGGCTGGTCCACCTCGTTGCCCCGCGCGGTGGCGAGCTCGCAGGCGAAGACCTGGAGCGGCACCGTGGAGACCAGCGGCTGGAGCAGCGTAGGCGTGGCCGGGATGCGGATGAGGTGGTCGGCGTACGGGACGACCGCTTCGTCCCCTTCTTCCGCGATGACGATGGTGCGGGCGCCGCGGGCGCGGATCTCCTGGATGTTGGAGACGATCTTGTCGTGGAGGACGGAGCGGCCCTTGGGCGAGGGGACGACCACGACGACGGGGAGGTCCTCCTCGATGAGCGCGATCGGTCCGTGCTTGAGCTCTCCCGCGGCGAAGCCCTCGGCGTGCATGTACGCGAGTTCCTTGAGCTTGAGGGCGCCTTCCAGGGCCACCGGGTAGCCGACGTGCCGGCCGAGGAAGAGGACGGTGTCCTTGTGGGCGAGCGAGCGGGCGAGGGCCCGGACGGGTTCCATCGTCTCCAGGACGCGTTCGACCTCGTCTCCGATGCGGGCGAGCTCGCGGACGACGGCGTGGATCTCGTCGCCCCACTTGGTGCCGCGTACCTGCCCGAGGTAGAGCGCGAGGAGGTAGCAGGCGACGAGCTGGGTGAGGAAGGCCTTCGTCGACGCGACGGCGACCTCGGGTCCGGCGTGGGTGTAGAGCACGGCGTCGGATTCGCGCGGGATGGTCGAGCCGTTGGTGTTGCAGACGGCGAGCACCTTCGCGCCCTGTTCGCGGGCGTGCCGGAGCGCCATCAGGGTGTCCATGGTCTCGCCGGACTGGGAGATCGCGATGACCAGGGTGCGCTGGCCGAGGATCGGGTCGCGGTAGCGGAACTCGCTGGCGAGCTCGACCTCGCAGGGGATCCGGGTCCAGTGCTCGATGGCGTACTTGGCGATCATCCCGGCGTGGAAGGCGGTGCCGCACGCGATGATGACGACCTTGTCGGCTTCGCGGAGGACGGCGGCCGGGATGCGCACCTCGTCGAGGGTGAGCCGGCCGGTGGTGTCGATCCGTCCGAGGAGGGTGTCGGCGACGGCCTTGGGCTGCTCGGCGATCTCCTTGAGCATGAAGTAGTCGTAGCCGCCCTTCTCGGCGGCGGAGGCGTCCCAGTCGACGTGGTAGGCCCGTACGTCGGCGGGCGAGCCGTCGAAGTCGGTGACGGTGACGCCGTCGCGGGTGAGTTCGACGACCTGGTCCTGGCCGAGTTCGATCGCCGAGCGGGTGTGGGCGATGAAGGCGGACACGTCGGAGGCGAGGAAGTTCTCGCCCTCGCCGACGCCGACGACGAGGGGCGAGTTGCGGCGGGCGCCGACGACCACGTCCGGCTGGTCGGCGTGGACGGCGACCAGGGTGAACGCCCCGTCGAGGCGGCGGCACACGAGCCGCATGGCCTCGGCGAGGTCTCCGGCGGAGGAGAACTCCTCGGCGAGGAGGTGGGCGACGACCTCGGTGTCCGTCTCGGAGCGCAGGTCGTGGCCGCGCTCGGCGAGTTCCTCCCGCAGGGCGGCGAAGTTCTCGATGATGCCGTTGTGGACGACGGCGACGCGCCCGGCGTTGTCCAGGTGGGGGTGCGCGTTGGCGTCGGTCGGCCCGCCGTGGGTGGCCCAGCGGGTGTGTCCGATGCCGACGGAGCCGCCGGCCAGCGGCCGCTCCACGAGCTCTTTCTCCAGGTTGACGAGCTTGCCCGCCTTCTTGGCCGCGGCCAGCCCCCCGTCGGAGAGCACGGCGACACCGGCCGAGTCGTAGCCCCGGTATTCGAGCCTCTTGAGGCCCGCGACCACCACATCAAGTGCCGACTGCCCGCCGGCATATCCCACGATTCCGCACATGGCGGCAGCCTATGGCCGAACCGGGCCCACCGGCCGGAGTCGGGCGGCACGCGTCGACGACCGTGTCGCGCCGCTCTCCGGACCGGCCGCCGGAACCGGGACCGGCCGACTCGGCGGCCGACACCGGCACCGGGTCGACCGAGCTCGTCGCCCTCACCCCCGTACCGGGTCGACCGACCTCGGCGGCCCACCCCGGCACCGGTCCGGCCGACCCGGCGGTCGACCCCGCCACCGCCTCGCCCGACCTCGGTACCAGCTCTCAGCCGAGCTTCGTGGCCTGCGCGTCGATCACGGCCTGAGGCAGCGCCTTGACGGTGCCGCCGAGGCTGAGGGTGGAGAAGGAGGCCAGCGTGTTGCCCTTGCGGAGGACGACGAGCTTGGTGACGAACGGTTCGCCGTCCATGTCGGTGGTGATCGTCCAGGCGAGCGCCTCGTCGCCCGCGGACACCGTCTCCGGCGCGACCTTCGTGATCTTCGTCTTCTCGCCGCCGCCGATGAGGGTGAAGCCGCCGGCGCAGTCGGTGGCGGCGGTCTTGTAGGAGGCGAAGGCCTCCTGGGCGCCCTGTCCGTCGTACGAGCCGAGCGTCACGCTGGTGACCGGGGCGGAGAGCGCGCCGAGGGCGTCCGCGGGCGAGGCCGTGGCGCCTCCGGCCTTGGGCACCTCGATGGCCTTGCGCTGGGCGGACACGGCCGCCTTCCCGGCGGCGACGGACGACATGCCGTCGGCGATCGGCTTGCAGGAGGGCTTGTCGGTGGAGACGGCGTCGGACTTCACGAGGTCCGCGGCCTTGGCCTTCTGCACCTGGTAGCCGGGCAGGTCCGCCTGCTCGACGATGAGCTCGTCCAGCTCGGCGGCGGTGAGCGCCTCGGCCGGGGGCTCGCTGGTGGCGGAGGCGGTGGCGCTGGGCGCGGCGGTCTTGCCGACGTCCTTGGCGTCGTCGCTCTTCCCCCCGCCGCCGCACGCGGTGACGAGCAGGGCGAGGGAGACGGCGGTGACGGCGACGGCGGTGCTTCGGATGGGCGTACGCATCTGAGGTGGCTCTCGGCTTCTCTTCGTGGTGGCTTCGTGCCGCCCCGTGGCGGCTCCCCCCGCGTGAAGCGCACGAGCCCACGCGGCATCAGCATGATCACCCTAGAGGAGAGGTCGGACAACGGCATTTGTCGCGTGACCGACCCCACGGCCCACGGACGCCCGCGACCCCCGACAATGGCGGGGTGATCACTTCGCCGCCACGAAGCTCCAACGGAGACGGTCCCCGCAACGGCACCGGGAGCGGCACCAGCTCCCGCCGGCCGTCCGAGGCGACCCCGTACGTCGACTTCACCCGGGCCGAGTGGAGCGACCTCCGCGACAAGACGCCCCTGCCGCTGACCGCCGACGAGGTCGAGCGGCTGCGCGGCCTGGGCGACGTCATCGACCTCGACGAGGTCCGGGACGTCTATCTGCCGCTGTCCCGGCTGCTCAACCTGTACGTGCAGGCGACCAGCGGCCTGCGCGGCGCCCTCAACACCTTCCTCGGCGAGAGCGCCGAGCAGCGGGGCACCCCGTTCGTCATAGGGGTCGCCGGTTCGGTGGCCGTCGGCAAGTCGACGGTCTCCCGCCTCCTCCAGGCGCTGCTCGCCCGCTGGCCGGAGCACCCGCGGGTGGAGCTGGTGACGACGGACGCCTTCCTCTACCCGATGGAGGAGCTGAAGGCGCGCGGCCTGATGTCCCGGAAGGGCTTCCCCGAGTCGTACGACCGCCGGGCGCTGACCCGGTTCGTCGCGGACATCAAGGCGGGCAAGGAGGAGGTCACGGCCCCGGTCTACTCGCACCTGATCTACGACCGGGTGCCCGGCGAGCGGCTGGTCGTCCGCCGCCCCGACATCCTCATCGTGGAGGGGCTGAACGTCCTCCAGCCGGCCCTGCCCGGCAAGGACGGCCGCACCCGGGTGGGTCTCGCCGACTACTTCGACTTCTCGGTGTACGTGGACGCGCGGGCGGAGGACATCGAGCGGTGGTACCTCAACCGCTTCCGCAAGCTCCGGGACACCGCGTTCCAGAACCCGTCCTCGTACTTCCAGCGCTACACCCAGGTCTCCGAGGAGGAGGCACTCGACTACGCCCGCACCATGTGGCGGACCATCAACAAGGTCAACCTGCTGGAGAACGTGGCTCCGACCCGCGGCCGCGCGACGCTCGTGGTCCGGAAGGGACCGGACCACAAGGTGCAGCGGCTGAGCCTCCGGAAGCTCTGACATCCGTAAGCTCGGGGGATGTTGCATTTGCGGATGATCGTCCCGACGGACCGGACCAAGGCCGCGGTCGAGCTGATCGAGGCGACGGTCGGCACCACGCATCTCGTGGTGCTGCCGGGCGCGGCGAGGGACCCGGTCGGCGACCTGGTCATGTGCGACATGGCGCGGGAGTCGGCGGACGAACTGCTGCACGGGCTCCGCGACATGAGGATCGATCAGGACGGGTCGATCGCGGTGGAGACCATCGACCTGTCGATGTCCACGCGGGCGGACACGGCCGAGGAGGAGGCTCCGGGCGAGGGCGCGGACGCCGTGATCTGGGAGCAGCTGGCGGAGGCGACCCACGAGGAGTCGACGCTCTCCTTCACCTATCTGTCCTTCATGGGGCTCGCGACGATGATCGCGGCCTGTGGCGTCGTCCTGGACAACGCGATCCTGATCGTGGGCGCCATGGCGGTCGGCCCGGAGTTCGGCCCGCTCGCCGGGGTGTGCACGGCCATCGTGCAGCGGGCGCCCAGGCTGGCGGCCCGTTCGCTGACGGCGCTGCTCATCGGCTTCGCGACGGCGATCCTGGCGACGACCTTGTTCAGTCTGCTCATGGACTGGCTGGACCTGTTCAGCCAGTCCATGCTCGACGCGGACCGTCCGCAGACCAGCTTCATCTGGCAGCCCGACCTGTTCTCCTTCGTGGTGGCGCTCCTCGCGGGAGCGGCCGGCACCCTGTCCCTGACCTCGTCCAAGTCGGGCGCCCTGGTGGGCGTGGCGATCTCGGTGACGACGGTCCCGGCGGCGGCGAACGCCGCGGTGGCGCTGGGCTACGGCGAGCTCGGGCAGATGGGCGGGTCGATCGGGCAGCTGCTGCTCAACCTGCTGGGGATCATGCTGGCGGGTACCGCGACCCTGTCCCTTCAGCAGCGGCTGTGGCGGACCCAGCGCGGGCGCCTCAAGCGCCGACTGCGGAGGGGCTGACCCCGACCGGGGGCTCCCCGTACGAACGGCCGGGGCCCCACGTGCGAAGGGCCGGGGACTCCTCGCACGAACGGCCGGGGGCCCCTCGCACGAACCCCCGGGGGCTCCCCGCACGAACGGCCGGAGCCCCACGTACGAAAGGGCCCGCCGCACCGGAGTCCGGTGCGGCGGGCCCTCACACGCATGCATGACGGTGCCTCAGAAAGGTTAGCCCAGCGCGGACTTCACGACGTCTGCGAGGCGCTGCGCGACCGCGCGGGCCTGCTCGATGTCGGCGGCCTCGACCATGACGCGGACCAGCGGCTCGGTGCCGGAGGAGCGCAGCAGGACGCGGCCGGTGGAGCCCAGCTCGCGCTCGGCCTCGGTGACGGCAGCGGCGAGTTCGCCGGAGGTGGTCACCCGCGACTTGTCGACGTCCTTGACGTTGATGAGGATCTGCGGCAGCCGCTCCATCACGCCGGCGAGGTCCGCGAGGGACTTGCCGGTGGCCGCGACGCGGGCGGCCAGCATCAGGCCGGTGAGGGTGCCGTCACCGGTGGTGGCGTGGTCGAGCACGATGACGTGCCCGGACTGCTCGCCGCCGAGCGCGTAGTCGTTCTCCTTCATGGACTCCAGGACGTAGCGGTCGCCGACCGCGGTCTGGACGAGGTTGAGGCCCTCGCGCTCCATGGCGAGCTTGAAGCCCAGGTTCGACATGACGGTCGCGACGACGGTGTCGCCGCGGAGCGTGCCGGCCTCGCGCATGGCGAGGGAGAGGACGGCGAGGATCTGGTCGCCGTCGACCTCGTCGCCCGCGGCGTCCACGGCGAGGCAGCGGTCGGCGTCGCCGTCGTGGGCGATGCCCAGGTCGGCGCCGTGCTCGACGACGGCCGCGCGGAGCAGGCCCAGGTGGGTGGAGCCGCAACCGTCGTTGATGTTGAGGCCGTCGGGCTGGGCGCCGATGGTGACGACCTGGGCGCCGGCCCGGGTGAAGGCCTCGGGCGAGACGCGGGCGGCGGCGCCGTGGGCCTCGTCGAGGACGATCTTGAGGCCGTCGAGCCGGTTGGGCAGGACGGAGATCAGGTGGGAGACGTACGTCTCGAAGCCCTCGTCGTAGTCGCGCACCCGGCCGACGCCGGCACCGGTCGGGCGCTCCCAGGGGGCGCCGGTGCGGTGCTCCTCGTACACGGCCTCGATCTTGTCCTCGAGGTCGTCGGCGAGCTTGTGGCCGCCGCGCGCGAAGAACTTGATGCCGTTGTCGGGCATGGCGTTGTGGCTGGCGGAGAGCATCACGCCGAGGTCGGCGCCGAGGACGCCGGTCAGGTGGGCCACGGCCGGGGTGGGCAGCACGCCGACGCGCAGCACGTCGACGCCGGCGCTGGCGAGTCCGGCCACGACGGCGGCCTCGAGGAACTCTCCGGAGGCGCGGGGGTCACGGCCGACGACGGCGGTCGGCCGGTGCCCCTCGAAGGTGCCCGCCTCTGCCAGCACGTGCGCCGCCGCCACCGAGAGGCCGAGCGCGAGCTCCGCCGTCAGATCCGCGTTGGCGACGCCGCGTACGCCGTCCGTGCCGAAGAGTCGTCCCACAGCTGTCCTCCGAGAAATACGTGCCCAAGCTGATGAAAGAGGTTATGAAAAAACGTACGCCCCGACGGCACGGGCAGTGCCGCCGGGGCGTACGACAAACAGTCCGAGCAGGCGATTAACGCTTGCTGTACTGCGGGGCCTTACGGGCCTTCTTGAGACCGGCCTTCTTGCGCTCGACCGCACGGTCGTCGCGGGAGAGGAAGCCGGCCTTCTTCAGCGCCGGGCGGTTGTTCTCGACGTCCGCCTCGTTCAGCGCACGGGCCACACCGAGGCGCAGGGCGCCGGCCTGGCCGGAGACACCGCCACCCGCGATGCGGGCGATGACGTCGTAGCGGTTGTCGAGCTCGAGCACCTTGAAGGGCTCGTTGACTTCCTGCTGGTGCACCTTGTTGGGGAAGTAGTCCTCAAGGGTGCGACCGTTGATCTTCCACTTGCCGGTGCCCGGAACGATCCGGACGCGGGCGATGGCGTTCTTGCGACGGCCCAGGCCGGCGGCCGGCTGCGGGTCGCCGAAGCGGGACGCGAGCGACTCGGAGGTGTACTCACCCTCGACGAGCTCGGTCTCGGTGGTGTACTCCTCAACGCCCTCGAACTCGTCGACGGGGGTTTCGGGGGTGGTCTCGGCCACGATTCTCCTCAGATTTCTTTCGTTCTTAGGGGGTGTGGCCGGAACTACTGCGCGACCTGGGTGATCTCGAACGGAACCGGCTGCTGCGCAGCGTGCGGGTGGTTCTCGCCCGCGTAGACCTTCAGCTTCGAGATCATCTGACGGCCCAGGGTGTTCTTGGGGATCATGCCCTTGATGGCCTTCTCGACGGCCTTCTCGGGGTTCTTGGCCAGCAGCTCGTCGTAGCGGACGGAGCGCAGACCACCCGGGAAGCCGGAGTGGCGGTAGGCCAGCTTCTGGGTCTTCTTGTTGCCGGACAGGTGGACCTTGTCAGCATTGATGATGATGACGAAGTCGCCCATGTCCATGTGGGGCGCGTAGACGGGCTTGTGCTTGCCTCGCAGGAGGTTCGCAGCCGTCGTCGCCAGACGGCCCAGGACGATGTCCTGCGCGTCGATGATGTGCCACTGGCGAGTGACATCGCCGGGCTTGGGGCTGTACGTACGCACTTCGTAGCCTTCGCTTCTTCAGTGGATGGAGTCCAGACACACCTGAAGCGATCATGCAGCTGGGGCCTGCACTGCCGGGACACCGCCCGTATGCGAGCCACTGGTAACTGCTCCAGGGAACCTGCGTAAGGGCCGCTCGCGTGAGAACCACGAAGCCAATACGCATAACAAACCGCAACAGTACCCGCGCCACCCCCGACGGGTCAAAACGCCGCGAGACAGCAGGTCAGCGGGCCCGATCGACCCGCCGCTCGTCCCAGCCCGACGCCCCCGCCGACCGCCGACCGCACGAGGTCACCGCGCCCGATCGACCCGCCGCTCGTCCCACACCGGCTCGGTCGTCTCGCGTACGACCCCGTCCGAGCCGAAGACCAGGAACCGGTCGAAGCTCTTCGCGAACCACCGGTCGTGGGTGACGGCCATCACGGTCCCGTCGTACGACTCCAGGCCGTCCTGGAGGGCCTCCGCCGACTCCAGGTCGAGGTTGTCCGTCGGCTCGTCGAGGAGGAGGGCCGTCGTCCCCGCGAGCTCCAGGAGCAGGATCTGGAAGCGGGCCTGCTGGCCGCCCGAGAGCTTGTCGAAGGGCTGGTCGCCCTGGCGCTCCAGCTCGTACCGCCGCAGGACCGACATGGCCCCGCCCCGGTCCTTGGCGTGCTCCGTCCACAGGATGTCGACGAGCGGCCGCCCGGCCAGTTCCGGGTGGGCGTGGGTCTGCGCGAAGTGCCCCGGCACGACCCGCGCGCCGAGCTTCCACGTGCCCGTGTGGGCGACCGAGGGGTCCCCCGCGAGCAGCCGCAGGAAGTGCGACTTGCCGGAGCCGTTCGAGCCGAGGACGCCGACCCGCTCCCCGTAGAAGATCTCCAGCGAGAACGGCTTCATCAGGCCGGTCAGCTCAAGGTTCTCGCAGGTCACGGCACGCACGCCGGTACGGCCGCCGCGCAGCCGCATCTTGATGTCCTGCTCGCGCGGCGGCTCCGGCGGCGGACCCGCCTCCTCGAACTTCCGCAGCCGGGTCTGGGCCGCCGCGTACCGCGAGGCCATGTCGTGGCTGACCGCCGCCGCCTGCCGCAGGTTGAGGACCAGCTTCTTCAGCTGGGCGTGCTTCTCCTCCCAGCGCCGCTTCAGCTCCTCGAAGCGGGCGAACCGCTCCCGGCGCGCCTCGTGAAAGGTGTCGAAGCCCCCGCCGTGCACCCACACGTCCGAGCCGGCCGGGCCGGGCTCGACCGCGACGATCTTCTGCGCGCCCCGGGAGAGCAGCTCCCGGTCGTGGGAGATGAAGAGCACGGTCTTGCGGGTCTCCCGCAGCCGCTCCTCCAGCCACCGCTTGCCGGGCACGTCGAGGTAGTTGTCCGGCTCGTCGAGGAGCAGCACCTCGTCGGGGCCGCGCAGCAGCGACTCCAGGACGAGCCGCTTCTGCTCGCCGCCGGAGAGCGTCCGCACCTGCCGGAACTGGGCCTTCTCGTACGGCATGCCGAGCGCGGCCATGGTGCAGATGTCCCAGACGGTCTCCGCCTCGTAGCCCTGCACCTCGGCCCAGTCGCTGAGGGCCTGCGCGTACTTCATCTGCGCGGCCTCGTCGTCGACGGTCATGATCAGGTGCTCGGCCGCGTCGACCGCCTTCGCGGCCTCGCGGATCCGGGGCTGGGCGACCGAGACCAGCAGGTCGCGGACGGTGGACTCGTCCCGCACGGAGCCGACGAACTGCGGCATCACGCCGAGTCCGCCGCTGACGGTGACGGTGCCGCCGTGCGGCTGGAGCTCCCCGGCGATCAGCCGGAGCAGTGTGGTCTTGCCGGCGCCGTTGGCCCCGACGAGGGCGACGACGGCGCCCTCCCCGACCCGGAAGGAGGCGTCCCCGAGGAGGACCCTGCCGTCCGGAAGGTAGTACTCAAGATGCGCGGCCTCGACATGTCCCATGGGGTGCATTGTCGCCGCCCGCGTCCGCTGCGCCCAACCGGTTTAGGATGCGCGGCATGAGCTTTGGGGGACCGCAGTGGCCGCAGGAGCCGCAGCAGCAGGGGTACGGACAGCAGCCCGGGCACGGGCAGCAGCCGGGCTACGGACCGCAGCAGCCGTACGGCGGCCCGCAGGGCTTCGGGCAGCCGACAGGGCAGCCGGCCGGGCAGCCGGCCGGGCAGCCGAACCCCTTCCCGGGCGCACCGGATCCCTTCCCGGGCGCCCAGGGCGGCGGTCAGACCCCTGACTGGGGCGCTCTCGCCGCCGCCTCCGCCAGCCGCAGCCGCCGCAAGCGCTGGCTGCTGATCGGCGGCGGGGCACTGGCCACGCTCGCGGTGGGTGCGATCGTCGCCACCGCCGTCGTGACCACGAACAAGAGCAACGACACGGCGAAGAACGGCGGCGGGGGCCCCACCGGCGCCGTCTCCCCCACCGGCACGCCCACCCCCGAGCCGACGTTCTCGTCGGTGGCGCCGCCGCCCCCGCCGAACCCGATGGACTACATCTCGGACCCGAAGAAGGACAAGGCCCCGCTCACCGCCGACGGCCTCTTCCCGGGCAAGCAGATGTCCATGAACAAGCGCGCGTACAAGAAGGGCGCGACCTCCGCCACGACGAACTGCGCGTCCGTCACCCAGGGCGGCCTCGGCACCGTCCTGAAGCAGAACGGCTGCCAGCACGTGCTCCGCGCCACCTACGTCAAGGACGGCGTCGCGATCACCGTCGGCGTCGCCGTCTTCCCGTCCGAGGCCGCGGCCCTGAAGGCGAAGGGCCAGGCCACCGGAGGCATCGCCCCGCTGGTCGGCGCGGGCGTGCGTGACTTCTGCCACGCCACGGTCTGCCTGCGCCGCGCGAACTCGATCGGCCGGTACGCGTACTTCACCCAGGCCGGTTTCGCCGACGGCAAGAAGGTCACCAAGGCCGACACGCCCGTCTTCCAGGCCAGCGACGACCTCGGCACCTTCGCCTTCAACCAGATCTACGCCCGCGGCCGCTCCCAGGCCTCAGCAGCAGCCGGCGCTCCCCGGGAGTGACCGCTTGTTCCTGGCCTCCACGCTGCGGGCGGCCAGGAGCTCGTCGGCCGGGTAGCCGACCTCTTCGAGCGTCAGCCCGTGCGGCCGTACGACGTGCACGGACGAGTCCCGGACCCCGGCGGCGAGCACCTTGCCCGGCCAGTCCACCGGCCGGTGCCCGTCGCCGACGAACAGCATCGCGCCGACCAGCGAGCGGACCATGTTGTGGCAGAAGGCGTCCGCCTTGACGGTCGCCTCCAGGATGCCGTCGGCGCGCCGCTCCCACCGCAGCACCTGGAGCGTGCGGATGGTGGTCGCGCCCTCGCGCTTCTTGCAGTACGCGGCGAAGTCGTGCTCGCCGACGAGCGCGGTGGCCGCCTCGTTCATGGCGTCCATGTCGAGGGCCCAGTCGTGCCACAGGACGTGCCCGCGCAGCAGCGGGTCGACGCCGCCGGGGTTGTCGGTGACCCGGTAGGCGTACCGGCGCCAGATCGCGGAGAACCGGGCGTTGAAGCCGGCGGGCGCCTCCTCGACCTTCCACACCCGGACGTCGTGGGAGAGCCGCCCGGCGAGCCGCCGCAGCAGCTTGTCCCGGTGCTCCTCCCACAGCTCCACCGGCAGGTCGACGTGCGCGACCTGGCCGCGCGCGTGCACCCCCGCGTCGGTCCGGCCGGCGACGGTCAGCTCGTACGTCTCCGTGGACCGGGTCACGGTTCGCAGGGCCGCCTCGATGTCCCCCTGCACGGTCCGCTGCCCCTGGGCCTGCTTGGCCCAGCCGGAGAAGTCCCGGCCGTCGTACGAAAGGTCAAGGCGTACCCGTACGAACCCGTCCTGCACGTCATCGCTCACGCGGAAATCCTCTCAAACACACGGGAACGGGCCCGCACCCCAGGGGGTACGGGCCCGCTCACGAGAAACGTCGGAAAAACGCTTACGCGTCCTTCGACTCCTCGGCCGGAGCCTCGGCGGCCGCGTCGGCCTCCTTGACGGCGCGCACGGTGGCGGCCTCGGCCTCGGCGACGGTCGCCTTCTTGGCGATCTCGCCCTCGACCAGCTCGATCACGGCCATCGGGGCGTTGTCGCCACGACGGTTGCCGATCTTGGTGATACGGGTGTAGCCACCCGGACGCTCCGAGTAACGCGGGGCGATCTCGGTGAAGAGGGTGTGGACGATCCCCTTGTCGGTGATCGACTGCAGCACCAGGCGACGGTTGTGGATGTCGCCCTTCTTCGCCTTGGTGATCAGGCGCTCGGCGACCGGACGCAGGCGACGGGCCTTGGCCTCGGTGGTGGTGATGCGGCCGTGCTCGAACAGCGACTTCGCCAGGTTGGCGAGCAGCAGCTTCTCGTGCGCGGCGGAACCGCCGAGGCGGGCACCCTTCGCGGGACGCGGCATGGTGATTCTCCTTGTGATCTGCACCGGCCGTATGAGGTACCGGTGTCAGTGTCCGAGCGGGCGGTCACCCGTCGGAGATCCGGGCCCCGTGAGGGGCCCGGAGAGGGGCGCGGGGAACTGCGCGATCAAGCACAGTTCCCGCACCCGGGTACGGACCGTGAGGCCCGAGCTCTCAGTACTGCTCGGTCTCGACGAAACCGGCGTCCGCGTCGTCGTCGGCGCCGAAGGCGTCGGCGGCGGCGGTCGGGTCGAATCCGGGCGGGCTGTCCTTGAGGGCCAGGCCCATGCCGGCCAGCTTCGCCTTGACCTCGTCGATCGACTTCGCACCGAAGTTGCGGATGTCGAGCAGGTCGGCCTCGGAACGCGCCACGAGCTCACCCACGGAGTGGATGCCCTCGCGCTTGAGGCAGTTGTACGAACGAACGGTGAGCTCGAGCTCCTCGATCGGCAGCGCCAGGTCGGCGGCAAGGGCGGCGTCCGTGGGGGACGGGCCCATGTCGATGCCCTCGGCGTCGATGTTGAGCTCGCGCGCCAGACCGAACAGCTCGACCAGGGTCTTGCCGGCGGACGCCATGGCGTCACGCGGGCGCATGGCCTGCTTGGTCTCGACGTCGACGATCAGCTTGTCGAAGTCGGTGCGCTGCTCGACACGGGTCGCCTCGACCTTGTACGTGACCTTGAGCACCGGCGAGTAGATGGAGTCGACCGGGATACGGCCGATCTCCTGGCCCACCTGCTTGTTCTGCACGGCGGAGACGTAGCCGCGACCGCGCTCGACGGTCAGCTCCATCTCCAGCTTGCCCTTGCCGTTGAGCGTGGCGAGGACGAGGTCGGGGTTGTGCACCTCGACACCGGCCGGGGGCGCGATGTCGGCGGCGGTGACCAGACCCGGGCCCTGCTTGCGCAGGTACATCACGACGGGCTCGTCGTGCTCCGAGGAGACGACCAGCTGCTTGATGTTCAGGATGAGGTCGGTGACGTCCTCCTTGACGCCCGGCACGGTGGTGAACTCGTGCAGGACACCGTCGATGCGGATGCTGGTGACAGCGGCACCCGGGATCGAGGAGAGGAGGGTACGGCGGAGGGAGTTGCCGAGGGTGTAACCGAAGCCCGGCTCCAGCGGCTCGATCACGAACCGGGAGCGGAACTCGTCGACGACCTCTTCGGTCAGCGACGGACGCTGAGCGATCAGCATGTCTCTTTGTCCTTCAGTCGTGGACGCCCACTATTTGACGCCCGACGGATCACTTCTGTACTGCAAGGGTACGGGCGGCACGGTCCGAAGAGCCGTACCGCCCGAAGTCCTGAACAAGCAGCCGTGCGTCAGACGCGGCGGCGCTTGGGGGGACGGCAGCCGTTGTGCGGCGTGGGGGTGACGTCCTGGATCGAACCGACCTCGAGGCCCGTGGCCTGGAGGGAGCGGATCGCGGTCTCGCGGCCGGAGCCCGGACCCTTGACGAAGACGTCGACCTTGCGCATGCCGTGCTCCTGCGCGCGGCGAGCGGCCGACTCGGCGGCCATCTGCGCGGCGAACGGGGTGGACTTGCGCGAGCCCTTGAAGCCGACGTGGCCGGCGGAGGCCCAGGAGATCACGTTGCCCGAGGGGTCCGTGATCGAGACGATCGTGTTGTTGAACGTGCTCTTGATGTGCGCGTGGCCGTGAGCGACGTTCTTCTTTTCCTTGCGGCGCACCTTCTTGGCAGCGCCCTGACGACCCTTGGGGGGCATCTATAACTCCTACGGGAGGTGGTCGGTCCTACAGCGAAGACCGCTTGGTCAAGCGTCCGCTGAGGACTACTTCTTGCCCGGCTTCTTCTTGCCGGCGATGGCGCGACGCGGGCCCTTGCGGGTACGAGCGTTCGTGCTGGTGCGCTGGCCGCGAACGGGCAGGCCACGACGGTGGCGGAGGCCCTGGTAGCAGCCGATCTCGACCTTGCGGCGGATGTCGGCGGCGATCTCGCGACGGAGGTCACCCTCGGTCTGGAGGTTGGCGTCCACGTACTCGCGGATCTTGACGAGGTCTTCCTCGGCAAGGTCGCGGACACGGGTGGACGGGTTCACACCGGTCGAGGCGAGGATCTCCTCGGACCGGGTACGCCCGATGCCGAAGACGTAGGTGAGTGCGACCACCACACGCTTTTCGCGCGGGATGTCAACACCGGAAACGCGTGCCATTCAATGGCTCCTGTGTTCTCGGGGGTCTGCTGCAGAACCGCTCCCGACCGCCGACCGCTCCTGTCGGAGCAGTGGTACGTCCGGGTCCCCGGCCCCCGCCGGAGGTGCCGTCAACCGTGGAACACGGCCCGACGGGCTCTGCGTATGTACGTATTGCTATGCGTCGCGCGAAGAACTGCGAAATGCAGGTCGGTCGGCGTGCGTCAGCCCTGGCGCTGCTTGTGGCGCAGGTTGTCGCAGATGACCATGACCCGACCGTGACGGCGGATCACCTTGCACTTGTCGCAGATCTTCTTGACGCTCGGCTTGACCTTCATGGGATGTGAGGTTCTCCGGGTCAGTGCCACCACCCGCGCGCGAAGGCGGGGTGCGGGCAAGATCTACTTGTACCGGTAGACGATCCGGCCACGCGTCAGGTCATAGGGAGAAAGCTCCACCACGACCCGGTCGTCCGGAAGGATTCGGATGTAGTGCATCCGCATCTTGCCGGAGATGTGCGCGAGGACCTTGTGACCGTTCTGGAGCTCCACCTTGAACATGGCGTTCGGGAGGGACTCGATCACGGTGCCCTCGATTTCGATGGCACCTTGCTTCTTGGCCACGCTTCGCCTTTCGAATCGGCTACCTTGATCGACTCTCGCCGCCGCATGAGGACACACGGGTACACGAGAGCCGACGCATCAGTCTACGTCAGGCCCCAGGAAAAGACGAATCGAGAAGTCTGCCCACGCGCGGAGATCCTTACGCAAGCCCCACCCCGAAGTCCCAGGACCTCCCCCTCACCTACGCCAGCACGCCCGGAGCCCGGGCCGCGCCTACGCCAGCGGGTCCGGTGCCGCCGTGACGCCGAGTTCGGCGAGCTTGGCCTTGCCGCCGTCGACGGCGGTGAGGACGAGGGGGCCCTCTTCGGTGAGGGCGATGGAGTGCTCCCAGTGGGAGGACCAGGTGCCGTCGGTGGTGATGACGGTCCAGTCGTCCTTGAGGACCTCGGTGTGGGGGGTGCCGAGGGAGACCATGGGCTCGATGGCGAGGCAGAGGCCGGGGACGAGCTTGGGGCCCTTGCCGCGCTTGCGGGAGACGTAGTTCAGGAGGTGCGGGTCCATGTGCATCTCGGTGCCGATGCCGTGGCCGCCGTAGTCCTCGATGATCCCGTAGCGACCGAGGCTGTGGTCGCCGACCGCGGGGCGGGGCTGGCGCTTGATGTACGTCTCGATCGCCTTCGAGATGTCGACCAGGCGGTTGCCGAGCTTCATGGCCGCGATGCCGGCCCACATCGACTCCTCGGTGACCCGGGAGAGCTCGACGAGCTCGGGCGCGTGCCCGGTGCCCACGAAGGCCGTGTAGGCCGCGTCACCGTGCCAGCCGTCGATGATCGCGCCGGCGTCGATGGAGATGATGTCGCCGTCCTTGAGGACGGTCTTGTCGTCGGGGATGCCGTGGACGACGACCTCGTTCACCGAGGTGCAGATCGTCGCGGGGAAGCCGCCGTACCCGAGGAAGTTCGACTTCGCCCCGTGGTCGGCGATGACCTTCCGCGCGACCTCGTCCAGGTCCTTCGTCGTGGCGCCCGGCACGGCCGCGTCGCGGGTCGCCGCGTGGATGGCGGCGACGACCAGCCCCGCCTCGCGCATCTTCGCGATCTGCTCGGGGGTCTTGATCTGCACCATCGTGGCCGCGGCCTTTCCTTCGAATACGGGGAACAGAACAACGATACGGCCGCGGCGCCCCTGAGGGGCACCGCGGCCGTATCGCACGAACCAGGGGTTACTTCTTGAGCGCGTCCATCGCCTTGGCGGTGACCTCGTCCACCTTGCCGAGCGCCGAGATCGTCGACACCAGGTTCTGCGCCCGGTAGTAGTCGATGATCGGCTCGGTCTCCGTGTGGTAGACCTCCAGGCGCCGACGGACGGTCTCCTCGGAGTCGTCGTCGCGCTGGTAGAGCTCGCCGCCGCAGGCGTCGCAGACGCCCTCGGTCTTCGGAGCGT
The DNA here is from genome assembly GCF_040815545.1 of Streptomyces sp. LMG1-1-1.1. Classification (NCBI taxonomy): domain Bacteria; kingdom Bacillati; phylum Actinomycetota; class Actinomycetes; order Kitasatosporales; family Streptomycetaceae; genus Streptomyces; species Streptomyces sp. LMG1-1-1.1. The sequence goes on along the minus strand of NZ_JBFPNH010000065.1, from coordinate 266,268 downwards.
TGTACGTCACGTGGAAGACGTGCGCACTGTCGTTGCGGCAGATGCGGCGACCCGCGATCCGCTTCACGACCTCGTCCTCGGGGACCTCGAGGTCAAGGACGGCGTCCAGCTGGACGTGACCGGCCTTGAGGATCTCGTCCAGGGCCTCAGCCTGGGCCACGTTGCGCGGGAACCCGTCGAGCAGGAAGCCGTTCACGGCGTCCGGCTGCTCCATACGGTCCTTGGCCATCCCGATCGTCACGGAGTCCGGAACCAGCTGGCCGGCCTTCATGTACGACTGCGCCTCCAGGCCCAGCGCCGTGCCCTGCGAGATGTTGGCACGGAACAGGTCACCCGTGGAGATGTGCGGGATGTCCAGGTTCTTGGCAAGGTACGCGGCCTGCGTTCCCTTCCCGGCACCGGGCGGTCCGACGAGGACGATTCGCATCAGCGGAGGAACCCTTCGTAATTGCGCTGCTGGAGCTGGCTCTCGATCTGCTTCACGGTCTCCAGCCCCACACCCACGATGATGAGGATGCTCGTCCCACCGAAGGGGAAGTTGGCATTGGCGCCACCGAAGCCTGCCAACGCCATCGTCGGCACAAGAGCGATCAGACCCAAGTACAGCGAGCCCGGCCAAGTGATCCGGTTGAGCACGTAGCTCAGGTACTCGGCAGTAGGTCGACCAGCCCGGATACCCGGGATGAAGCCACCATACTTCTTCATGTTGTCGGCAACTTCCTCGGGGTTGAACGAGATCGCCACGTAGAAGAAGGCGAAGAACACGATCAGGAGGAAGTACGCGGCGATGTAATACGGGTGGTCACCCTTGACGAAGTGGGCTTCGATCCAGGTCTTCCACCCCGCCGTGGAGTTCGAGAACTGCGCGACCAAGGCCGGGATGTAGAGCAGCGACGACGCGAAGATGACAGGAATCACACCTGCCTGATTCACCTTCAACGGGATGTAAGTGGACGTTCCGCCGTAGGAGCGTCGACCGATCATGCGCTTCGCGTACTGCACGGGAATGCGCCGCTGGGCCTGCTCGACGAAGACCACGAGGGCCACCATCACGAAGCCGATGAGGATGACGGTGCCGAACTCGATCCAGCCCTTGGCGAGCTTTCCGCTCTCCTTGATGGCCCACAGGGCACCCGGGAAGCCGGCGGCGATCGAGATGAACATGAGAATCGACATACCGTTGCCGATGCCGCGGTCCGTGATGATCTCGCCGAGCCACATGACGATGCAGGTACCGGCGGTCATCGTGATGACCATGGTGGCGATGGTGAAGATCGACGGGTCCGGCACGACCTGGTCGGCCACGGAGCAGCCGCTGAAGAGCGCACCGCTCTTGGCCGTGGCGACGAGACCGGTGCCCTGCAGCACCGCGAGGGCCACCGTCAGGTAACGGGTGTACTGCGTGATCTTCGCAGTACCGGACTGGCCCTCCTTCTTGAGGGCCTCAAGGCGGGGGATCACGACGGTCAGCAGCTGCAGGATGATGCTCGCCGTGATGTACGGCATGATGCCGAGCGCGAAGATGGTGATCTGGAGCAGCGCCCCGCCACTGAACATGTTGACCAGGCCGAACAGGCTGTTGTTGCCCTCGCTGGCCTGCTTGACACACTGCTGGACGGCCTCGTAGCTGACGCCGGGGACCGGGATGTGGGCCCCGAGGCGGTACAGCACGATGATGCCGAGCGTGAAGAGCAGCTTCTTGCGCAGGTCGGGCGTCTTGAACGCCCGGGCGAACGCGGTGAGCACGGTGCCTCCTGCGACCCCCGCGCTATGCGTCAAGGGTGACGGTCTTGAGGTTCGACGATTGGGTATCGGTCATCAATTCCGTGCGGGCATACCGCACGGAGCCTAGACAGTGCACGCCACCTTACCGGCGACCGTGCCCCCCTAGGAACGACCAATCGGGGATGCCCCTTTTGAGAGGCATCCCCGATCGGATGTTCAAGCCATCGAGTCGTCTTAGACGAGCTCGGTGACGGTGCCGCCGGCAGCGGCGATCTTCTCCTTGGCGGAGCCGGAGACGGCGTCAACCGTCACCTGCAGCGCCACGGTGATCTCGCCGGTGCCGAGCACCTTGACGAGCTGGTTCTTGCGAACCGCACCCTTGGCGACCAGATCGGCCACCGTGACCTCGCCACCCTGCGGGTAGAGCGCGGTGAGCTTGTCCAGGTTCACGACCTGGTACTCGGTGCGGAACGGGTTCTTGAAGCCCTTGAGCTTCGGCAGACGCATGTGGAGGGGCATCTGCCCACCCTCGAAGCGCTGCGGAACCTGGTAACGGGCCTTCGTGCCCTTGGTACCACGACCGGCCGTCTTACCCTTCGACGCCTCACCACGACCCACACGGGTCTTCGCGGTCTTGGCGCCGGGGGCGGGACGGAGGTTGTGGGCCTTCAGCGGGTTGGTCTCCGCCATGTCAGTCAACCTCCTCGACCGTCACGAGGTGGCGGACGGTGTGAACCATTCCGCGGAACTCGGGGCGGTCCTCCTTGACAACCACGTCGTTGACCTTCTTGAGGCCAAGCGAACGCAGGGTGTCGCGGTGGTTCTGCTTGCTGCCGATGTACGACTTCGTCTGCGTGACCTTGAGGCGAGCCATTACGCACCCGCCCCAGCACGCGCACGGAGCAGAGCCGCGGGGGCGACGTCCTCGAGGGGCAGACCACGGCGAGCCGCGATCTCCTCGGGACGCTGCAGGCCCTTGAGGGCCGCCACGGTCGCGTGCACGATGTTGATCGCGTTGTCGGAGCCGAGCGACTTCGACAGGATGTCGTGAACGCCGGCGCACTCGAGCACGGCGCGCACCGGGCCACCGGCGATAACACCGGTACCGGGGGAAGCCGGCTTGAGCAGGACGACGCCCGCGGCCTTCTCGCCCTGGATCGGGTGAGGGATGGTGCCCTGGATGCGGGGAACCTTGAAGAAGTTCTTCTTGGCTTCCTCGACACCCTTGGCGATGGCCGCGGGAACTTCCTTGGCCTTGCCGTAACCGACACCTACGGTGCCGTCACCGTCGCCCACCACGACCAGCGCGGTGAAGCTGAAGCGGCGACCACCCTTGACAACCTTGGCGACGCGGTTGATCGCGACAACGCGCTCAACGTACGCGGTCTTCTCGGCGGCAGCGCCACCGTCGCGGCCCTTCCGGTCCCGCCGCTCGCCGCCACCGGCACCGCTTCCGCGGCGCTGGGGTCCAGCCATTGGATTACCTCTCTCTGTTACGTCCGTTAGTCCCGGAACCGGGGCTTAGAACTTCAGCCCGGCTTCGCGGGCGGCGTCAGCCAGAGCGGCAATGCGCCCGGCGTACCTGTTGCCACCACGGTCGAACACGACAGCCTCGACGCCGGCGGCCTTGGCGCGCTCGGCGACCAGGGAACCGACCTGCTTGGCCTGCGCGGACTTGTCACCCTCGCCGCCGCGGATCGACGCGTCCAGGGTCGACGCCGACGCAAGGGTGTGACCCTTGAGGTCGTCGATGACCTGAGCGGTGATACCGCGGTTCGAACGCGTCACGACGAGGCGCGGACGCTCCGCCGTACCCGACACGTTCTTGCGGATGCGGATGTGGCGGCGCGCCTTGGCGGCACGCTTGTAAGCGTCGCCCTTGGCGATCTTCACACCGTATGCCATGGCTTACTTACCAGCCTTTCCGACCTTGCGGCGGATGACCTCGCCGGCGTACTTGACGCCCTTGGCCTTGTACGGGTCGGGCTTCCGCAGCTTGCGGATGTTCGCCGCGACCTCGCCGACCTTCTGCTTGTCGATGCCCTCGACCGAGAACTTGGTCGGCGACTCGACCTTGAACGAGATGCCCTCGGGCGCCTCGATCAGGATCGGGTGGCTGTAGCCGAGCTGGAACTCCAGAGCGGAGCCCTTCGCGGCCACGCGGTAACCGACACCGCTGATCTCGAGCGCCTTCACGTAACCCTGGGTCACACCGGTGATCATGTTGGCCACCAGCGTGCGGGACAGGCCGTGGAGGGCCTTGTTCTGACGCTCGTCGTTCGGGCGGGTGACGTTGAGAACGCCGTCCTCGCCCTTAGCGACCTCGATCGGCGCGGCGACGGTGTGGTTCAGGGTGCCCTTGGAACCCTTCACCGTGACCGTGCGGCCCTCGATGGTGACGTCCACGCCGGCGGGAACCTGGATAGGCAGCTTGCCAATACGCGACATTAGCTATTCCTCCGTTCCCGACTACCAGACGTAGGCGAGGACTTCCCCACCTACGCCCTTCTTGCCTGCCTGCTGGCCGGTCAGGAGACCGTGGGACGTGGAGATGATCGCCACGCCCAGGCCGCCGAGGACCTTCGGCAGGTTGGTGGACTTCGCGTAAACCCGGAGGCCGGGCTTCGAGATCCGCTTGATGCCCGCGATGGAGCGCTCACGGTTCGGACCGAACTTGAGCTCGAGGACGAGGTTCTTGCCGACCTCGGCGTCCTCGACCTTCCAGCCCGTGATGAAGCCCTCCTGCTGGAGGATTTCCGCGATGTGAGACTTGATCTTGCTGTGCGGCATCGTCACGGAGTCGTGGTATGCCGAGTTCGCGTTACGCAGACGAGTCAGCATGTCCGCGATCGGATCAGTCATGGTCATGAATTGGCCTTCGGCCTCTCTCGCCGGGGTTTCCTGTATGCGCCATCCCTCTCCCCACACAGGGGCGGGACGGGTGCGGCGCGGGGACCTACGGCGTAGTAAGTCGTACGGGCGGCGGACGCCCAACCCCACAAGCCTAAGGCATGCAGGGGTGGGCCTCCGCCGACCCAGTGCTTACCGAGAGACTCCGGTCATCCCAACTAAGGGATTACCAGGAGCTCTTGGTCACGCCCGGCAGCTCGCCACGGTGAGCCATCTCACGAAGGCACACGCGGCACAGGCCGAACTTGCGGTACACGGAGTGGGGACGACCACAGCGCTGGCAGCGCGTGTAGCCGCGCACGCCGAACTTGGGCTTGCGGGCAGCCTTCGCGATGAGAGCCTTCTTCGCCATCTCGCTTACGCCTCCTTGAACGGGAAGCCGAGGTGACGCAGAAGGGCACGGCCCTCGTCGTCGTTGGTCGCCGTGGTCACCACGGTGATGTCCATACCCCGGACACGGTCGATCTTGTCCTGGTCGATCTCGTGGAACATGACCTGCTCCGTGAGACCGAAGGTGTAATTGCCACGCCCGTCGAACTGCTTGGGGGACAGACCACGGAAGTCGCGGATGCGCGGAAGCGCGAGCGACAGGGTGCGGTCGAGGAACTCCCACATGCGGTCGCCACGGAGGGTGACGTGCGCACCGATCGGCTGACCCTCGCGCAGCTTGAACTGCGCGATGGACTTGCGGGCCTTGGTGATGGCCGGCTTCTGACCGGTGATGGTGGTCAGGTCACGGACGGCACCGTCCATGAGCTTCGAGTCACGGGCGGCGTCGCCGACACCCATGTTGACCACGATCTTCACGAGGCCGGGAATCTGCATGACGTTCTCGTAGGAGAACTCCTCACGCAGCTTGCCCGCGATCTCCTCGCGGTACTTCGTCTTGAGACGCGGAGTGGTGGTAGCCATCAGATGTCCTCACCCGTCCGCTTGGCAACGCGGATCTTGTTGCCCTCGTCGTCGAAGCGGTAACCGACACGCGTGACGACCTTCTTGCCGTCCTTCTCCACGACCAGCTGGACGTTGGAGACGTGGACCGGAGCCTCGGTCGTGACGATGCCACCGGCCTGCGACGGGCCGGCCTTGGTGTGCTTCTTGACCCGGTTGACACCCTCGACCAGGACGCGGTTCTCGCGGGGGAAGGCCGTGATGACCTTGCCCTGCTTGCCCTTGTCCTTACCGGTGATGACCTGGACCAGGTCGCCCTTCTTGATCTTCATGCTTACAGCACCTCCGGCGCGAGCGAGATGATCTTCATGAACTTCTTCTCGCGCAGCTCACGGCCCACCGGGCCGAAGATACGGGTGCCACGAGGGTCGCCGTCGTTCTTGAGAATGACAGCGGCGTTCTCGTCGAAGCGGATGTACGAGCCGTCCTGGCGGCGGCGCTCCTTGACGGTGCGAACGATGACCGCCTTGACGACGTCACCCTTCTTCACGTTGCCACCGGGGATCGCGTCCTTGACGGTGGCGACGATGACGTCACCGATGCCCGCGTAGCGGCGACCCGAGCCACCGAGAACACGGATGCAAAGGATCTCCTTGGCACCAGTGTTGTCGGCGACACGCAGTCGCGACTCCTGCTGGATCACGTCTATCTCCTGATTTGTCTGCCGGTTCCCGGCCGGGGCTTCACGAGGAAGCCCCGGCCGAGCCTGGCGGAACGAACTTGAAGGGTTACCCCTACAAGAATTACTTGGCCTTCTCGAGGATCTCGATGACGCGCCAGTGCTTCGTGGCGGACAGCTTCCGGGTCTCCATCAGGAGGACGCGGTCGCCGATGCCGGCAGCGTTCTGCTCGTCGTGAGCCTTGAGCTTGTTCGTACGGCGGATGACCTTGCCGTACAGCGCGTGCTTGACGCGGTCCTCGACAGCGACGACGACGGTCTTGTCCATCTTGTCGCTGACGACCAGGCCCTCGCGGACCTTGCGAGCGTTGCGCTCGGTCTTCTCAGTCACGTTGCTCTCGCTCATCAGGCGTTCTCCACCGTCTCGATGCCCAGCTCACGCTCACGCATCAGGGTGTAGATCCGGGCGATGTCCTTACGGACGGACTTGAGCCGACCGTGGTTCTCGAGCTGACCCGTCGCCGCCTGGAAGCGGAGGTTGAACAGCTCTTCCTTGGCCTCGCGGAGCTTGTTGAGAAGCTCCTCGTTGCCCAGCTCGCGCAGCTCGGACGCCTTGGTACCGGCCGACATCACAGCTCACCTGCTTCGCGCTTCACGATCTTGCACTTCATCGGCAGCTTGTGGGCCGCACGGGTCAGGGCCTCGCGCGCGATCTTCTCGTTCGGGTAGGACAGTTCGAACATCACCCGACCCGGCTTGACGTTCGCGATCCACCACTCCGGAGAACCCTTACCGGAACCCATGCGGGTCTCGGCGGGCTTCTTCGTCAGCGGGCGGTCCGGGTAGATGTTGATCCAGACCTTGCCGCCACGCTTGATGTGGCGGGTCATCGCGATACGGGCCGCCTCGATCTGGCGGTTGGTCACGTACGCCGGCGTGAGGGCCTGAATGCCGTACTCGCCGAACGCAACCTGCGTACCACCCTTGCTCGCGCCGGAGCGCTTCGGGTGGTGCTGCTTGCGGTGCTTGACCCTACGGGGGATCAGCATTTCGGTCAGGCCTCCGTTCCGGTGCTCTCAGCCGGAGCGGCAGCGGCGGCGGGAGCCTCGGCCTTGGGGGCCTCGGCAGCCGGCGCGGACTGCTGCTGCGGCTTGCGGCCGCGGCCGCCACGCTCGCCACCGCGGCCACCACGGCCGGCCGGGCGGTCGCCAGCGCCGGCGCCACGGGCCGGGCGGTTACCCGCACGGGCCGCAGCGTTCTCGGCGCGGACCTCGGCGATGTTCTTGACGTCGCCCTTGTAGATCCAGACCTTGACGCCAATGCGACCGAAGGTCGTCTTGGCCTCGAAGAAGCCGTAGTCCACGTTCGCGCGGAGCGTGTGCAGCGGCACACGACCCTCGCGGTAGAACTCCGAGCGGGACATCTCGGCGCCGCCGAGACGACCGCCACACTGGATCTTGATGCCCTTGGCGCCGGCCTTCATCGTGCCCTGCATGCTCTTACGCATGGCGCGACGGAAGGAGACGCGGGAGGAGAGCTGCTCGGCAACGGCCTGAGCAACCAGCTGAGCGTCCATCTCGGGGTTCTTGACCTCGAGGATGTTCAGCTGGACCTGCTTGCCCGTGAGCTTCTCGAGGTCGCCGCGGATGCGGTCGGCCTCGGCGCCACGGCGGCCGATGACGATGCCGGGACGCGCGGTGTGGATGTCCACCCGCACGCGGTCACGGGTGCGCTCGATCTCAACCTTCGAGATGCCGGCGCGCTCCATGCCGGACGTCATCATCCGACGGATGGCGACGTCTTCCTTGACGTAGTCCTTGTACAGCTTGTCGGCGTACCAGCGGGACTTGAAGTCCGTGGTGATGCCGAGCCGGAACCCATGCGGGTTAACCTTCTGGCCCATTACCGGGTTCCTTCCTTGCTGCTGACGACCACGGTGATGTGGCTGGTCCGCTTACGGATCCGGTAGGCACGGCCCTGAGCACGCGGACGGAACCGCTTCAGGGTCGGGCCCTCATCCACGTACGCCTCGCTGATGACCAGCGAAGAGGCGTCGGTGTGGTCGTAGTTGTGCGCGGCGTTGGCAATGGCGCTGTCAAGCACCTTGCCAACCGGCACGCTCGCGGCCTGCGGGGCGAAACGCAGGACCGCCTGAGCCTCCGTGGCGTCCATGCCACGGATAAGGTCCACCACGCGGCGGGCCTTCATGGGCGTGACGCGGATGTACCGCGCCTGGGCCCTGGCTTCCATGGTTGTCCTTCCAGTGTCTGTCATGGTCATTCCACCCCGCTACTAGCGGCGCTTCGACTTCCGGTCGTCCTTCACGTGACCCCGGAAGGTGCGCGTCGGCGAGAACTCGCCGAGCTTGTGGCCGACCATCGACTCGGTGACAAACACCGGAATGTGGGTCTTGCCGTTGTGCACCGCGATCGTGTGGCCGAGCATGGCCGGGATGATCATCGAGCGACGGGACCAGGTCTTGATGACGTTCTTGGTACCGGCTTCGTTCTGGGCGTCCACCTTCTTGACGAGGTGGCCGTCGACGAAGGGTCCCTTCTTGAGACTGCGCGGCATCTAAACCCGCTCCTAGCGCTTCTTGTTCGTCTTGCGGCGGCGGACGATGTACTTGCTCGAAGCCTTCTTCGGCGAGCGAGTACGACCCTCCTTCTGACCCCACGGGGAGACCGGGTGACGACCACCGGAGGTCTTGCCCTCACCACCACCGTGCGGGTGGTCGACCGGGTTCATCGCCACACCGCGAACGGTCGGGCGAACGCCCAGCCAGCGCTTACGGCCGGCCTTGCCCCAGTTGATGTTCGACTGCTCGGCGTTGCCGACCTCGCCGATGGTGGCGCGGCAGCGGGCGTCGACGAGACGGATCTCACCGGACGGCATACGAAGGTGGGCCATCGTGCCCTCCTTCGCCAGCAGCTGCACGGAGGCACCAGCCGAGCGCGCGAACTTGGCGCCGCCACCGGGACGGAGCTCGATCGCGTGGATCGTGGTACCGACCGGGATGTTGCGGAGCGCCAGGTTGTTGCCGGGCTTGATGTCAGCGCCGGGGCCGTTCTCGACGCGGTCACCCTGCGTCAGACCCTTGGGGGCGATGATGTAGCGCTTCTCGCCGTCCAGGTAGTGGAGCAGCGCGATGCGCGCGGTGCGGTTGGGGTCGTACTCGATGTGAGCGACCTTGGCCGGCACGCCGTCCTTGTCGTGACGACGGAAGTCGATCACGCGGTAGGCGCGCTTGTGGCCGCCACCCTGGTGTCGAACCGTGATCCGACCGGTGTTGTTACGGCCGCCCTTGCTGTGCAGGGGGCGGACCAGCGACTTCTCCGGCGTGGACCGCGTGATCTCGACGAAGTCGGCTACGGAGGAGCCACGGCGGCCCGGCGTAGTCGGCTTGTACTTGCGGATTCCCATTTCTCAGTCCTCGTCCGATTCCGGACGATCCAGACCGCCGTTAGGCGGTCGGACCGCCGAAGATGTCGATACGGTTGCCCTCGGCAAGGGTCACGATGGCGCGCTTGGTGTCCTTGCGCTTGCCGAAACCGGCCTTGGTGCGCTTGCGCTTGCCCTGGCGGTTGATCGTGTTGACCCCGGTGACCTTGACCGAGAAGACCGCCTCGACGGCCTGCTTGATCTGGGTCTTGTTGGAGCCAGGCGCGACGATGAACGTGTACTTGTTCTCGTCCAGCAGGGCGTAGCTCTTCTCCGAGACGACCGGCTTGATGAGAATGTCGCGCGGGTCCGAGAAGGTCTTGCTGGTGACGACGGCCTCAGTCATCAGGCGTCGCTCCCTTCGGTCTCAGCGGTCTGGGGGCCAGACACGAAAGACTCGAGGGCGGCCTGGGTGAAGACCACGTCGTCGGAGACGATCACGTCGTACGTGTTGAGCTGGCCCGGCTCCAGGATGTGCACCTGGGGCAGGTTACGAGCGGACAGCCACGCGGCCTCGTCGGAGCGCTCGACGACCAGGAGCAGGTTCTTGCGCTCCGAGATCTTGCCGAACAGCGTCTTCGCGGCCTTGGTGGAGACCTCACCCTCGACCACGCCGGTGACGACGTGGATGCGGGAGTGGTTGGCCCGGTCCGAGAGGGCACCGCGGAGGGCGGCGGCCTTCATCTTCTTCGGGGTCCGCTGCGAGTAGTCACGCGGCTGCGGGCCGTGGACGACGCCACCACCGGCGAACTGCGGGGCGCGGGTCGAACCCTGACGGGCGCGGCCGGTGCCCTTCTGGCGGTAAGGCTTCTTGCCACCACCGCGGACTTCGCCACGGGTCTTGGTCTTGTGCGTGCCCTGACGGGCCGCGGCCAGCTGCGCGACGACGACCTGGTGGATCAGCGGAACGCTGACCTTGGCGCCGAAGATCTCCGCGGGGAGCTCGACGGTCCCGGCCTTGTCGCCTGCCGGCGAAAGGATGTCAATGGTGCTCATCGGTTCCTCAAACCCCCTTGGCCGCGGTGCGGACCAGGACGAGGCCACCGTTGGGGCCGGGGACGGCGCCCTTGATGAGCAGCAGACCCTTCTCGGCGTCAACGGCGTGGACGGTCAGGTTCTGGGTGGTCACACGCTCGTTGCCCATGCGACCGGCCATGCGCATGCCCTTGAAGACACGGCCCGGGGTGGCGCAGCCACCGATCGAACCGGGCTTGCGGTGCACGCGGTGGGCACCGTGCGAAGCCTTGCCACCACGGAAGTTGTGGCGCTTCATGACACCGGCGAAGCCCTTGCCCTTGCTCTTACCGGTGACGTCGACCTTCACGCCGGCCTCGAAGAGCTCGGCGGTGATCTCCTGGCCGAGCGTGTACTCGGAGGCGTCAGCGGTGCGGAGCTCCACCAGGTGGCGGCGCGGGGTGACGTCGGCCTTGGCGAAGTGGCCCTTGAGGGGCTTGTTCACCTTGCGCGGGTCGATCTCGCCGAAGGCGATCTGGACCGACTCGTAACCGTCGACGTCGTTCGTACGCACCTGGGTCACGACATTGGGGCCGGCCTTGACGACGGTCACCGGGACGACCCGGTTGTTCTCGTCCCAGACCTGCGTCATGCCGAGCTTCTCGCCCAGGATGCCCTTGATGTTCTTAGCCATCTCGCGCGCCCTCAGAGCTTGATCTCGATGTCAACGCCCGCCGGGAGGTCGAGGCGCATGAGCGAGTCAACCGTCTTCGGCGTGGGGTCGAGGATGTCGATGAGGCGCTTGTGCGTGCGCATCTCGAAGTGCTCGCGCGAGTCCTTGTACTTGTGCGGCGACTTGATGACGCAGTACACGTTCTTCTCAGTGGGCAGCGGCACCGGGCCCGCGACCGACGCACCAGTGCGGGTCACCGTCTCGACGATCTTCTTCGCCGAGGAGTCGATGACCTCGTGGTCGTAGGCCTTGAGCCGGATGCGGATCTTCTGTCCCGCCATGGCTACTAGTAGTCCTTTGTCTCGTAACGCTCTGGCTCCACGGTCGGTTCGCGTCCTACCTCCGACCCACGCGGTCGGGCGTGTCGCACTCCCTCTACGCAGAAATCCCAGAGGATTTCCCAACCAAGGGGGTGCGGTCACCATGACCGCGAATCGGGGGTGGAACACCCACCGGGAGCCTGGCCGGCACCCCGCTGACGCTTCCCAGAAGATTCCCGTACGTCCGACCCGAGGGGTCGACGAGTACTGTGGGACTCGCTTCCGGTCCTCCCGACGGGAGGCGCGCAGCATCGGCACTCAACCGAGCAACCCCGACAGTCTGCCATACGTGGCCTTCTCGCCGCCAATCGGGATCGAAGACTGTACCCCACGTCACGTCCGGGTCAGCGCGAGGCGCCCGCGCCGGCGCGGGCGAGCGCCCGCCGGACCCGCCCCTCCCCCGTCAGCCGAGCCGCCGCGCGCGCTCCGTCAGGTGCCTGCGTTCGGGCGCGCTCGTCGTGTGGCGGGCGGCCTCGCGGTAGGCGCCGGCCGCGGACTCCTTGTCGCCGAGGAGTTCGAGGAGGTGCGCGCGGGTCGCGAGGAGGCGGTGGTTCCGGGCGAGACGGCCGTCCCCCGCCAGGTCGGCCAGGAGGTCGAGGCCGGCCTGCGGGCCGTGGACCATCGCCACCGCGACCGCGCGGTTGAGGGTGATCATCGGGTTCGGCCCGGTGTGCTCCAGGAGCTCGTACAGCGCGAGGATCTGCGGCCAGTCCGTGGTGTCGGCCGACCCGGCCTCGTCGTGGACGGCCGCGATGGCCGCCTGGAGCTGGTACGGGCCCACCCGGCCGCGGGGCAGGGTGCGGCTGATCAGCTCGACGCCCTCGGCGATGAGCCGGCCGTCCCAGCTCCCCCGGTCCTGCTCCGCGAGCGGGACCAGCTCGCCGTGCGGGCCCGTGCGGGCCGGGCGGCGGGCGTCGGTCAGCAGCATGAGGGCGAGCAGGCCGGCGGTCTCGGTGTCGTCGGGGACGAGCCGGTGCAGCAGCCGGGCGAGCCGGATCGCCTCCGTGGACAGCTCGGGCGCGGTGAGCGCGTCGCCGCCGCTGGCCGTGTAGCCCTCGTTGAAGACGAGGTAGAGCACGTGCCGCACCTCGGCGAGGCGCTCCGTGCGGTCCGCGCCCTCGGGCAGCGCCAGGGACCATCCGCCGGTCCTGAGGGTCTGCTTGGCCCGGCTGATCCGCTGCGCCATCGTCGACTCGGGCACCAGGAAGGCGGCGGCGATCTGCGCGGTGGTGAGGCCGCCGACGGCGCGCAGGGTGAGCGCGATCCGGCTGGGCGGCGACAGGTCCGGGTGGCAGCAGAGGAAGAGCAGGGACAGGGAGTCGTCCCGGTCGCTCCCCGGGGTGTCGTCCGCGGCGCGGGCGAGGAGTTCGGAGTCCGGGGTGGCGAGCGCGACGGCGTCCTCGCGGCGCCTGCGCGCGGACTCGCTGCGCACCAGGTCGACGTACCGCCGGGCGGCGACGGTGAGGAGCCAGCCGCGCGGGTGGTCGGGGACGCCGTCCTGCGGCCACTGCTGGGCGGCGGCGATCAGGGCCTCCTGGACGGCGTCCTCGCACAGGTCGAAGTCGCCGTACCGGCGGACGAGCGCGCCGAGGACCCGCGGCGCGTGGGCGCGCAGCAGGTCCTCGACCTCGTGCGGGCCGGTCACACGTCCGCCGCGGACTCGTGCAGGACCGGCCACAGCTCGACGGGGTCGACGTCCGCGAACGGCATGTCCGCGGCGATCTCCTGGGCGCGCTCCAGGCTCGCGCAGTCGAGCAGGTAGAAGCTGGCCAGGTACTCCTTGGTCTCCAGGTACGGGCCGTCGGTGACCGCGGGGGCGCCGCCCTCGCGGCGTACCAGCTGGGCGGCGGCCGCGTCGGCGAGGCCGTAGGCGCCGATCAGTTCGCCGCTCTCCCGGTACTTGCGGTTGAAGGCCTCCTGCCGGGCGATCGCCTCGGGCCAGGCCTCGGCGGGGAAGGCGTCCCACTTGGCCTGGTTGCCGTAGATCATCGCGACGTACTTCATCTCGGGTGTCCTCCTCGTACCGCGCGCCCCTGCGGCGTGCTGTCACCCAGGGGTCGGAGCCCGCGGCGCGTGCTCGACATCCGGCCGCGGACGATTTCGAAGATCTTTTCCGCGGTGCATCCTCGCAGCGGGAGCGCCGATCCGTACACAACCACGAGTGCCGGATATCCGTCTTGCAGAGGACCGATGACCCGAAGGGAACGGATCCCGCTCGTGACCACAGCCCCCCGCCGACGGACGGTGCTCGCCGTCGCCCTCGCGGTCACCGCGGCCGCCGCCGGTTGTTCCGTACCGGAACCCCGGCGGACGGCGCCGACGGCCGATCCGGCGCCGGGGAAGCCGATCGCGACGGCCGGGGAGCGGCGGGCGCTGCTGATGCAGTTCTCCGCGCATCCGGACGACGACCTGTACTTCATGAACCCGGACACGCAGCGGCTGCTGGACTCCGGGGTGCCGCTGGTCTCGGTGTACGTGACGGCCGGCGAGCACACCGGCCGGAACCGGATCGCGGGGATGCCCGACACTCCGCCGGACCGCGCCGCCTACTCGGCCGCCCGCCACCAGGGCCTGCGCCAGGCGTACGCCGAGGCGCTCGGGCTTCCGCGGTTCACGCCCTGGCGGCGCGAGGTGCTGACGCTCCCCGGCGGCCTGCGGGCGGAGGCCGACACGCTCACGCGCGGCGCGCGCCGGGTGGAGCTGGTCTTCCTGAACCTGCCGATGCACACCACCCGGCGGTACATGGCCCTGCCGGCGCTCTGGCACGACCGGGCCCTCGAACTGCGGACCCATCTGTCGGCCGGTTCGCCGGTGACCCGCTCGGACACGTACGACTACGACCGTCTCGTCGGCGCCCTCGCCGACCTGCTGCGGCGCTACCGGCCGACGGTGGTGCACACCCTGGACCCCGACCCGGACGTCCAGCACGGCGACGAGGCCACGCGGCGGCGGGACTCCGAGCAGCCGGGGTACGCGGACCACGGCGACCACACGGCCGTCGCCTGCTTCACCTGGGCCGCGCTGGGCCGCTGGGTCACCGACGCGGTCCGGGACGGCGGCCCGGTACCGGCGTTCACGACGCGCGCGTTCCGCGGCTACTACAACCGGCACTGGCCCAAGAACCTCCCTCCGGAGGTCCTCGCGGAGAAGGCCGCGCGGCTCGTCCCGTACGGCGGCGACCCGTCCTGGCAGTGCGGGAACCCCTCCGGCTGCGGCGACTACGGCGTCGGCGGCGACCGGCCGCTCACCAACCGCAAGGGCTGGGTCCGCTCCACGCACCACCGCTGGCCCGGCGCGCGCCCCGCGGTCACCGAGGATGCGGACGGCCGCCTCACCGCGTACGGCGTCCTCGGTCTGCGCGCGGTCCGCTGGCGGGAGTCGGCGCCGGGCGCCGGTACGGGCACCCGGCCGCCCGGCGGCACGCGGGGCGCGTCGGCGCCCGCCGGTGCCGGCTGGGGCGAGCCGGAGGACCTCGGCGGCGGGCCGCTCGCCCCGGCGCTCGGCTCGGCGGTGCTCGACGACGGCCGGGTGCTGCTGTTCGCGGTCCGGTTCGCCGCGCTCGACGGCCATGGCGGGCCGAACCGGCGCGAGGTGGTGCTCCTGGAGCAGCGCTCCCCCGGCGGCCCGTTCCTCGCGTGGCGCGGGCTCGGGAACCCGGAGCGCTCCGACGACCGCGGGCGCCGGATCGGCGCCCCGGTGGCCGTCACGGCCCCGGACGGCCGGGTCCACCTCTTCGTACGGAACGCCGGCAAGGGCGTGTCGACCCGCGTCCGGGCGGCCTCGGACGGGTCCTGGGGGCCCTGGCGGGCACTCCCCGGGGACGCGGAGGTCCAGGACGGCCTGGCCGTCTCCCTGGACGCGGCCGGCCGGGTGCACGTCTACGCGGCGGGGCGGGATTCCGTACGGCACTGGGTGGACGGGGCGGACCGGTCGGACCGGCTGCCGCTCTCCGGGTCGACGGTGGCGACGGTCGGCGGCGAGCTGTTCCACCGGCCGCCGGCGTCCGCAGGGCTGCTCGGCCCCGCGGGTGACGCCGGGCTCGACGGTTACGGGGAGGTGGTCGCCGCCCGTTCGCCGGCGCTCGGCACGGTGCTGCTCGGCACGGACCTGCGCGGCCGCCTCCAGGTGCGGGCCGGCGGCCGGCTGCACACCCGCACGGCCGTCGACACGGCGGTCGCGGCCGCGCTCCACCTCGGCGGGCGCGGGACGACGGTGGTGGGCCTCGGCCCGGACGGGCACCCCTGGAGCTGGAGGCCGTAGGTCCTCTCCGGGCACCCCCTGGAACGGCCGGGAACGCGAGAAGGCCCCGCACCTTTCGGTGCGGGGCCTTCCCTTACTGCTCAGCAGCTCGTAGGAGCTACCAGGTCAGTTCAAGATCAGGCAGTGATCTTGACGACCTGGCCGGCGCCGACGGTCCGGCCACCCTCACGGATGGCGAACTTGAGGCCCTCCTCCATGGCGATGGGCTGGATCAGCTCAACGCTCATGGCGGTGTTGTCGCCCGGCATGACCATCTCGGTGCCCTCGGGGAGGGTCACGACGCCGGTCACGTCCGTGGTACGGAAGTAGAACTGCGGGCGGTAGTTGTTGAAGAACGGGGTGTGACGGCCACCCTCGTCCTTCGACAGGATGTAGGCCTGGGCCTCGAAGTTCGTGTGCGGCGTGACCGAACCCGGCTTGATGATGACCTGGCCGCGCTCGACATCCTCGCGCTTGATGCCACGGAGGAGCAGACCGACGTTCTCACCGGCCTGGCCCTCGTCGAGCAGCTTGCGGAACATCTCGATACCGGTGACCGTGGTGGTGGTCTTCTCGGTCTTGATGCCGATGATGTCGACGGTCTCGTTGACCTTGAGGATACCGCGCTCGATACGACCGGTGACGACGGTGCCACGACCGGTGATCGTGAAGACGTCCTCGATCGGCATCAGGAACGGCTTGTCGACGTCACGCTCGGGCTGCGGGATGGACTCGTCCACCGCGTGCATGAGGCCGAGGAGCTTCTCGCCCCACTCCTTGTCACCCTCGAGCGCCTTGAGCGCCGAGACGCGGACGACCGGAAGGTCGTCGCCCGGGAACTCGTACTCGGAGAGGAGCTCACGAACCTCGAGCTCGACGAGCTCCAGGATCTCCTCGTCGTCCACCATGTCGGCCTTGTTCAGGGCGACGACGATGTACGGAACGCCGACCTGGCGGGCCAGGAGCACGTGCTCCTTGGTCTGCGGCATCGGGCCGTCGGTGGCGGCGACCACGAGGATGGCGCCGTCCATCTGCGCGGCACCCGTGATCATGTTCTTGATGTAGTCAGCGTGACCCGGGCAGTCGACGTGCGCGTAGTGACGCGACTCCGTCTGGTACTCGACGTGCGCGATCGAGATCGTGATACCGCGCTGGCGCTCCTCGGGAGCCTTGTCGATCTGGTCGAAGGCCGAGGCCTCGTTCAGGTCCGGGTACGCGTCGTGCAGCACCTTGGTAATGGCGGCCGTGAGGGTCGTCTTACCGTGGTCGATGTGACCGATGGTGCCGATGTTGACGTGCGGCTTAGTCCGCTCGAACTTTGCCTTCGCCACTTGATCCTCCTGCGGAGTGGTTCTGTACGCCTTGCTTCATCGGCGCCAGGTGATCTTTGCTGGGATGCCAGTCGACGGGGCCCGATTCCCTCGGGTTTCGGGGGCTGGGCCCCGCGACTGGTGTCAAGCCTAAAGCGTGAACTCGGGAGAGTTACTCGCCCTTGGCCTTCGCGATGATCTCCTCGGCGACGTTCCGCGGAACCTCGGCGTAGGAGTCGAACTGCATCGAGTAGCTTGCGCGACCCGAGGTCTTGCTGCGGAGGTCGCCGACGTAGCCGAACATCTCCGAGAGGGGCACGAGGCCCTTCACGACGCGGGCGCCGCTGCGCTCCTCCATGGCCTGGATCTGGCCACGGCGGGAGTTGATGTCGCCGATGACCTCACCCATGTAGTCCTCGGGCGTGGTGACCTCGACGGACATCATGGGCTCGAGGATGACCGGCGAAGCCTTCCGCGCGGCCTCCTTGAAGGCCTGCGAACCGGCGATCTTGAACGCCAGCTCGGAGGAGTCGACCTCGTGGTAGCCACCGTCGAGAAGGATGACGCGGACGCCAGTCATCTCGTAGCCGGCCAGGATGCCGAACTGCATGGCCTCCTGCGCACCCGCGTCGACCGAAGGGATGTACTCCTTCGGGATGCGGCCACCGGTGACCTTGTTCACGAACTCGTACGAGGCGTCGCCGCCCTCGATGGGCTCGATCGCGATCTGCACCTTGGCGAACTGACCGGTACCACCGGTCTGCTTCTTGTGGGTGTAGTCAAGTCGCTCGACGGCCTTGCGGATCGTCTCGCGGTACGCGACCTGCGGCTTGCCGACGTTCGCCTCGACCTTGAACTCGCGACGCATGCGGTCGACGAGGATGTCGAGGTGAAGCTCGCCCATACCACCGATGATGGTCTGGCCGGTCTCCTCGTCCGAGTGCACCTGGAAGGAGGGGTCCTCCTCCGCGAGACGCTGGATGGCGACACCCAGCTTCTCCTGGTCACCCTTGGACTTGGGCTCGATGGCGACCTGAATGACCGGCGCCGGGAAGTCCATGGACTCCAGGATGACCGGGTTCTTCTCGTCGCACAGCGTCTCACCGGTGGTGGTCTGCTTGAGGCCCATGACGGCGACGATGTCGCCGGCGCCCACCGAGTCGATCTCCTCACGCTTGTTCGCGTGCATGCGGTAGATCTTGCCGATGCGCTCCTTCTTGCCCTTGACGGAGTTCAGCACCGCGGTGCCGGCCTCCAGGCGACCGGAGTAGATCCGGACGAAGGTGAGCTTGCCGAGGTGCGGGTCGCTCGCGATCTTGAACGCGAGGGCCGACAGCGGCTCGTCGTCGGACGGCTTGCGCTTGACGACCTCCTCCGGGTCCTTCACGCCGTGGCCCTCGATGGCCTCGACGTCCAGGGGGGAGGGGAGGTAGCGCACGACCGCGTCGAGCAGGGGCTGGACGCCCTTGTTCTTGAACGCGGTGCCACAGAAGACGGGGGTGACCGTCTTCTCGCCGCCACCCTTGCCGGAGGCAATGGTGATGCGACGGACGGCAGCGTAGAGCTGCTCCTCGGTGGGCTCGACGCCCTCGAGGAAGAGCTCCATGAGCTCCTCGTCGTTCTCGGCGACGGTCTCGACCAGCTTGGCGCGCCACTCTTCGGCGAGCTCGGTGTGCGAGGCCGGGATGTCGACGACGTCGTACATCTCGCCCTTGCTGGCCTCGGCGGACCAGACGAGGGCCTTCATGCGGACGAGGTCGACGACGCCCTGGAAGTCCATCTCGGCGCCGATCGGGAGCTGCATGACGATCGGGACGGCGCCGAGGCGCTCCACGATCATGTCGACGCAGCGGAGGAACTCGGCGCCCGTACGGTCGAGCTTGTTGACGAAGCAGATACGCGGCACGCCGTAGCGGTCCGCCTGACGCCAGACAGTCTCGGACTGGGGCTCGACACCGGCCACACCGTCGAACACGGTGACAGCACCGTCGAGCACGCGCAGCGAACGCTCCACCTCGACGGTGAAGTCGACGTGACCCGGCGTGTCGATGATGTTGATCGTGTGATCGACATTCTCGAGCGGCCAGTGGCAGGTCGTCGCGGCGGACGTGATCGTGATGCCGCGCTCCTGCTCCTGCTCCATCCAGTCCATCGTGGCAGCGCCGTCGTGGACTTCACCGATCTTGTACGAGACACCGGTGTAGAACAGGATCCGCTCGGTGGTGGTCGTCTTGCCCGCGTCGATGTGAGCCATGATGCCGATGTTGCGCACCTTGGCAAGGTCAAGCGAAGTGGTAGCCATATCGGCTCAGTCTTCTCTCGGTCTCGATGTGGGTTGCGACTACCAGCGGTAGTGCGCGAAGGCCTTGTTGGACTCGGCCATCTTGTGCGTGTCCTCACGCTTCTTGACGGCCGCACCGAGGCCGTTCGAGGCGTCGAGGAGCTCGTTCATGAGGCGCTCGGTCATGGTCTTCTCGCGACGGGCGCGGGAGTAACCGACGAGCCAGCGGAGGGCCAGCGTGGACGCGCGGCCCGGCTTGACCTCGATCGGCACCTGGTAGGTGGCGCCACCGACACGGCGGGACTTGACCTCAAGAGCCGGCTTGACGTTCTCGAGAGCGCGCTTCAGCGTGATGACCGGGTCAGCACCGGTCTTCTCGCGGAGGCCCTCCATGGCGCCGTAGACGATGCGCTCGGCGGTGGAGCGCTTGCCGTCCAGCAGGATCTTGTTGATCAGCGAGGTGACAAGAGGAGATGCGTAGACCGGGTCGATGATGACCGGGCGCTTCGGGGCGGGGCCCTTACGAGGCATTCTTACTTCTCCTTCTTGGCGCCGTAGCGGCTGCGAGCCTGCTTACGGTTCTTGACGCCCTGCGTGTCGAGGGAACCGCGGATGATCTTGTAACGAACACCCGGCAGGTCCTTCACACGGCCACCGCGCACGAGCACGATGGAGTGCTCCTGCAGGTTGTGACCCTCACCCGGGATGTAGGCCGTGACCTCGATGCCGGAGGTCAGACGCACACGCGCGACCTTACGGAGCGCCGAGTTCGGCTTCTTCGGGGTGGTCGTGAACACACGCGTGCAGACGCCGCGGCGCTGAGGGGAACCCTCGAGTGCGGGCGTCTTGTTCTTCTCGACCTTGTCCTGCCGGCCCTTACGGACCAGCTGCTGGATCGTAGGCACTACTTCTCCGGTTTCTGTGTGCCGTCGGTAAAACTAACCTGAAACATTCACCGACCCACGCGGTCGGGTGTGTCGGACCTCGCGGACCTCCGCACGAGGCGGAAAAGGCGCGGATCACGGTGGCCGATATATGACTCGCTGTGCGGTTGAAGACACGCACGCGAGCCCAGGCACACCCCAGGCACAAGGCATGAGCGTACCTATCGCATGGACTCCGGTCAAAACAAATGGCCACGCGCGCGGAGACCCGGCGGCCCCGGGGAGGGCCGCCGGTCACGGGCGGTGGCGGTCAGTCGCGGGCGGTGCGCCTCGGCTCGACGGCCGCGGGGGCGTCGGCGCCCTCGGCGTCGGGCTCCAGGAACTGGTTCACGACCTTGACGAAGACGCCGAGACGCTCGTCGGGCACGCCGAGCCAGCGGGCGAAGTCCTCCATCGTCGGCTGCCAGTCGCTGGGCGGCAGCAGGTCCGCCGCCAGCGGGAGTTCCTCGGGGGACACCCGGCCCGACCGGATCAGCATGTCGCGGACGGACACCCCGAGCAGGGGGGCGATCCGGCGCATCGTCTCCAGGTCCGGCATGCTCTGCCGCTGCAGCAGCCGCGTGACGGCCGCGCGGTGCACTCCGGCCTCGTCCGCGATGCGGGACTTCCCGCCACCACGGGGGCTGTCGATGTCGTATCCGCGCGCCCGCATCAGGCCTTCGACCCAGCCTGCGAACTCGTCGAGCCCTTGAGTGCTCATGTCGTTACCGCTCCTCGCTCCCCCACCCTCCGGATCCCATACCTTAGCGTGCTTGCGCGCACGGAATTACGTGCTTTCGGGCACGCAATCGTGTCGAATCGGTGAAGGGCAGTTCACAACGGTGGCGTTTTTTGTTGCGCGCTCGCACGCAACGTGTAAGTCTGGCTCGCCGCCGCACTCGTCGGCCCCCTGAGCCCCAGGAGCCCCACCGGCCCCATGGAGCCCCGGCGGGCCCCGGACCGTGGAGAAACTCCCTTGTTCCAGCCCGACCCGTCCCCCTGGCAGGCCTCCGCCGCGTGCGCCGGCCTCTCCCCGTCCGTCGTCTTCGCCCGCCGCGCCAAAGAGGCGGCCCCGGCTCTGCGGGCCTGCGCCGACTGCCCCGTACGCCGTGAGTGCGAGGCGGCGGTGGCCCCGGCCGAGAGCTACTTCGACGGCGTCTGCGCGGGCCGCCTCTGGCGCAACGGCCGCCCCGCCGACGCCCAGCGCGTCGCGAAGGCCGTCGCGCTGGTGGGGAGCGGTCGCCGTGGCTGACTCCACCGGGAACACGGGCGACTCCGCCCGCGCCCACCGCCCCGACCCGACCGCCCCGACCGCCGCCGGCCGGACCGTCGAGCTCGTCCTGCGCGACATCGCGCTCTGGACCGCCTCCCTCGTACGGCAGTTCCCCGAGCTGTCCGAGGAGCTGGCGCCCGGCCGCCGCTCCCCCGCCGGCACCGCGCCCACCGCGCCGCACCCGGGCCGCGACGAGCTGATCCGCGAGGAGCGGCGCGAGGCCCTGCTGCTCGAACAGCGGCACGGCCTGTCCGTCCCCGGGCACGGCGCCGCCCCCATCCGGCTGCACATCTCCGACGCCATCCGGGACATCACCGACGGCGTGGTCGAGCTGGAGGAGGCGGTCTGCGCCCGGCTCACGCTGCCGCGGCCGCGCCGGGCCGGGGTGATCGAGCGGCTGCGCCGGATCGTCGGGCTGCTCGACGCCGTCGCCGGGCACCCGGACCTCGCCCGGCACGTCCGGGACGAGATCCGGCGGATGGCCCGCCGCTGCGCCCGGACGCTCGGCGACGCGGAGACGGTCGTGCGGGTGACGGGCCGCTGCCCCTGGTGCGACTCGGTGTCGCTGCGGGCGTTCCCCGACCGCCGGGCGGTGCTGTGCGTGAACCCGGCGTGCGTCTGCACGGACACGGCGTGCGGCTGCCAGGACGACCCCGCGTACCGGCACCTGTGGGCCGAAGCGCAGTGGGAGGAGCTGTCGGAGGCCTCGGGGACCGGCACCGAGGAGATCGAGGCGGCGATGGACGACACGAAGGAGACCTCATGCTGAGCTCGCCCGCACTGCCCGTGCTGCCCGCGCTGATCCCCGGGCCGCTCGCCGCCGAGGAGGCGGGCGTCGCGCCCGCCACGATCCGCAAGTGGGTCCAGCTGGGCCATCTGCGGGCGGCGGGCCGGGCCGGCCGGGCCCAGCTCTTCCGCCTTGAGGACGTCTTCGCGGCGGAGCGGCTGGCCCGCCGCCGCCCCCGTACCGCCTGACCCTCCCCTCCCCCTGCGAAGCGCCCCGCGTCCCCTCCGGACGCGGGGCGCTTCGTCATGCCACCAGGAAGGCGCGCAGGGAGCGGACGAGGTCGTCGGCGAACCGTTCCCGCACGGGCTGGGGCACGCGGTCGAGGGAGAGGTACGGGTTGAGGTCCTCCAGCTCGACGAGGAGCAGTTCCCCGCCGGGGGCGCGGCAGGCGTCGACGCGCTGGATGCCGTGGTCGAGGGTGTTCCAGGCGACGAAGCGGCGGGCGAACGCGAGGTCCTCGGCGGTCGGTTCGTACGGTTCGAGGACCCAGCGGCGCTCGGGGTCGGGGGCGTACAGGGCGTACTGGAAGCCGTCGTCGACGAAGTAGAAGGAGACCTCGTACCGGAAGTCCACGCGGGGCTGCACCAGGAGGTCGCCGTGGGCGAGGCCGGCGAGTTCCCCGTACGGCAGGAACCGCAGGCCTATGGAGTCGGCGCCCGCCTTGGGCTTGACCGCGTACTGCTCGGCCTCGGGCAGCAGGTGCAGGTCCTCGGGCCGGTCCACGGTGGGGATGACGGGGTACCCGGCGGCCGTCAGGTCGAGCAGGTACTGCTTGCCGGCCATGTCGCCGCGGCCGTGCAGCGGGTTGTAGACGCGGGTGCCGAGGGCGGTGGCCCGCTCGCGGAAGGCGTCGTACTCCTTCCGGTAGCCGAGGACCGGGCCGCTGTTGCGCACGACGACGGCGTCGAAGCCCGTCATGAGCGCGGCCGCGTCCAGCGGGTGGCACAGGGCCAGGTCGAAGTCGGCCCGCAGCCGGGCGGTCAGCTGGATGTCCTCGTCGCAGTACCGCCGCCCCTTGGCCGGGTAGGCGAGGTCGGTCACGTACAGCAGGCGGGCGCGGTCGGCGGACACGGGCGGCTCCCTCAGTTCGGTGGGGCCAACCTATCGAGGGGTCCCGGGCGGTGATTTCCAGGGTGTGGGGCGGCGTATCCCAGGCGTGGGGGGCGGCATTTCCCAAGGTGGGGGCGGCTGTTTCCCAAGCTGGGGGCGGCTGTTTCCCAAGGTGGGGGGCGGTGATTCCCAGGGCGGGGAGCACGGCACCCAGAACTAGTTGCGTGCGCGCACGCTCTCTGTCACAGTTGGTGCAGCGGCAGAGCTGCGCCCGCAGGACGGGCAGCAGCCTCCGCCGTTCGCCGTCCGGGAGCGCTGCCGCGCCCCGCCCCCTCCCGCCGGAGCGCCCCGGACGGCACCCCGTCCCGCACCCGTCCCCTCTCCCGAGGAGAACCGTCATGACCACTCCCCCGAGTGCTTTCCCGGACGTCGAGAAGCTGGTCGTCGACGTCCTCAAGGCCGACCCCGCCCTCGCCGGCGCCACCATCGCCGTCAACGCGCCGGCCGGCTTCGACGGCACCCAGAGCGCCGTCCTGGTCAACCGCCGCGGCGGCGCCTGGATCGGCGACCAGCACGTCGACATGCCGCTGATCGAGTTCGAGGTGTACGGGCCGAGCAAGACCGCCGCCCACGTCCTCGCCAACGGCGCCCGGCGGGCGCTGCTCGCCACCATCGGCAAGCAGCTCGGCGCCAACAACGTCGTGCACGACGTCGAGGAGCAGGACGGGCCGCGCTGGCTGCCCGACTACCTCTACCGGGGCGCGAACCGCTACCTCTGCGTCATCCGCCTCTCCCTGAGCGTCTTCTGAGCCGCTCGGACCTCCTGAGCGAACCACGAGCCGCTCGGACCTCCTGAGCGAACCACGAGCCGCTCGGGCCTCCTGAGCGACCCACGAGCCGCTCGCCCTCCGAGCGACTCACGACCCGCTCACCCTCCGAGCGCCCCCGAGCCCTCACGGCTCGCTCCCTCACGGGCGCTCGCCCACAGACCAGGCCTCGCCGTCCGGCGGGGCCTTTGCCGTACCCGGACCCGACGTCCGGGGCGGTGCAACCCATCCCAACCCAAGGAGAAACCCACCATGGCTGGAAACAACTCTGCCGAGATCCGCGTCGCAGGTACCGGCAAGCTCTACGTGGCCGACGCCGGCACCTCCGCCCCCGCCACCTTCGGCACGGACTCCGCCACCGACTGGTCCGGCGCGGGCTGGAAGGACCTCGGCTTCACCTCCGGCGACGGCGTCACCTTCTCCAAGAAGGACAAGCTGGAGGCCATCGACTCGTGGCAGTCGGTCTCCCCGATCCACTACATCTACTCGAGCCGTGACCTCTCGCTGAAGTTCTCGCTGCTCCAGTTCAACGAGGACACGCTGCCCTTCTTCATGGGCGGCGACGCCGTCAAGGCGGAGCCGACGCCGGCCGTCGACACCTACCGCTACGAGATCGCCGAGCGCCCGTTCGCCGACGTGCGTGCCCTCGGCCTGGAGTTCACCGACGTCAAGGCCGGTGGCACGACCGCGGTCCGCTACCGCTTCATCATCCCGCGCGGTCAGGTCACCGCCACCGACGACATCAAGCTGGCCCGCAAGGCGGCGTCCCAGCTGGGCGTCACCTTCAGCGCGATGTCGAAGGGCGACGGCAAGCCGCTGGCGACCTTCCTCATGAAGGACAGCCAGTACTCCGCGACCGTCTGATCCCTCTCCTCCCGGGGCGGGACGGCCCACCGCCGTCCCGCCCCACCCCTCTCCTCTTCACGCATCCGAACAAGGAGTACGCATCACCATGGCCCGTTTCGACGTCAACGCCGCCCGCGCCCAGCGACAGGAGGCCCACGGTCGCAAGTGGTCCTTCGAGCTGGACGGCGAGGCCTACACCCTTCCGACGGAGCTCAGCCGCGGTACCGCCAAGGCGCTGCGCAAGCTCGACGACAACGACGTGGACGGCCTGCTCGCACTCCTGATGGGTGAGGAGCAGTTCTCCCGCTTCGAGGAGCACGACGTCACCATGCAGGACATCGCCGCCATCCTGGAGGCCTACGGCAAGGAGACCGGGCTCGGCCTGGGGGAAGACTGAGCCTCGTCGAGTTCGTCGACGAACACGCCGAGGCCCTTGAGGCGGACTTCCTCCGCTACTACTCCACCGACCTGCTCGACTGGCACCGCGGCGAGCTCTCCAGCCGTCGCGCCATGGTGCTGATCAAGCACCTGCCGCGGGACAGCGCCGTACAGCGAGAACTGCACGGCGAGGCCGCCGAGTGGTCGGTCACCGACCATCTGCTCGCGGCCACGGTGGATCATCTGGCGATGTCGAACTGGATGTTCGCCTGTGTCAACACAGGCGAGGACTCCGATCCGCCGGAAGCTCCGACGCCCGTTCCCCGTCCGAGCGGCACAGCCGAGGATGAGGACGGCACGGAGGACGCGGACCACGGCGGGCACGAGTCCGCCGAGACGGTCGAAGCGCCGTCGCACCAGGCCATCGCCCGGTTCTTCGGGTGATCCCGCGGCCCCCGGAGCCCCTTCCCGTCAGGGAGAGGGCTCCGGGGGCGCTTCTTCCCGTGCTCGTTCGGCGGTCATGTCCTTCTCCAGGGCCCTGGCCCGGTCGGACAGCCTCCGCCCCCTGCTCGCGCGCGCGTCCGGCTCGGCCGGGTCGGCGTCGCGACGGTCCACGGACGGCCCGGCCTGGCCGGGCACCCCGGCCAGTGGCGGCACGATCGGCCGGCCGCCCTTGCCGCGCATGACCTTCCGCACCGGCTGGACGTTCCGGCGGGCCCGGCTCTCCTGGGCGGTCACGAGGACGTCCGGCTCCGGGTCGGGCTCGGGTTCCTTCTGGTGCTCGGGTTCCGGCTCGGACTCCGGCCGCTGCCCTGCTGCGGACCGCTGCCGGGGCGCGGGGCGCTGTTCGTCGTCGGGCCGCTGCCCGGTGGGCGTCGGCGCCGCTTCGGGGTCGTTCCGCCGTCCGTTCTCGGCCCGCTGTTCGAACAGCTCGCGTTCCCTGCGGACGCGCTCCTCGGCCTCGACGACGGCCGCGGGCGGTTCGAGGAGCCGGGCGAAGGGCAGCGCGATGACGCGGGCGCCGCCCTCCTGGCCCGCGTCCGTACGGCGCTGGGGGCGGCGGATTCCACGCGCGTCACCCTGCCCCTGGGCGTAGGCGTCGGCCACGCGCTTCTCGTACTCCCTGCGGATGCGCGGGAGTTCGTCCGAAACGGCCTCGGCCCAGCCGGCGGTGAACGCGGCCGTCTCTCGGCGGTCGACCTCGGCTCTGGGGATCACGACGAGTTCGTCGGGGGCGTGCCCGGAGACGTGGACGAGCTCCGAGAGGTAGGCGAAGAGGTGGGGCAGATCGGGGTGGGCCGCGAGCCAGTCGACGACCCGCTCCCGGCGGCCAGCGCCCGGCTCCGTATCCATGCGTCAGTACTGCCTTCCAGCCCCCTGGGGTCCCCGCGCGCCCCTCGCGCCCCTCGTCCCCCTGGGTGGTCCGGTCCGGGGAACGCGTCCTCCAGGTTACCCGGTCGAACTCACGGCCGTTTCAGCCGCCAACACGTTCGGAAAACGCGCAAGAAGACACACCGTCAGGCGTTTCCCGCTCGACAAACATCGAACAGATGTTCCACACTCTGTTCGCACAGCAGTTCGAACACGTGGTGCCCCCGCTCCTCACTCCGCGGCGCCGCCACACACGCACGGGCAAGCAACCGGAAGGCAGGCGTCCATGACCCAGCAGGCCGAGGCATCGCGACCGCAGATCCCTCTTCAGGACCGCCTCCGCCAGCTCCTCGACGGACCCGTCGCCCTCGACAAGAGAGCGTTGCTCGGCACGCTGTACGCCGAGGTCTCCCGCTGCGAGACCCTCGCGTACACCGCGGGCTGGAACGACGCCCTCGCGACGACGCGCCGCGGAACCCGCCGGGGCGAGGACGCCTAGCGCGCCGGCTGCCCCCGCACGAACGAGCCCTTGCCGCCACCGGCAGGGGCTTTTCGGCGCTTGGCCCTCACGGGCCGGAAGCGGAGCAACCCATGGCAGAAACGATCCCGGAGCTCTCCAAGGAGATCACCGAGTTCAAAAACTCCCTGCTCAAGAAGACCGAGGAACTCAAGTACCAGGTCCCCAACCCGAAGAAGGACGAGGCCGAGAAGACACCCTTCGTCGAGACGACGGCGAAGGAGGTGGGCTCCGAGCTCAAGCGGCACCTCATCAACGACGACCCGAGAATCACCACGGAGAACTTCATCCGGAGCTTCTTCGCCGAGGCCCTCAAGCAGATCAAGGACATCCACACCGAGGCCACCAAGAACCCGTGGACCGAGTTCCTGGAGGCCACACCCCTCGGCGCCTTCGCCCCCGCCCTCGAGAAGTGGTTCGAGAGCAAGGAGGACGGTCAGGTCAAGTGGTGGCAGTGGCTGCTCGCGGCCATCGTGGGCGGCGTCCTGCTCGTGCTGCTCCCCGCCATCAAGGGCTTGGCCGTCAACCTCGCGCGGAAGATACAGACCTTCGACCGCGCCGGAAACGCTCATATACCACGCGAACAGCGTCTCATCTTGAGCAGGAACGACAACGGCGGTTGGAACAGGCAGCAGATCGGCCAGGTCGAGGCACGCGAGAGGCGGCAGTGGGAAGGCGCCGGCGGCATCGCCGACATCCCCGCGGGCACCAACTTCGACGCACTGCGCGGCCAGCTCGCCGGCCTGAACCCCGAACTGGAGAAGTTCAACAGGCACGCGCCGGACTTCAAGCGCAACCTGCGCGGCATGCCGAGCCTGACCAAGGCGACGAAGATCGCCGATGCGGTCAAGAAGCTCGGCGAGGCCGTCGACCCGACGCAGACGCCGCTCATCGCCAAGGCCCTGGGCAAGATCAACGAAGGGGTGACCTACTCCGACCCCAAGAAGACCATGGCGTTCGCCAAGGCCATCGGCAAGCTCAAGCTCGCCATGAACAACTTCGACCCGGACAAGGTCCCCACGGCCGCGGCCCTGGGTCCCGCCGCCCAGAAGGCGGGGGAACTCGCCCGGCACACCACGACCCTGACGGGGAACATGCGCGGGTTCGCGGACGCGGTCCGCGAGCTCAACAGCCAGATGAACCCGGCCTGATCACTTTCACCCCGAAAGGAGGTAACCCATGTCTCTCGTAAGAAACCTCAAGAACGCGTCCACCGCTCTCGGCAACCTGAAGACCCAGGCGTCCGGCGCCGGCACCTCGGTCAAGAAGGTCGGCGACGCCGGAAAGGCGGCGGACGGTCAGCTCAAGAACCTGAAGACCGCCGCCCAGGGCTCCAACACCCAGCTCAAGAACCTGAAGACGGCCTCGGAGCAGGCCGAGCGGGCCATGAAGAAGGCCGGTGACACCGCTCAGTCGGCCGGCGGGAAGCTCGGCAAGTACGAGTCCGGCGCCGGCAAGGCCGCCAAGGGCCAGGACAAGCTCAACAAGTCCATGAAGGGCAACTTCCTGGTCCGGCTGCTCGAACTCTTCATGCCGCTCATCGAGACGATCGTCGAGATGGCGATGCGCTCGAAGACGATGCAGACGGTCATGAAGAAGGCGTTCAGCGCCATCAAGACCGTGATCAGCTCGGTCATGAAGGCCATCGGCCCGATCATGAAGCAGGCCGGCGCACTGATCAAGACGGTCTGGAACGGCATCAAGAAGGCGATCTCCACCGTCGTGAAGGCCGTCGCCACGGTCATCAAGACGTACGTGAAGATCTGGAAGACGGTCATCACCACGGTGATGACCGCGATCAAGAGCGTCATCAGCGCCGTCTGGAACGGCATCAAGGCCGTCATCACCCCGGTGGTGAACTGGATCAAGTCCGCGATCCCGAACGCGTTCAGCGCGGTCAAGGACAAGATGTCGTCCATCTGGAACGGCCTCAAGGACATCGCGTCCCGGGCGTTCGACGGCATCAAGAGCGGTGTGAAGGGCCCGATCAACGCGGTCATCGGCCTCATCAACTCGATGATCGGCAGCCTCAACCGCGTCAAGGTCAGCGTCCCCGGCTGGGTCCCGGTCGTCGGCGGCAAGACGTTCGGCGTCAACATCCCGACCATCCCGATGCTCGCCACCGGTGGTGTCGTCATGCCCCGCCACGGCGGTGTCCCGGCGATCCTCGCCGAGGCCGGCGAGGCCGAGGCCGTCCTGCCGCTGTCCAAGCTGGACCGGCTGCTCGCCCTCACGGCCCGCCGGGCCCGCACGGGCCAGGGCGGCGACCAGGGCGGGGCCACCGGTCCCGGGCTGCACATCGAGCACTACCACGCGGCCCGGAACAGTGACCCGCACACCACCGCCGACGCGCTCATGTACCTCGTGAAGGCGCGTGGAGCACGCGCATGAGTGCCGCGCTCGTCATGCCGCGGTTCGGCGCGGTCATCGCGCCGATGGGCAGCCTGCGG
Organism: Streptomyces sp. LMG1-1-1.1; assembly: GCF_040815545.1. Taxonomy (NCBI): domain Bacteria; kingdom Bacillati; phylum Actinomycetota; class Actinomycetes; order Kitasatosporales; family Streptomycetaceae; genus Streptomyces; species Streptomyces sp. LMG1-1-1.1. The sequence goes on along the minus strand of NZ_JBFPNH010000065.1, from coordinate 236,363 downwards.
CGGGGGCTCGGTGACGCCGGCGGCGCGCTCGGCCGCCTCAAGCAGGACGTCCAGCGCGCTTCGGCGGGTGTCGGCGCCCTGGCCACCGCGGTCAAGGACTCCGGCACCTCCCTGCGCACCCTCGGCCAGAACGCGTCCGGCGCCGCCACCGCCGTCACCAGGATCAAGCGGTCCACCGCGCCCACCAGGGTCAAGCGGATCGGGACCGCCGCCGGCAAGGCCCGTATCGCCGCCGGGAAGATCGGCTCCGGCGCCGGGATGATCCTCGGCATCCTGCTGCCGCTGCTGCCCATCACGGACGTCATCTCCGGCCTGATGGACACCTTCGGCGTCGTGATGACCATCGCCTCGATCGCCATGACAGCCGTCAACGTCGCCATGCGGGCCAACCCGCTCGGCTTCCTCGTCGGCCTGATCGTGCCCATCGCCGCCTACCTGATCGAACTGGCCGTCAACTCCGAGACCGGTCAGCGGATCATCAAGCAGGTGCTCCAGCAGGCGCTGAAGGGCTTCCAGGCGGTCTGGAAGTTCATCCAGCCGTTCATGAAGGCCCTCGGCGAGGCCGTGGGCACGTACTTCAGGGCGTATCTGACCGTCTTCAAGACGGGGCTCAAGATCGTCGGATCGGTGATCGGCGGGATCTCGAAGATCGGCTCCGCCGTGTCCTCCGCGTCGAACGCGCTGCGCGGCATCGCCTCCCGCACCATCGGCGGTGTCAGGGACGCCGTCCAGCCGGTCGTGAACTGGATCACCGACAAGATCCCGGGCTTCTTCCGGACCGCCAAGGACGCGGTGAGCAAGGCCCTCGGCGGCATCGGGGACCTGGTCAAGGGCGCCCTGAGCGCGGTGATCGGTGTCGTGAAGGGGCCGATCAACGGTCTCATCGCCTTCGCCAACTGGATCATCGACGGGCTCAACAAGCTCAGCTTCGAGATCCCGCTCACCGGCAAGAAGTTCGGCGTCGAACTCGACAAGCTCCCGATGCTCGCCGAGGGCGGCATCGTCTCGCCCGGAAGCGCGGACGACTACCGCATCGACTCGCTCTCCCAGCTGGAGAACCGTCGCGTCCCCGCGCTCGCCGAGCCGCTTCCCTCGCCGCACCGCATCCGGGACTTCCACGAGGAGCCCGGCGCGAGCCCGCGGTCGACCGCCGAGGACCTGCTGTTCCTCGCGACCGCCCACCGCTGACGCCCGCGCTTCGACCCGCGCCCGTCCGCCCACCGCCGACCCCATCCCAAGTGAGGTGACGGCCCCATGGCCGAGACCACGACCCCGTACGCCGGAAACACCTACATCGCCGACCTCCCGCCCGGCTCGCTCATCACCCAGGACGGGCAGATGCAGTGGGCCGGGCTCCTGATCGGGCCCGGCACCCCCTTCGCCGTCGACAAGTCCGGCCTGTCGGGCTGGGAGGACCTGCCCGAATACGACGCCTCCGACGCCGACCGCCCCACCTCGCACGGCGCCTGGCCGGGCGCCCGGTTCGCCAAGCCCCGCAAGGTGGGCGGCACGATCGTGCTGATGCCGGAGTACAGCGGCACGGCTGGTGCCGTCCGCGCGCTGCGGCAGGCGCTCGCCCTCCTCGACGAGGAGCGCTGGCTCACCGTCCGGCTGCACGGCGAACTGCTCGCCGTCCGCGCCCGGATCGCCCAGCGCGTGGTCCCCGCCGACCAGGGCTTCGCCACCCAGGGCAGCTCCCGCATGTCCGTCCAGTGGCTGGCGTCCGACCCGCGCCGCTACGCCGTCGACGAGCAGATCGCCGAGACCACTCCCCCGCAGCCGGAGTCGGGCCTGACCTGGCCGCTGACCTGGCCGCTCAGTTGGGGCAAGGCGACGAGCACCGGTGACGTCGTCATCGACAACACCGGTTCGGCCGCCTGCCACCCGGTGATCGTCTTCCGCGGCCCGTGCTCCATGCCGGCCGTCACCGAACGCGTCACCAGGCGCCGGCTCCGGTACGCGATCGACCTGGCCGCCGGCGACGAGCTCACCGTCGACACGCGCGCGGGCACGGTCATGCTCAACAACTCGGCCTCCCGCCTGCACACCGCGATGGCCGACTCCACCCCGGAGGAGCTGTTCGTGCTGGAGCCCGGCCGGACCGACCTGTCCTTCCGGCCCGAGGAGGGCACCGCGGCCTCCCTGATGACGGTCCGCTGGCGCAGCGCCGAATGGTGACCGCCGCACGCTGACCGTCCCCTCGGGGCCGGCGGAGAGCACGCCACGCGTGGTCACCGCCGGCCCCGAGCCGTTCCTCCACCCCGACCGACCCGCCCCCTTCCGGAGAGGTGACCCCATGACCGTACGCGCCGCTTGGCTCCAGTCCACCGGCCAGACCCGCGAGGACACCCGTCTGACCCTCGCCGCCCTGCTCACCCCCAGCGGCCAGAGCCCCGAGGAGACGCCGCTGCGCTCGCGGTCGGGCATCGTGCCCGGCGGCTTCGTCCTGACCGGCAGCACACCGATGCAGTGCACCATCGGCACCGGTCGCGCGATCGTCCAGGGCAAGGACACGGCCCAGGGCGCCTACCTCGTCGCCGTCACCGCGCCGGAGAGCTTCACGCTCGGGGACGGCGACCCGCAGTACGACCGCATCGACCTGATCGAACTGGCCGTCGTGGACGGCTCCTTCGACCAGGGCGGCACCACCGAGGCCGTGGTGCGCCTGGTCAAGGGCACGCCCTCGGCCAACCCCGTCGCCCCGGTGAGCGGCGCCGGCAGCACGCTCCCGCTGTACACGGTCCGGGTCCAGAAGGGCGCCTCGGCCGGCACCGGCGGCGTGCCGTGGAGCACCGCCGTCACCACCCAGCACTGGTCGGTGGTCGCCCTCGGCGGGATCATGCCCACCAGCGGCTTCAAGGGCGCGTACACCGGCCAGTACCGGGACACCGCCGGGCTGCTGCAGCGCTGGGACAGCAGCGGCACGGGCAACTGGGTCTCGTACCCCAAGGCGATCGGCGGCATCGCTCCGCACGGCACGGTGACGACCGGTACGTACACCGGCCAGTTCCGGGACAACGCCGGAGTGCTCCAGCGCTGGGACGGCACCGCCTGGCAGTACGCCGAGGGCAAGGCGACGATCCTGTTCAGCGCCTCGCAGACGGCGTACCAGTCCATCCCGTTCGCCGTATGGACCCCGGTCGTCCTCCAGACCGTCGACATCGACGACTTCACCGGCTGGAACGGCACGGACACCTTCACCGTGCCGCGCACCGGCTGGTGGCGCGTCTCCGGCCACACCGCCTGGAGCAGCGACTCCTACGAGGGCATGCGCGGCACCCGGATCGTCGTCGGCGGCGTCGGCGTCCCCCGGATGACCTGGCTCACGCCCGCGGGCGGCGGCCCCGTCGTCGTCGGCGGCCAGGGCCTCATCAAGCTCACCGCCGGCAGCACGGTCCAGCTCTCCGCGTACCAGACGAACCCGACCGCGGTACGGACCCTCGGCGGCGGCGGCTACTCCTGCAACCTCTCGGCCGAGTGGATCAGGTCCTGACTCCACCGGATCGACTCCCGCTCCCGTTCCTCCCCCGCCTCGACTCCTCGATCGGAGAAACCCCATGAACCTGCGCAGCAGCTGGGTCGCCGAGACCGGCCAGACCCGCGAGGACACCCGGCTCACCCAGACCGGTGTCACCACGATGTCCAACCCCGTCCAGGTCCGCTCCGGCATCCTGCCCGGCTCGTACGACGGCACGTTCCGGCTGGCCGGCTTCTGGACCTTCGGCTCCGGCGCCATGACGGCCACGGTCTCCGAGGGCCGGGCCGTCATCCAGGGCGAGATCACCCAGGGCGCCTACCCGGTGACGCTGCCGACCTCGGAGGCCGTCACCTTCGTGCCGGGCAACGCCCAGTACGCCCGCATCGACGTGATCGTCCTGAAGATCTACGACACCCTCTACGACTCCTCGACGAAGACCGAGGCGAAGCTCGAGGTCATCCAGGGCACCCCGGAGCAGACCCCGAAGGCCCCGCTCATCCCGGCGCGCTGCCTGCCGCTGTACGAGGTGACCGTCCCGGCCGGCGCCAGCGCGGGCAACGGCGGCATCCCGTGGAACACCGCGCTCAAGGACCTGCGCACCACGGTCGTCTCGCTCGGCGGCATCCTCCCGGCCGAGGGAGCGAGCGGTCCTGGCGCCTACCCGGGCCAGTACCAGGACGCGGCCAACACGCTCCAGCGCTGGGACGGCTCCAAGTGGGTGCCGTACCCGGCGGCGCTCGGCGGCATCATCCCGAACACCGCCTCGGCCACGCCGGCGAGCTACACCGGCCAGTACCGCGACACGGCGAGCGGCCAGCTCCAGCGCTGGAACGGCGCGGCGTGGATCCCGTCCGTGCCCGTCGGCGCCTTCGTCGACAACGGCGACTACGGCGACACCACCTCGACCACCTACACCTCGACGCTCGCGGGCCGCGTCACGAACCCGCTCACGGTCAGCTTCGTCGCCCCGCCTTCGCGGTCCGTCGCCGTCGGCTTCGGCGCCAAGATGCGGTCGGGGAGCGTCGACCACTACGCGTACATGGCGCTCAAGCTCACCCAGGGCGCCACGGTCGTCAACGACCTCGAGGACGACTACGCGGTGATCGCCGCCACCCAGAACATGATCTCGGCGTCCAACACGCGGCGCTACTCCGGCCTGACCGCGGGCGCGACGTACACGCTCACCGCGTTCTTCCGGGTGATCACCAACACCCTCACCCTCAAGGCCGGCTTCGACAACACCTTCATCAAGGTCGACCCGCTGCCGTAGTCCGCGCTCCACCCACCCGACAGGAGAACACCATGGCACTGCGCAGCGGCTGGCTTCCCCCGACCGGCCAGACCCGTGTCACCACCCGCCTCACCGCCCACGGCGCCACCACCCCGGTCAACCCGCTCGCCTCGCGCTCCGGCATCCTGCCCGGCACGTTCGACGGCAAGTTCCGGGTCGGCGGCCTCTGGATGAGCTCCAGCGGCCCGATGACGGCGACCGTCTACGCCGGGCGCGCCGTCATCCAGGGCCCGAACAACCAGGGCGCCTACCCCGTCACCCTCGACGCGGACACCGTCCTCACCTTCGGCGACGGCGACCCGCTCAACCCGCGCATCGACCTCGTCGTCCTGCGCGTGTACGACGACGAGTTCGACAGCCTCACCCGCAACGAGGCCGTCCTCGAAATCGTCAAGGGCCAGCCGAAGGCCCAGCCGGAAGCCCCGGCCGCGCCCCCGCTCTCCCTCGTCCTCTTCTCCGTCAAGGTGAAGGCCGGAGCCTCGGCCGGCACCGGCGGCATCGACTGGGTGGGCGGCGCCTCGACCGACCTGCGCACCACCCTCGTCGGCGTGGGCGGCATCCTGCCCGTCTACAACAACGCCGGGGTCCCCGGCTCCTACCCGGGCCAGTACCAGGACAACGACAACGCCCACCTCCTCCAGCGCTGGGACGGCACCGCCTGGGTCGCGTACCCGAAGGAGATCGGCGGAGTCGCCCCCAGCGGCACCCTGTCGACCGGCGGCTACGTCGGCCAGTTCCGCGACAACAACGGCGTCCTCCAGCGCTGGAACGGCACCGCCTGGGCGAACTACCAGGCGCCGGTCGAGGTGGAGACCACCACGACCGGCACGACGCCGCTGACCGGCTGGACGGTCGTGGCCTTCGCCGCCCGGCGCAGCCGGGGCCTCGCGACCGTCCTCGTCACGGTCATGCGCAACGGCGCCGACATCAACGCCAACAGCGCCGGCAACATCAACGACGAACCGCTGTGCACCCTGCCCGCCGGGTGGCGCCCCGCCTTCGACTACGAGGCCTCCGCCTGCGACGGCTTCGCCAGCGGTGCCGCGTACATCGCGCCCAGCGGACAGATCAACCTGCGCACCTGGTCCCCGAACGGCGCCCTCACCACCGGCCGCACCGTGCGGATCTCCGCGACCTACGTCCTGTAAGGGGGCTGTCCATGGCAATCGACACGCCCTACCGGGCCATCTTCTGTGACCTCTGGACCGACATCACCCTCGACATCCTGCCGCTGCGGGACGTGTCGTTCGAGGACTACATCGGCCGGGCCGGCTCGCTGTCCGGCACCATCCCCATCCCCGACCGCGCCCTCGCCGAACGGGCCCACCGGATCAAGCCGGGCCGCACCACGGTCTACCTGGAGCGCGGCGGAGACCTGTGGTGGGGCGGCATCGTCTGGACCACCAACCTCCAGTCCAGCGGCCGAGGCGTGCTGACCCTCGGGATCCAGGCCTCCACCTTCGACTCGTACGCGACCCGGCGGCGCATCCGTACGAACGAGTTCGAGAGCCGGTTCACCCAGCCGACCGACCAGTTCACCATCGCCCGCAGCCTCTGGAGCAGCCTGTCGGACGGCCTGGGCGTCAGCGGGATCGACGTCGGCGACGCGGCGGAGGAGTCCGGCGTCCTGCGCACGGCCTCCTGGCGGTACGGCGACGAGACCGCCTACCAGGAGGCCCTCGACCAGCTCATCGCCCAGGGCCTGGAGTACCAGATCCTGGTCTACCGCGATCCGGACGACGGCAAGCGGGTCCGCCAGCTCAAGCTCGGCTCGCCCATCCGCACCGGCGCCACCGACATGATCTTCGACCGGCCCGGCGCGATCCTGTCGTACTCCATCCCCGACGACGCCACCCGCGGCGGGACCCAGGCCCTGGCCCGCGGCGCCTCGACCAACAGCAACGCGGGCACCGAGTCCAGGCCCACCATGTCCGACCTCCGGGTGCCGACGAAGCCGCTGCCGGACATCTGGCCCCAGATCGACGTGTCCGAGGACCACAACGACATCAGCGACAAGGCCACGCTGAACGCGCTCGCCCAGGCGGCGGTCGACATGCCGTGGGGCTCCGTGCAGATCCCCGAGATCAGCATCCGGCTCGCCGGAATCGTCCCCCCGACGCTCCTCGGGCGCACCGCACGCATCCGCATCACCGACGAATGGCACCCGACGGGCCTCGACGCCCGTTACCGCATCGTCGGCGTCAAGGTCCGGCCGGCCGAGCGAGGCCGACCCGACACCGCCGACCTGGCCCTCGAGGAGAGCTGATGGCCCTGCTGCCCGAGAACATCATCGACCGGCTGATCCAGATGGAGCGCCGGATCCAGGCCCTGTCCACAGCGGTCAACACCCGTCCTCCTCTCAACGAGATCCGGCCCCTCCCGCTCCCGCCCGGGGCCCCGACCCCGACCAAGCCGGTCCTCCGGGTCTTCGACGGCTACAACCACGAGCTCTTCGCGGACGACATCGCGACGGGCGGCCTCGCCAGGCCGTGGCTGCAGCTGATGCCGCCGGTGGACCACCTGAACGTGGCGAACTGGCCGTCCACCACGAGCACGGCCTTCACCGCCATCGGCCGGTCCTTCAACCCGGTCTGGCAGCCCAAGATGCGGCTGATGATGTACACGAAGGTGTCCAGCGGCGCGGCCGGCCAGGTCAAGGTCATGGTCGACGGCCAGCAGTTCGGCCCCACCGTGAACGCCGGACAGAACTTCGACTACACCGGTCTGCTCCCGGTCGACCTGCCGACCAAGTTCGGCAAGGTCATGACCGTCGAGATCCACGCCGTGGTCACCAGCGCCGGCGGCACGGTGTACGCCCAGACCGTCAGCATGTACGGCACCCAGACCTGACCGTCCGCCCAACCCGGCCGACGAGGCCGTCGAGGAGCACACCATGAACATCGACCCCACCCAGCCCTGGGGCGTGGCCATCGACTACGCCGGCCGCGCCACCGTCACCGAGAACGGCCACACCCTCTCCGTACGCGTCTACGACAACGGTCTCGGCTACACCCTGGAGCGCGACCCGTTCACCGGCGAGTACCCGTCGGTGCAGGTCAGCGCGGAGTTCTCCCGGACCGGCACGGGTGACGCCACCCTGCGCGGCCACGGCCTGGTCATCGTCGCGGCGCGGGACGGCGTCCCCGCCGTGCCCGACCCGACCGCCGTCCAGCGGGCCGTCTCCGCCGCGCTCGCCGACTTCGAGGCCCGCCGTTCGGCCTACGCCGCGCTCTGCGCCACCTGGGTCCCGGCCACGCCGCCGGCCCCGGAGCCCGAGCCGGCCCCGTAACCCCTCTGTCCCACCCGTACGCCCGCCGCAGCGCGGGCTTTTTTCATGCCTGGAGGACACCAGATGGCCACTCCCCTGTCCGCGGACCGGTTCCTCGCCGCACTCCGCGCCGAAGGCGTCAACGTCGTCGAACATCCCGGCTGGCGCACCCACAACCGCAACCACGTCGGCACCTGGGGACCGGTGGTCGGAGTCATGATCCACCACACCGTCTCCAGCGGCACCGCCTCCTCCGTCGAGCTCTGCTACAACGGCTACGAGGGGCTGCCCGGACCGCTCTGCCACGGTGTCATCGCCAAGGACGGCAGCGTCCACCTGGTCGCCTCCGGCCGGGCCAACCACGCCGGCGGCGGCGACCCGTCGGTCCTCCAGGCCGTCGTGACCGAGACGTACGGCGACCGCCCGCCCGCCCCGCGCGAGCACCAGGGCAGCAGCAACGCCGTCGACGGCAACGCCCGCTTCTACGGCTTCGAGTGCATCAACCTCGGCAACGGCACCGACCCCTGGCCGGCCGCCCAGCTCGAAGCCATCGAACGGGTCTCCGCCGCCCTCTGCCGGGCCCACACCTGGGGCGCCAAGTCCGTCATCGGCCACCTGGAGTGGTCCGACTGGAAGAGCGACCCCAAGGGCTTCGGGATGCCGACGATGCGCGACCGGGTCCAGGCCCGTCTCGGCAAGGCACCCGTCAAGAACGCCCCCGCCGCCGGCAAGCCGGCCGCCCCCCGCCTCCAGCCGTTCCCGGGCTCCTCGTTCTTCCGCAAGGAGACGAGCTCCCCGATCATCACGGCCATGGGCCGCCGCCTCGTCGCCGAGGGCTGCTCCGCGTACACCGTCGGCCCCAGCCCCCGCTGGGGCGAGGCCGACCGGCTCAGCTACGCGAAGTGGCAGCACAAGCTCGGCTTCCGCGGCTCCGACGCCGACGGCGTCCCCGGCGCCGCCTCGTGGAACGCGCTGAAGGTCCCGTACACGAAGTAACCCCCCACCAAGGAGCACACCGATGTCCGATGCCGCCAAGCGCACGGCCCGCACCGTCCTCCAGTCCGCCGTCGGCATCGCCGTCGTCCTGCCCGCGATCGTCGACGCCTCCGGCATCCCCGCGACCCTCCCCTGGGTCGCGGGGGCGCTGGCCGTCGCCGGCGGGCTGGCGCGGGTGATGGCCCTCGACCTGGTGCAGACCCTGCTGCCTTCCTGGCTGCGCAGCACCCCGGGCGGTGCCGATGACCGAGTCTGATCCGAACGACCCCGTCGCCGTCGCCCTCGAACTGGAACGGCTCCGGGGCACGCTGGAGGCCGGTTTCGCCCGCGTCGACGGATCGCTCGCGCTGCTCGTCCAGCGCAGCGACCAGACCGACAAGCAGCTCGCCGACCACGAGGCCCGCCTCGACGCCCTGGAACGCGCCCGCTGGCCGCTGGCCAGCATCGCCGCGCTGACGGCGAGCGCCGGCGTCCTCGTCGCGGTCTGGGAACTGGCCGCGCGCTGATCCCTCCGTCCGGAGGAACGCCGAAGGGCGGCCACCCCACACGGGGTGACCGCCCTTCGGTTTCGCACTACTTACTCTTACTGGTTGTACGGACCGTAGTCGTAGTCCTCCAGCGGAACGGCCTGGCCGGAGCCCGAGCCGAACGGCGAGTAGTCGATGTCGTCGTAGCCGACGGCCGAGTACATCGCGGCCTTGGCCTCCTCGGTCGGCTCGACCCGGATGTTGCGGTAGCGGGACAGACCCGTACCGGCCGGGATGAGCTTACCGATGATGACGTTCTCCTTGAGGCCGATGAGGCTGTCGGACTTGGCGTTGATCGCCGCATCCGTCAGGACTCGGGTCGTCTCCTGGAAGGACGCCGCCGACAGCCACGACTCGGTGGCGAGCGAGGCCTTGGTGATACCCATCAGCTGCGGACGGCCGGAGGCGGGGTGACCGCCCTCGGTGACCACACGACGGTTCTCGGTCTCGAACTTCGACCGCTCGACCAGCTCGCCCGGCAGGAGCTCCGCGTCGCCGGACTCGATGATCGTCACGCGGCGCAGCATCTGCCGGATGATGATCTCGATGTGCTTGTCGTGGATCGACACGCCCTGCGAGTTGTAGACCTTCTGGACTTCGCCGACCAGGTGGACCTGGACCGCGCGCTGACCGAGGATCCGGAGCACGTCGTGCGGGTTGGTGGCACCCACGGTGAGCTTCTGGCCCACCTCGACGTGGTCGCCCTCGCCCACGAGCAGACGGGCACGCTTCGAGATCGGGAACGCCGTCTCGTCGGTGCCGTCGTCCGGGGTGACGACGATCTTCTTGGTCTTCTCGGTCTCCTCGATGCGGACGCGGCCGGCCGCCTCCGAGATCGGGGCGACACCCTTGGGCTGACGCGCCTCGAAGAGCTCGACGACACGGGGCAGACCCTGGGTGATGTCGTCACCGGCCACACCACCGGTGTGGAAGGTACGCATCGTCAGCTGGGTACCGGGCTCACCGATGGACTGGGCGGCGATGATGCCGACCGCCTCACCGATGTCGACCAGCTTGCCGGTGGCGAGCGAACGGCCGTAGCAGAACGCACAGGTACCGACGGCGGACTCACAGGTCAGGACCGAGCGGGTCTTGACCTCCTCGACGCCCGCGTTGACCAGGGCGTCGATGAGCACGTCACCCAGGTCGACGTTGGCCGGCGCGATGACCTTGCCGTCGACGACGACGTCCTCGGCGAGCATCCGCGCGTACACGGAGGTCTCGACGTCGTCCGTCTTGCGCAGGACACCGGCCTCGTCCTTGGCCGCGATCCGCAGCTTCAGACCGCGCTCGGTGCCACAGTCCTCCTCGCGGATGATGACGTCCTGCGAGACGTCCACCAGACGACGGGTCAGGTAACCCGAGTCGGCGGTACGCAGGGCGGTGTCAGCCAGACCCTTACGGGCACCGTGCGTGGAGATGAAGTACTCGAGGACGGTGAGGCCCTCGCGGAACGACGCCTTGATGGGACGCGGGATCGTCTCGTTCTTGGCGTTCGACACCAGACCACGCATACCCGCGATCTGACGCATCTGCATCATGTTTCCTCGGGCACCCGAGTCGACCATCATGAAGATCGGGTTCGTCCGCGGGAAGTTCGCGTTCATCGCCTCGGCAACCTCGTTGGTCGCCTTGGTCCAGATCGCGATGAGCTCCTGCGTGCGCTCTTCCTTGGTGATGAGACCGCGCTCGTACTGCTTCTGGACCTTCTCGTCCTGCGCCTCGTAGCCCTTGACGATCTCCTTCTTCGCCTCGGGAACGACGACGTCGGAGATGGCCACGGTGACGCCGGAACGGGTCGCCCAGTAGAAGCCGGCCGCCTTCAGGTTGTCGAGCGTCGCCGCCACGATGACCTTGGGGTAGCGCTCGGCGAGGTCGTTGACGATCTCGGAGAGCTGCTTCTTGCCGACGGAGTAGTCGACGAACGGGTAGTCCTCGGGCAGCAGCTCGTTGAAGAGCGCGCGGCCCAGGGTCGTCCGCAGACGGAACGAGTCACCCTGCTGCCACTCCGGCTCGCCCTCCTCGGTGACCGGGGGAACCCAGCCACGCGGAGCGACGGTGCCGACGGGGAAGCGGATCTCGATCTCCGACTGGAGCGCGAGCTCGCCAGCGTCGAACGCCATGATCGCCTCGGCCGTGGAGCCGAACGCGCGGCCCTCGCCCTTGGTGTCACGGAGCTCACCGTCGGTGGTCAGGAAGAACAGACCGAGGACCATGTCCTGGGTCGGCATCGTGACCGGACGGCCGTCGGCCGGCTTCAGGATGTTGTTCGAGGACAGCATCAGGATGCGGGCCTCGGCCTGCGCCTCCGCGGAGAGCGGCAGGTGCACGGCCATCTGGTCACCGTCGAAGTCCGCGTTGAACGCGGTGCAGACGAGCGGGTGGATCTGGATGGCCTTGCCCTCGACCAGCTGCGGCTCGAAGGCCTGGATGCCGAGGCGGTGCAGCGTGGGCGCACGGTTCAGCAGGACCGGGTGCTCGGCGATGACCTCTTCGAGGACGTCGTACACGACCGTGCGGCCGCGCTCGACCATCCGCTTGGCGCTCTTGATGTTCTGCGCGTGGTTCAGGTCGACCAGGCGCTTCATCACGAACGGCTTGAAGAGCTCCAGCGCCATGGCCTTCGGCAGACCGCACTGGTGCAGCTTCAGCTGCGGACCGACGACGATGACGGAACGCGCGGAGTAGTCCACACGCTTGCCGAGCAGGTTCTGACGGAAACGACCCTGCTTGCCCTTCAGCATGTCGCTGAGGGACTTCAGCGGACGGTTGCCGGGGCCCGTGACCGGGCGACCGCGACGGCCGTTGTCGAAGAGGGCGTCGACCGCCTCCTGGAGCATCCGCTTCTCGTTGTTCACGATGATCTCGGGGGCACCGAGGTCGAGCAGACGCTTCAGACGGTTGTTGCGGTTGATCACACGGCGGTACAGGTCGTTCAGGTCGGAGGTCGCGAAGCGGCCACCGTCCAGCTGCACCATCGGACGCAGGTCCGGCGGGATGACCGGCACGCAGTCGAGAACCATGCCCTTGGGGCTGTTCGCGGTCTGCAGGAACGCGGAGACGACCTTGAGGCGCTTGAGCGCACGGGTCTTCTTCTGGCCCTTGCCGGTACGGATGATCTCGCGGAGGCGCTCGGCCTCCTCCTCGAGGTCGAAGGACTCCAGGCGCTTCTGCAGCGCCGCGGCACCCATCGAACCGTCGAAGTACGTGCCGAAGCGGTCACGCAGCTCGCGGTAGAGGAGCTCGTCGCCCTCCAGGTCCTGGACCTTGAGGTTCTTGAAGCGCGACCAGACCTCGTCCAGACGGTCGATCTCGCGCTGCGCGCGGTCGCGCAGCTGCTTCATCTCGCGCTCGGCACCCTCGCGCACCTTGCGGCGCACGTCGGCCTTGGCGCCCTCGGCCTCGAGCTCGCCGAGGTCGTTCTCGAGCTTCTTGGCGCGGGCCTCCAGGTCGGAGTCGCGACGGTTCTCGATCTGCTGGCGCTCGACGGAGACGTGCGCCTCCAGCGAGGGCAGGTCACGCGTACGGCGCTCGTCGTCGACGTAGGTGATCATGTACGCCGCGAAGTAGATGACCTTCTCGAGGTCCTTCGGGGCGAGGTCGAGCAGGTAGCCAAGACGCGACGGAACGCCCTTGAAGTACCAGATGTGGGTGACGGGGGCGGCGAGCTCGATGTGGCCCATCCGCTCACGGCGCACCTTGGCGCGGGTGACCTCGACGCCACACCGCTCACAGATGATGCCCTTGAAGCGGACGCGCTTGTACTTGCCGCAGTAGCACTCCCAGTCCCGGGTCGGACCGAAGATCTTCTCGCAGAAGAGTCCGTCCTTCTCGGGCTTGAGCGTGCGGTAGTTGATGGTCTCCGGCTTCTTGACCTCGCCGTGGCTCCACTGACGGATGTCGTCAGCGGTGGCCAGACCGATCCGGAGCTCGTCGAAGAAGTTGACGTCGAGCACTATGCGTCAATCCCTCTCAGGGTTGTAAGGCTGTGGGGTCTGATACGGGGGTCCTGGGGCCGGCGGGGGGACCATCGCTGGTCCCCCTGCCGGACTCCCGTCAGACCTCTTCGACGCTGCTCGGCTCGCGCCGGGACAGGTCGATGCCGAGCTCCTCCGCTGCGCGGAAGACGTCCTCGTCGGTGTCGCGCATCTCGATGGACATGCCGTCCGAGGACAGCACCTCCACGTTGAGGCACAGGGACTGCATCTCCTTGATGAGCACCTTGAAGGACTCGGGGATGCCGGGCTCAGGGATGTTCTCGCCCTTGACGATGGCCTCGTAGACCTTCACGCGGCCGGTCACGTCGTCGGACTTGATCGTCAGCAGCTCCTGGAGGGCGTACGCGGCGCCGTATGCCTCCAGCGCCCACACCTCCATCTCACCGAAGCGCTGGCCACCGAACTGGGCCTTACCACCCAGCGGCTGCTGGGTGATCATCGAGTAGGGGCCGGTCGAACGCGCGTGCAGCTTGTCGTCGACCAGGTGGTGCAGCTTGAGGATGTACATGTACCCGACGGAGATCGGGTCCGGGAACGGCTCGCCGGAGCGGCCGTCGAACAGCCTCGCCTTACCGGTCGGGAGCACCATGCGCTCGCCGTCGCGGTTCGGGATGGTGTGCTGGAGCAGACCCGCGAGCTCGTCCTCACGCGCACCGTCGAAGACCGGGGTCGCGACGTTGGTGCCGGGGGCGACCTGGTCGGCGCCGATCGCCTGGAGGCGCTGCGCCCACTCGTCCGCGAGACCGGAGACATCCCAGCCGCGGCTGGCGAGCCAGCCGAGGTGGATCTCCAGGACCTGTCCCGGGTTCATTCGGGACGGGACACCCAGCGGGTTGAGGATGATGTCGACCGGGGTGCCGTCCTCGAGGAACGGCATGTCCTCGATCGGGAGGATCTTCGAGATGACGCCCTTGTTGCCGTGACGGCCGGCGAGCTTGTCACCGTCGGTGATCTTGCGCTTCTGGGCGACGTAGACGCGGACCAGCTGGTTCACGCCCGGGGGAAGCTCGTCGCCCTCCTCGCGGTCGAAGACGCGGACGCCGATGATCTTGCCGATCTCGCCGTGCGGCACCTTCAGCGAGGTGTCACGGACCTCACGCGCCTTCTCACCGAAGATCGCGCGGAGCAGGCGCTCCTCCGGGGTCAGCTCGGTCTCGCCCTTGGGCGTGACCTTGCCGACCAGGATGTCGCCGGCGACGACCTCGGCACCGATGCGGATGATGCCGCGCTCGTCGAGGTCCGCGAGGACCTCCTCGGAGACGTTCGGGATGTCCCGGGTGATCTCCTCCGGGCCGAGCTTGGTGTCACGGGCGTCGACCTCGTGCTCCTCGATGTGGATCGAGGAGAGGACGTCGTCCTGCACGAGGCGCTGCGACAGGATGATCGCGTCCTCGTAGTTGTGGCCCTCCCACGGCATGAACGCCACGAGGAGGTTCTTGCCGAGCGCCATCTCGCCGTCTTCGGTGGCGGGACCGTCGGCGAGGACCTGGCCCTCGATGACGCGGTCGCCCTCGTCCACGACGACCTTCTGGTTCACAGAGGTGCCCTGGTTGGAGCGGGAGAACTTGTGCAGGCGGTACGTGATGTACGTGCCGTCGTCGTTGGCGACCGTGATGTAGTCGGCCGACAGCTCCTGGACGACACCGTCCTTCTCGGCCTTGAGCACGTCGCCGGCGTCGGTGGCGCAGCGGTACTCCATGCCGGTGCCGACGAGCGGGGCCTCCGACTTAATCAGCGGGACGGCCTGACGCATCATGTTCGCGCCCATGAGGGCACGGTTGGCGTCGTCGTGCTCGAGGAACGGGATCATGGCGGTCGCGACCGACACCATCTGGCGCGGCGAGACGTCCATGTAGTCCACGTCCGACGGCTCGACGTAGTCGACCTCGCCGCCACGCTTGCGGACCAGGACGCGCGGCTCGGTGAACTGCAGGTCGTCGTTGAGCGCGGCGTTGGCCTGCGCGATGACGAAGCGGTCCTCCTCGTCGGCGGTGACGTAGTCGACCTCGTCGGTGACCTGGCCGTCGACGACCTTGCGGTACGGCGTCTCGATGAAGCCGAACGCGTTGACGCGGCCGTACGAGGCGAGCGAACCGATCAGACCGATGTTCGGGCCTTCGGGGGTCTCGATCGGGCACATGCGTCCGTAGTGGGACGGGTGCACGTCTCGGACCTCGAAGCCGGCCCGCTCACGGGACAGACCACCGGGACCCAGCGCCGAGAGACGACGCTTGTGCGTCAGACCCGACAGCGGGTTGTTCTGGTCCATGAACTGCGACAGCTGGCTGGTGCCGAAGAACTCCTTGATGGAGGCGACGACCGGCCGGATGTTGATCAGGGTCTGCGGCGTGATCGCCTCGACGTCCTGGGTGGTCATCCGCTCGCGGACGACGCGCTCCATACGAGCCAGACCCGTGCGGACCTGGTTCTGGATGAGCTCGCCGACGTTGCGCAGACGACGGTTGCCGAAGTGGTCGATGTCGTCGGTCTCGACGACGATCTCGTTGCCGTTCTCACCGATCGTCTCGGTCTCGCCCGCGTGGAGCTTGACCAGGTACTTGATCGTGGCGATGACGTCGTCGGTGGTGAGCACGCCGGCGTCCAGCGGCTCGTCGGCGCCGAGCTTCTTGTTCACCTTGTAGCGGCCGACCTTCGCGAGGTCGTAGCGCTTCGGGTTGAAGTAGAGGTTCTCGAGCAGCGTCTGAGCGGCCTCACGGGTCGGCGGCTCGCCCGGACGCAGCTTGCGGTAGATGTCGAGCAGCGCGTCGTCCTGGCCCTGGGTGTGGTCCTTCTCCAGGGTGGCCCGCATGGACTCGTACTCGCCGAACTCCTGCAGGATCTGCTCGGTGGTCCAGCCGAGGGCCTTGAGCAGCACGGTGACGGACTGCTTGCGCTTGCGGTCGATGCGGACACCGACCAGGTCGCGCTTGTCGATCTCCATCTCCAGCCAGGCACCCCGGGACGGGATGATCTTGGCGGAGAAGATGTCCTTGTCGGACGTCTTGTCGATCGAGGAGTCGAAGTAGACGCCCGGCGAGCGGACGAGCTGCGACACGACGACACGCTCGGTGCCGTTGATGACGAAGGTGCCCTTGTTGGTCATGAGCGGGAAGTCGCCCATGAAGACCGTCTGGGACTTGATCTCGCCGGTCTCGTTGTTCGTGAACTCGGCGGTGACGAAGAGCGGGGCACCGTACGTGAAGTCACGGTCCTTGCACTCGTCGATCGAGTTCTTCGGCGGCTCGAAGCGGTGGTCGCGGAAGGTCAGCGACATCGACCCGGAGAAGTCCTCGATCGGGGAGATCTCCTCGAAGATCTCCTCCAGGCCGGACTTCGTGGGGACGTCCTGTCCCGACTCAAGGGCAGCCTCGACGCGAGCCTTCCAGGCGGCGTTGCCGAGCAGCCAGTCAAAGCTCTCGGTCTGCAGCGCGAGGAGGTTCGGAACCTCGAGGGGCTCCTTGATCTTTGCAAAGGAGATGCGCAGCGGGGCGGTGCTTGCGCCGTTGTTCGTATTGGTCGAGGCGTTGCGCGAGGCGGCCAAGAGGGGGTCCTTCCGAGGGCTCGGACTCACTACGCGCGTACCGGTCCCCAGCAGCGCTTCGCGTCGGACATTTCCTGAAATAGCCAAAAGGCCATGTCAGACGGGGTCTGTCGACGAAGCGGATGCGAAGGTATGCCCCTGGTGACGGGCAGAGGGCAGCTAACAGGCAGCGCAAAGGGTCAGTGTAGCCACTTGGCTCACTGATGTCCAGGGCGAGTTCTTCGCGACCCTCGTTGCTCTCAACTCCGCGCTACTCGCGCCATGCGGCGCACCTCGATACTGCCCGTTCAGTCGTCGATCCATGCCTCGGAATCGGATCGTTGTGACGACGCGTCCTGAGAATTGCGCGCTGCGTGCGGTTCGTCAAGGCCCCCCGGTGTGCGGGGCGCACGGCGAAGATCACCATACTCCGCTTCCAGCGGCCCTCGGGGACCCCGCCACGCCCTTCCCCGGGAACGCCGAAAGGCGACCACCCAGAAGGGTGATCGCCTTTCGCTGCTCCCGCGTTACACGGGAGCAGGAGTCAGCTTCAGCGACTCGAAACGGTCTTACTTGACCGTGACGGAGGCGCCGGCGGCCTTGAGGGACTCGGCAGCCTTCTCGGCGGCCTCCTTCGCGACCTTCTCGAGGACCGGCTTCGGGGTGCCGTCGACGAGGTCCTTGGCCTCCTTCAGGCCCAGGGAGGTGAGCTCACGCACGACCTTGATGACCTGGATCTTCTTGTCGCCGGCACCCTCGAGGATGACGTCGAACTCGTCCTGCTCCTCGACGGCCTCGGCACCGGCGACCGGGGCGCCCGGGCCGGCAACGGCGACGGCCGCGGCGGCGGTGACGTCGAACTTGTCCTCGAACGCCTTAACGAACTCGGAGAGCTCGATGAGGGTCATCTCCTCGAACTGGGCGAGGAGGTCGTCCTGAGAGAGCTTCGCCATGATGGGCGATCCTTCCACTAATTCGGCAGGTGCCGATGTGTCTTTAGAGGCGGGCGTAACGGCCCGCTACGACCCGTGCACTAGGCGGCACGGATCAATGCGCGAGCCGAATTACTCGGCACCGCCCTGCTCGGCGAGCTTGACGCGAAGCGCTTCCGCAGTGCGGACGAACTTCGACGGCAGCGCCTGGAAGAGCGAGGCAGCCTGAGACTGCTTGCCCTTGAACGCGCCGGCCAGCTTGCTGAGCAGAACCTCGCGGGACTCGAGGTCCGCAAGCTTCTTGATGTCGTCGGCGGAGAGAGCCTTACCGTCAAGGACACCGGCCTTGATGATGAGGTTCGGGTTCTCCTTGGCGAAGTCACGCAGGGCCTTCGCCGACTCCACCGGGTCACCGGTGACGAAGGCGACCGCGGTCGGACCAGCGAAGTGCTCGTCCAGTGCGGTGATCCCGGCCTCGTTGGCCGCAATCTTGGTCAGCGTGTTCTTCACCACGGCGTACTGGGCGTTCTCACCGAGCGAACGACGCAGCGTCTTGAGCTGCGCAACGGTGAGACCCCGGTACTCGGTCAGCACGGCGGCGTTGGAGCTCTGGAACGCGTCCTTGAGCTCGGCCACCGATGCAGCCTTGTTGGGCGTCGGCATAGTGCTTCGGCCTCCTTCCGGGTGATGAGGACCGCTCAGAAGGGGGCTGAACAAAACAAAACGCCCCGGGCGCAGGCGCACGGGGCTGGCTCGACCGAACTAGGTCGGGAACCTTCCACAGTCACCTGCGCGGGTCGTCCGTTGTCAGCGGATCCTTCGGCCACCGCACCCGGTAGGGGCACAGCAACGACCAGCGGTCTTTGGCTTCTGGGGAAGCGTACGCGACCGGGGCGGCCGGGGGCAAATCAGGCCTTGCCGAGGCCCTTCAGCATCTCGAAGAGGTCGACCGTGTCCTTGGCGGGCGGAGCCAGGACGGCGATCTTGGTGCCGTAGTCGCTGTAGTCGGCCCGCATGGTCATCGTGCCCTCGGCCATGACCATGCCGACGTCCATGCGCGCCGGGTAGCCGTCCTCGGTCACCCAGAGCTCGGTGTCGTAGCCCTTGAGGCCCGTCTTCTTCACGTTGGCGATGAGCGCGTCGTGCTCCTCCTTGGAGAGGAGCTTCGACGACTCGTTGGCCTTGAGCATCTGCTCGAAGGTGAGCGTGCCCTTGTAGTGCTCGGTCTCCATGCCGTTGATCTTCTCGGCACCGATGTGCTTCAGGTCCGGGGAGTCGAGGAGCAGGGCGAGCTGCTGGGCCGGGTCCTGGTTCATGTTGTCCAGGCCGCCGGTCATCTGCTTCTGCATCGCCGCGCTGCCGGCGGCGTCCCCCGCGGCCTTCATGTCCAGCTTCATCCAGCGCTTGCCGTCCATCTCGGCGGCCTGCTTGGCACCCACGTCGAGGTACATGACCTGGTCGAGCATGATCATGCGCATCTGCTCGGGCGCGCCCGGGTCGCCCGCGGACAGCATGGAGCCCTTCATCGTGATGTCCATCGACGCCGGGGCCCAGCCCTGGACGCCGGTCATCTCGATGGTGCCCGACTCCGCGCCGACACCCTTCACGCTCATCGTCATCTTGACCTTGGCGGCCTTGGCGGCCGAGGTCTTCCGGTACGCGGCCTGGATCGCCTTCGTGGCGTCTCCGAGGCTCTGCGTCCGCGACTCGGGGGCCGTCTGCGTGGCGTCGGCCTTCGTACCGCCGGCCTTCGCGTCACCGTCCTGACAGCCCGCGACGCCCGTCACGACGGCGAGTGCCGTCAGGGCGACGCCCGCGCGCTTCCATGCGGACTTGTTCATGAGCGTTCCCCACCCCTTGATCAACGTCTTTACGGTTCTTCGAACCGTAACAAAGAGCCGGCCCCCGCCTCTCGTGAGAAAGGCGGGGGCCGGCTGACCACTCAGTGAACCGATGGGGTTCAGACCGCGGCCGGGTCCTCCTCGACGAGGAGGTTGCGGGTGCGGTTGGAGTCCAGCGGGATGCCGGGGCCCATCGTCGTCGTCAGGGTCGCCTTCTTGATGTAGCGGCCCTTGGCGGCGGACGGCTTCAGACGGAGGATCTCGTCCAGAGCCGCGGCGTAGTTCTCCACCAGCTTGGTCTCGTCGAAGGAGACCTTGCCGATGATGAAGTGCAGGTTCGAGTGCTTGTCGACGCGGAACTCGATCTTGCCGCCCTTGATGTCGTTGACAGCCTTCGCGACATCGGGGGTGACGGTGCCGACCTTGGGGTTCGGCATGAGACCACGCGGGCCGAGGACGCGGCCGAGGCGGCCGACCTTGCCCATGAGGTCCGGGGTGGCCACCACGGCGTCGAACTCGTTCAGGCGGTTGCCCTTGGAGATCTCGTCGATGAGCTCGTCGGAGCCGACGATGTCGGCGCCCGCGGCGATCGCGGCCTCGGCACGGTCACCGGTCGCGAAGACCAGGACCCGGGCGGTCTTGCCGGTGCCGTGCGGAAGGTTCACGGTGCCACGGACCATCTGGTCGGCCTTGCGCGGGTCGACACCCAGGCGGAAGGCGACCTCGACGGTGCCGTCGAACTTCGTGGTGGCGGTGTCCTTGGCGAGGCGGACGGCCTCGAGGGGAGCGTAGTTCCGCTCGCGGTCGACCTTGGCGTCCGCGGTGCGGAGAGCCTTGCTGCGCTTCACTGCTTCTCCTGTTGGTTCAGGTATGGAGTCGTGGTGCGGGCCGCGCCGGCCCTACCACTAGAGGTCACGAGGGGGGGTGATCAGCCCTCGACCGTGATGCCCATGGAGCGGGCGGTGCCAGCGATGATCTTGGACGCGGCGTCCAGGTCGTTGGCGTTCAGGTCGGGCAGCTTGACCGTGGCGATCTCGCGGACCTGGGCGGCCGTGAGCTTGGCGACCTTGGTCTTGTGCGGCTCGCCGGAGCCCTTGTCCACACCAGCGGCCTTGAGGATCAGCTTCGCGGCCGGCGGAGTCTTGGTGATGAAGGTGAAGGTGCGGTCCTCGTAGACCGTGATCTCCACCGGCACGACCATGCCACGCTGCGACTCGGTCGCGGCGTTGTAGGCCTTGCAGAACTCCATGATGTTGACGCCGTGCTGACCCAGCGCGGGGCCGACCGGCGGGGCCGGGTTGGCCGCACCGGCGTTGATCTGGAGCTTGATAAGCCCCGTGACCTTCTTCTTCTTGGGAGGCATTGCTCTCTCCGGGTCCTAGTGAGAGTGTTCAGCCCGCTTTCCGGTCATCCGGATGCAGGCATACCGCACAACGATAACGGGTATAGACGCGCGGCCAAAAACCGAGCAGGTCAGAGCGGCTTTTGACAGCCACTCTGACCTGGTCGGAAACCTGTGGGATCAGTTCTTCTGGATCTGGTCGAAGCTGAGCTCGACCGGGGTCTCGCGGCCGAAGATCTCGACGAGACCCTTGACCTTCTTCGAGTCCGGGTTGATCTCGTTGATCGTGGCCTGGAGGGTCGCGAAGGGACCGTCCGTGACCGTGACCGAGTCGCCGACCTCGAAGTCCAGGACCTGGACCTCCAGCTTGCGGGCCGGAGCCGGCTTGCCCTCGGCCTCGGCGGCCTCGCGGGCGGCCTTCTCCTCGGCCTCCGGGGCGAGCATCTTGACGATCTCGTCCAGGGTCAGCGGGTACGGGTCGTAGGCGTTGCCCACGAAGCCGGTGACGCCGGGGGTGTTGCGGACGACGCCCCAGGACTCGTTCGTCAGGTCCATGCGGACGAGGACGTAGCCGGGGAGCTTGTTCTGCTTGACGTTCTTCCGCTCGCCGCCCTTGATCTGGACGATCTCTTCCTCGGGGACCTCGGCCTGGTAGATGAAGTCCTCGACGTTGAGCGAGACGGCACGCTGCTCGAGGTTGGCCTTCACGCGCTTCTCGTAGCCCGCGTAGGTGTGGATGACGTACCACTCGCCGGGGAGGGTGCGCAGCTCCTCGCGGAGCGCGGCGACCGGGTCGACCGGGGCGGCCGGCTCGGCCTCCTCCTCGGTCTCTTCCTCGGCGTCCTCGTCCTCGGCCTCGACGGTGTCGTCCTCGTCGTCCGCGTCGACGGTCTCGTCGTCCTCGTCGGACTCGGCGTCCTCGTCGGACTCCGCCTCGTCCTCGTCCTCGGACTCGAGGGCGAACTCCTCCGCGGCCTCGGCGGCCGCGTCGTCAGCAGCGTCTGCCTGGTCCTCGTCGGCGGCCTCCACGATGTCCAGCTCGTCCTCGACGGACTCGGACTCGAAGGCGTCGTTCAGGTTCGCGTCAGACACGGTGGCTGCTTCTTCCTGCGATACAGATGGGGTGGAACAAAAAGTCAGCCGAAGACGTACTTGACTGCTTCCTGGAAGCCATAGTCAATCACGGTGACGAGGCCGATCATGATGACGACGAAGACAATCACCACGGTGGTGTACGTCGTCAGCTGGCTGCGCGTGGGCCAGACGACCTTGCGGAGCTCGGCGATGATCTGGCGGTAGAAGAGCGCGAGACGGCCCAGGGGGCCCTTCTTTCCGCGCTTGCCGCCCTTGCGGGACTTCTTCTTCGAGTCCGCGGCCTCGTCGTCGGCATCAGGCATGTCGATGGAGCCTACGGCGTCCGTCACGATCTCTCACCTGATTCCGGGTCGGCCGTGCCGCGCCCGGGTGGAGCCGCACGGCGGTGCAATGAAGTACGTACATGCGCACAACACCTGGCGGTGTGTGTAGCAGGGCCGGAGGGACTTGAACCCCCAACCGCCGGTTTTGGAGACCGGTGCTCTACCAATTGAGCTACGACCCTTTGTCGGTGCCCCCCAACCTACCGCATCGTGAGATGTGGTCGGTTCGGGCCAACGAGCAGTGAGCATACGTGGTCAGAGGGCTCCGCGTCGAACAGGAAGCAGGTCGACCTGCCGCGGGACGGGCGTACGACCGGTAATGACCGGTCCTGTCCGGTCCGTGAAACCTGTGTGTCGGGCTTCCATACGGTCTGGGACGATGGGCCGCATGAGCGCTGCTACCCCTCCCACCGAGCGTCGGGTCTCCGCCCGCATCGGTGCGATCTCCGAGTCCGCCACCCTCGCCGTCGACGCCAAGGCCAAGGCCCTCAAGGCCGCCGGACGCCCGGTGATCGGCTTCGGCGCAGGCGAGCCCGACTTCCCGACCCCGGACTACATCGTCGAGGCGGCCGTCGAGGCCTGCAAGAACCCGAAGTACCACCGCTACACGCCGGCCGGCGGCCTGCCCGAGCTGAAGGCCGCCATCGCCGCGAAGACGCTGCGCGACTCCGGCTACGAGGTCGACGCCTCCCAGGTCCTGGTGACCAACGGCGGCAAGCAGGCGATCTACGAGGCGTTCGCCGCGATCCTCGACCCGGGTGACGAGGTCATCGTCCCGGCGCCGTACTGGACCACGTACCCCGAGTCGATCCGCCTCGCGGGCGGTGTCCCGGTGGAGGTCGTGGCCGACGAGACCACCGGCTACCGGGTCTCGGTGGAGCAGCTCGAGGCCGCGCGTACGGAGAAGACCAAGGTCGTCCTCTTCGTGTCGCCGTCCAACCCGACCGGCGCGGTGTACAGCGAGGCCGACGCCGAGGCGATCGGCCGCTGGGCCGTCGAGCACGGCCTGTGGGTCCTGACGGACGAGATCTACGAGCACCTGGTCTACGGCGACGCGAAGTTCGTCTCGCTGCCGGCGATCGTGCCCGAGCTGCGCGACAAGTGCATCGTCGTCAACGGCGTGGCGAAGACGTACGCGATGACGGGCTGGCGCGTCGGGTGGATCGTGGGCCCGAAGGACGTCGTGAAGGCCGCGACGAACCTGCAGTCGCACGCCACGTCCAACGTGAGCAACGTGGCGCAGGTCGCCGCGCTCGCCGCCGTCTCGGGCAACCTGGACGCCGTCGCGGAGATGCGCGCCGCCTTCGACCGCCGCCGCCAGACGATCGTGCGGATGCTGAACGAGATCGAGGGCGTCTACTGCCCGACGCCGGAGGGCGCGTTCTACGCGTACCCGTCGGTGAAGGGGCTGCTCGGCAAGGAGATCCGCGGCAAGCGCCCGGAGTCCTCGGTCGACCTCGCGGCCCTGATCCTGGACGAGGCCGAGGTCGCGGTCGTCCCGGGCGAGGCCTTCGGCACCCCGGGCTACCTGCGCCTGTCGTACGCGCTGGGCGACGAGGACCTGGTGGAGGGCGTCAGCCGGATCCAGAAGCTCCTCGCCGAGGCGCGCGACTGACACCCCCTCCGGTTCCTCGCGCGCGAGGAGCGGTCGACGGGCCCCCGGTTCTTCCGAACCGGGGGCCCGTTTTTGCGTTCTAGCAAGGTCCCGATCGGGGAAAGGGGGTGTATTGGTCCGTTCGGGTGCGGCAGGATCGGTCGATGGAGCACGATTCCCGCGATCTCACCCTGCTGCCCAAGGCCCATCTGCACCTGCACTTCACCGGTTCGATGCGGCCCACGACACTCATCGAGCTGGCCGACAAGTACGGCGTGCACCTTCCCGAGGCGCTGAGCGGCGGTACGCCCCCCAAGCTGCGGGCGACCGACGAGCGCGGCTGGTTCCGCTTCCAGCGCCTGTACGACATCGCACGGTCCTGCCTGCGCGCACCTGAGGACATCCAGCGGCTCGTCCGCGAGGCGGCCCAGGAGGACGTGCGGGACGGCTCCGGGTGGCTGGAGATCCAGGTCGACCCGACCTCGTACGCCCCGCACCTGGGCGGGCTGATCCCGGCTCTGGAGATCATCCTCGACGCGGTCGACGCGGCCTCGCGGGAGACGGGGCTCGGGATGCGGGTGCTCGTCGCCGCGAACCGGATGAAGCACCCCCTGGAGGCGCGTACGCTCGCGCGGCTCGCGGTGCGGTTCGCGGACCGGGGCGTGGTCGGCTTCGGGCTCTCCAACGACGAACGGCGCGGCCTGGCGCGGGACTTCGACCGGGCCTTCGCCATCGCCCGTGACGGCGGCCTGCTGGCTGCCCCGCACGGCGGCGAGTTGACGGGCCCGGCGTCGGTACGGGACTGCCTGGACGATCTGCGGGCGTCCCGGGTCGGCCACGGGGTGCGGTCGGCGGAGGACCCGAGGCTGCTGCGGAAGCTCGCCGAGCGCGGGGTGACGTGCGAGGTCTGCCCGGCGTCGAACGTGGCCCTCGGCGTGTACGAGAAGCACGAGGACGTGCCGCTGCGGACCCTCTTCGAGGCGGGGGTGCCGATGGCGCTGGGCGCCGACGACCCGCTCCTGTTCGGCTCGCGGCTCGCGGCGCAGTACGAGATCGCCCGCCGGCACCACGGGTTCACGGACGCGGAGCTCGCGGAGCTGGCCCGTCAGTCGGTGCGGGGCTCGGCGGCGCCCGAGGACGTACGGGCGAAGCTGCTGGCGGGGATCGACGACTGGATCAGCGGCTGAGGCCCTGGACCAGGGTGCGGGCGATCGTGCGCGCGAACTCGTCGAGGGTGTCCGGCGGCCTGCGGTCCTGGCTCATCTCCCAGACGAAGGAGCGCTGCACGCAGGCCCCGAGGAGTAGGGAGGCGGCGGCGACCGGGTCGGCGTCGGGGCGGATGCGGCCGTGCTGCTGCTCGGCGCGGAGGTAGGCGGCGAGTCCTTCGACGGGCTTGTGGGGTCCGCTGCCGTAGCCGCGCATGGCCTCCTCGTGGCGCCGCTTGAGCTGCGGTTCCGCGTACAGGGACGCGACGACCGGGAAGGTCTCCTCGTAGAAGAGGGCGGCCTGCCGGGCGATCTCGGTGAGGTTCTCCTCGACGGTACGGCCGCCGGGGTCGGCGGCGAGGGTGCCGAGGAGCCCGCCGAGCTGGGGCAGGCGCTCGTTCAGGACGGTCAGGAAGAGTTCTTCCTTGCTCGCGAAGTACTTGTAGAGCGCGGCCTCGGAGCAGCCGGCGGCCTTGGCGATCTCCTTGGTGGTGGTGCGGGCGAGCCCCGCCGTGCGCATGAGGTCGCGGGCGGCGTCGACGATCCGTACGCGGGTCGGCTTCTGTTCCATGCATCCTCCATCGACGCTTGACGCGTGAGTGAGTATCCACCCACCCTGGGGGTGAGTGAACACTTACCCACCATGGGGGGACGCGACATGAAGCTCACAGTCTTCGGAGCGACCGGCGGCATCGGCCGGGAGATCGTCCGCCAGGCGCTGGCCTCGGGCCACGAGGTGACGGCGGTCGTACGGGACCCGGCACGGCTGACGGTGACCGGCGAGCGGCTCGTCGTCCGGCAGGCCGACCTGTCGGACCCCGACGCCCTCCGCGAGGCGGTCACGGGCCGGGACGCGGTCCTCTCGGGCCTGGGCGCCCGGAGCAGGGCCGACGCGGGCGTGGCCGCCCGGCTCACCCGCTCGGTGCTCACCGCGATGGAGGTGGAGGACGTGCGCCGCCTCCTGGTGGTCAGCGCCGCCCCGCTCGGCCCGGTCCCGGACGGCCAGGCCCTCCTGGACAAGGCCGTCCTCGCGATCATCAACTCCGTCCTCAAGGACGTCTACGCCGACCTGCGGGTCATGGAGTCCGACCTCGCCGCCAGCGCCGCCGACTGGACCTCCGTGCGCCCGCCCAAGCTGACGGACAAGCGGCTCACCGGCCGCTACCGCACGGTCGTCGGCGGCACCCCGCCCCGCGGCCGCTCCCTGGCCCGCGCGGACGTGGCCCACGCGATGCTGGCGATGATCGACGACCGGGCGACGGTACGGCAGGGCGTCGGCGTCGCGTACTGAGGCCCCGTCCGACGCCGACGGCCGCGTTGACCTAGAGCGAGACGCCCACCGTCACGGGCTCGTTGACGAGGGTGATCCCGAAGGCCTCGTGGACCCCTGCGACGACCTCGCGGGCGAGGGCGAGCAGGTCCTCGGTGGTCGCCTCGCCCCGGTTGGTGAGGGCGAGCGTGTGCTTGGTGGAGATCCGGGCGGGCCCGGAGCCGTACCCCTTGGTGAAGCCGGCCCGGTCGATCAGCCAGGCGGCGGAGGTCTTCACGGCGCCGTCCTCGCCCGCGGGGAAGGCCGGCGGCCGGACGTCGGGGCCGAGGCGCCCGGCCACGCGCGCGAGGAAGCTCTCGTACTCCCCCTCCGTGAGGATCGGGTTGGTGAAGAAGGAGCCCGCGGACCAGGTGTCGTGGTCCTCCGGGTCCAGGACCATGCCCTTGCCCGCGCGGAGCTTGAGTACGGTCTCGCGGGCCGTCGCGAGCGGCACCCGGTCCCCCGCCTCCACCCCGAGGGCGCGGGCGGTCTCGGGGTACTTGATCGGCGCCGACATCCCGTCGGCGTCCTCGAGCTCGAAGCGGACCCGCAGCACCACGTACCGGTCGGGCAGGTCCTTGAAGAGGCTGTGCCGGTACGAGAAGACGCACTCGGCGTTCGTGAGGGTGACCGTCTCCCCCGCGCGCCGGTCGTAGGCGACGACCTCGGTCACGGTCGCCGAGACGTCCTGCCCGTACGCGCCGACGTTCTGGATCGGGGTCGCGCCGGCCGAGCCGGGGATGCCGGCCAGGCACTCGATCCCGGCGAGCCCGGCCTCCACGGTCCGCGCCACGGCGTCCGTCCAGACCTCGCCCGCGGCGAGCTCAAGGCGCGTGCCCTCCAGGGCGAAGCCGGTGGTGGCGATCCGCAGCGCCGTGCCGTCGAAGCCCTTGTCCCCGATGACCAGGTTGGAGCCGCCGCCGATGATCAGCAGCGGCGTGCCCGCGGTGTCGGCCTCACGGACCGCCGCGACGACCTCGTCGTCCGTGGTGGCGGTGACGAGCCGGGTGGCGGGGCCGCCGAGCCGGAAGGTGGTCAGGGGCGCGAGGGGGGCGTCGTGGAGTGGCTGCACGGGCTCAAGAGTACGGGCCCGCCGCTTCCGCGACGGGCCCGTGACGCTCGTACCGTCAGGCGAGGCGGACCACGGCCCGCGACATCCCCAGCACCTTCTGTCCGGCGCTCATCGCGGTGATGTCCACCCGCACCCGCTGGTCGTCCAGCTTCGCGGCGACCTTGGCGGAGACCTCGATCAGGGCGCCGTCGTCGTCGTTGGGGACGATGACCGGCTTGGTGAAGCGGACGCCGTACTCGACGACGGCGGCGGGGTCGCCGGCCCAGTCGGTGACGACGCGGATGGCCTCGGCCATGGTGAACATGCCGTGGGCGATGACGTCGGGGAGGCCGACCTCGACGGCGAACTTCTCGTTCCAGTGGATGGGGTTGAAGTCCCCGGAGGCGCCGGCGTACCGGACGAGCGTGGCGCGCGTCACGGGGAAGCTCTGCGCGGGCAGCTCGGTGCCGACCTCGACCTCGTCGTAGGCGATCTTCGCGGTCATGGTCAGGCCCCCTCGGGTGCGCGGGAGACGAGCTTGGTCCAGGCGGTCACGACGTGCTCGCCGGAGGCGTCGTGGACCTCGCCGCGGATGTCCAGGATGTCGTTGCCCGCGAGGGACTTGATCGCCTCGATGGTGGAGGTGACCGAGAGCCGGTCCCCGGCGCGTACCGGCCGGGTGTAGGCGAACTTCTGGTCGCCGTGGACGACGCGGCTGTAGTCGAGGCCCAGCTGCGGGTCCTCGATCACCAGGCCGGCGGCCTTGAACGTGATGGCGAACACAAAGGTCGGCGGAGCGATCACATCGGGGTGACCGAGTTCCTTGGCCGCCTCCTGATCGGTGTACGCGGCATTCGCGTCACCGATCGCCTCGGAGAATTCACGGATCTTCTCCCGGCCGACCTCGTAGGGCGCGGTGGGCGGATAGGTCCGGCCCACGAAGGACTGGTCGAGCGCCATGGACTCGATACCTCCTGCTGGATCTGTTGCGATAAACGACACGAGGCCGCCCCCTGGTGGGGACGGCCTCGTGTACGAGCCTGAGTTAGCGCGTCTCGCGGTGCGCGGTGTGAGAGTTGCAGCGAGGGCAGTGCTTCTTCATCTCAAGACGGTCCGGGTTGTTACGCCGGTTCTTCTTGGTGATGTAGTTCCGCTCCTTGCACTCCACGCAGGCCAGCGTGATCTTCGGGCGGACGTCGGTGGCAGCCACGTGAGTGCTCCTTGACGGACGGATGGACGGATGAACGCATAGAAGAGTAGCCGATCGAAGGACCGACCCCACAATCGGCTACTGTCTGTAGCGGTGACCGG
Source organism: Streptomyces sp. LMG1-1-1.1 (assembly GCF_040815545.1). Lineage (NCBI taxonomy): Bacteria > Bacillati > Actinomycetota > Actinomycetes > Kitasatosporales > Streptomycetaceae > Streptomyces > Streptomyces sp. LMG1-1-1.1. Next base: position 207,282 of record NZ_JBFPNH010000065.1, on the reverse strand, counting down.
ACTTGAACCGGTGACACAGCGATTATGAGCCGCTTGCTCTACCGACTGAGCTACACCGCTTTGATGATCCGGACCCCGTCCGAAGACGGGATCCCTCTCACCAGAGCCCCAATACGGAATCGAACCGTAGACCTTCTCCTTACCATGGAGACGCTCTACCGACTGAGCTATTGGGGCGAGCGAGGAAGACATTACACGGTCTCCGGCCCATCACCCAAATCCGTTTCCCCGCACCCTCGCGACGGCCCTCACCAGGCGTCACGTAGGCCACTCGTGGACTCGTCGGTACGACTTTTGCGCACCTCCTCGAAGGCGGGTCCGAGCCCCCCTAGGCTCGGCCCCACGCTGCGTGATCTTGATCTTGAGGAGCCTTGAGGAGCCCGATGTCAGCCGACAGCAAGCAGCCCCAGCCGCCCGAGGACGGGGCCGCCACCACCGCCGACTCGACCTCGCTCCTGCTCTCCCACGCCCGCCTCACCGACGGGCGGACCGTGGACGTCAGGCTCGCCGGCGGCCGCATCGAGGCCGTCGGGACGGCCGGCAGCCTGGCCGCCGTCGGCGCCCGGGTCGACCTCGCCGGGTACCTGCTGCTGCCCGCCGCCGCCGAACCCCACGCGCACGCCGACACCGCCCTCTCCGCCGACACCCCGGGCCCCGTCTCGTACGCCCCCGAGGACGTGCAGCGCCGGGCCACCGAGGCCGCGCTGCTCCAGCTCGGGCACGGCGCGACCGCGCTCCGCGCGCACGTGCGGATCGGCGACGTCCAGGGGCTCGGCCCGCTGGAGGCCGTGCTCCAGGCCCGGCGCTCGCTGCGCGGCCTCGCCGACCTCACCGCCGTCGCCGTCCCCCGGCTGCTCACCGGCGTGGCCGGCGCGGACGGGCTGGCGATGCTGCGGGACGCGGTGAAGATGGGCGCCGGCGTGGTCGGCGGCTGCCCGGACGTCGATCCGGACCCGGCGGGATACGTGGAGGCGGTCCTGGAGATCGCCGCCGAGCAGGGCGTCCCGGTGGACCTCCACACCGACGCCGACGACCCGGCCCGCCTCGCGCGGTTCGCGGCGATGGCCGGCGGACTGCGGCCCGGGGTGACGGTCGGCCCGTGCGCCGGACTCGGCCGACTGCCCGCTGACGCGGCGCGGCGGGCGGCCGACCAGCTGGCGGCGGCCGGCGCGACGGTGGTGTGCCTGCCGCAGGGCGGCTGCGGGGGTACGGAGCTGCGCGGCACCGCGCCGGTCCGGCTGCTGCGGGCGGCCGGCGTCCGGGTCGCCGCGGGCAGCGGGGCACTGCGGGACGTGTCCAACCCGGTGGGTCGCGGGGACCCCCTGGAGGCGGCCTACCTCCTCGCCTCGCTCGGCGGGCTGCCGCCCCTGGAGGCGTACGCGGCGGTGAGCGCGGAGGCGAGGGCGGCGATGGGGCTGCCGGAGGTGCGGGTGGAGGCGGGCTTCCCCGCGGAGCTGCTCGCGGTGCGCGGCGAGCGCCTGTCGGGCGTGCTGTCCCTCGCGTACAGCCGCATCGTGGTGCACCGGGGGCGGGTGGTGGCGCGGACCAGCGCGGTGCGGGAGTACTGCGACTCCGCCGCCGCTCTCGACCTGCCCCGCCAGGCGCGTCCGGAGCGTCCGCCCGAGCCGGGAAGCCCTCCGGCCGGACCCGTCGTACGGTCGTGAGTATGCGCATCGTCATCGCTGGAGGACACGGACAGATCGCCCTGCGCCTGGAGAGGCTGCTCTCCGCGGGCGGGCACGAGGTCGCGGGGATCATCCGCAGACCGGAACAGGGCGCCGACCTGCGGGAGGCGGGCGCCGAGCCCGTCGTCCTCGACCTGGAGTCGGCGTCGGTCGAGATGGTCGCCGCCGTCCTCCAGGGCGCCGACGCGGCCGTGTTCGCGGCCGGCGCGGGACCGGGCAGCGACGCCGCCCGCAAGGACACGGTGGACCGCGCGGCCGCGGTGCTCTTCGCCGACGCGGCGGTACGGGCCGGCGTCCGGCGCTACCTCGTCGTCTCCTCGATGGGCGCGGACGCGACCCACCCGGGCGACGAGGTCTTCGACGCCTACCTGCGCGCCAAGGGCGCCGCCGACGACGACATCCGCTCCCGTACGGCCCTGGACTGGACGATCCTGCGCCCCGGCGCCCTCACCAACGACGCCGGCACCGGCCTGGTCCGCCTGGAGGCCCACACCGGCCGCGGCCCGATCCCCCGCGACGACGTCGCCGCCACCCTCGCCGAACTCCTCGACACCCCCGCGACCGCCGGCCTCACCCTCGAACTCGTCTCGGGCTCCACCCCGCTCTCCGTCGCCGTCAAGGACGTCGCGGGCAACTGACCCCCCGCCCACCCGCGGACACCCCCGCGAACCGCCCCCGGAAACGAGTGAAGGCCCCCGGTGCAAGCACCGGGGACCTTCTTCACGTGGCGACGCCAGGATTCGAACCTGGGTAGGCTAAGCCGACGGATTTACAGTCCGCTCCCATTGGCCACTCGGGCACATCGCCATGGGTTTGCTGCGTGGGAGCCCCGCTTTGCGGCGGTGTTCCTTGGCAACGACGTAAACAATACCCGATGTCGGGGGGTGGTTCGCCACCGGATTGATCAGCGGATCGGGGCGTGACGAAGGCCTAGGCTTTGGGCTGTACCCCACAGCACCCGAACAAGGAGCCACGAGTCATGGCCGACTCCAGTTTCGACATCGTGTCCAAGGTCGAGCGGCAGGAGGTCGACAACGCCCTCAACCAGGCCGTGAAGGAGATCTCGCAGCGCTACGACTTCAAGGGAACCAACGCCTCGATCTCGTGGTCGGGCGAGAAGATCCTGATGCAGGCGAGCGGCGAGGAGCGCGTCCTGGCGATCCTCGACATCTTCCAGTCCAAGCTGATCAAGCGCGGGATCTCGCTGAAGTCGCTGGACGTCGAGGGTGAGCCGCAGCTGTCCGGCAAGGAGTACAAGCTCTTCGCGTCGGTGCAGGAGGGCATCTCCCAGGAGAACGCCAAGAAGGTCGCGAAGGCCATCCGGGACGAGGGCCCGAAGGGCGTCAAGGCGCAGGTGCAGGGCGACGAGCTGCGGGTGAGCTCGAAGAGCCGGGACGACCTGCAGGCCGTGCAGGCGCTGCTCAAGGGCAAGGACTTCGACTTCGCGATCCAGTTCGTGAACTACCGCTGACCCCGTCGAGGCCGGTGTCCGAATGCCGCCAGCCGGAAGGTCGGCGGGCCCCGCACACTGGGTCGTGAGAGACCCGTGCGGGGAGAGGAACCAGTCATGACCGTGTACGCGTACGTCGACGGCCCCCTGGGCGAGATGCTGCTGGTCGGGCGGCTCGCCGAAGGGGGCCGTGCCGTGCTGTGCTCGCTGTCGCTGCCGGGGCAGAAGGGCGGCGTGGAGGTCGGGGACGGCTGGACGCTCGCGCCCGGGGCGTTCGAGGAGGTCGCCGGGCAGCTGGGCGAGTACTTCGCCGGGCGCAGGGACCGGTTCGAGCTGGAGCTCGCGACGGACGCGGGTACCGCGTTCCAGCGGCGGGTCTGGGAGGCGCTCGACGGGATCCCGTACGGGACGACCGTGTCGTACGGGGAGATCGCCCGCAGGGTGGGTTCGTCCGGGGCCGGGGTGCGGGCGGTGGGGACGGCGATCGGGCGCAATCCGCTGCTCGTGGTGCGGCCCTGCCACCGGGTGATCGGGGCCGACGGGAGCCTGCGCGGGTACGCGGCGGGGCTCGACCGCAAGGAGCGGCTGCTCGGGCTCGAAGGGGCCGGGGTGTGACCGAGGGGCTCTTCCCCCGTGAGCGGGCCGTGGTCGGGCCCGGGGCCGTGCACGTGCCGGGGTGGCTTCCGCTCGCGCGTCAGCGGGAGCTGGTGGAGGCCTGCCGGGAGTGGGGGCGGGGGCCGGTGCCGTACCGGCAGACCGTGCTGCCGGGCGGGGGTGTCATGTCGGTGCGGTCGCTGTGTCTGGGCCGGCAGTGGGTTCCGTACCGCTATCTCGACTCGGTCGGGCTCGAACTGCCCGGCTGGCTGGTGGCGTTGGGCCGGGAGGCGCTGGTGGAGGCGTACGGGGACGACGGGGGTTTCGCTCCCGACACGGCGCTCGTGAACTTCTACGCGCCGGGGGCGCGGATGGGCATGCACCAGGACCGGGAGGAGCGCTCGGGTGCGCCGGTGGTGTCGCTGAGCCTCGGGGACCGGTGCGTCTTCCGGTTCGGGAACGAGGAGAACCGCGGACGTCCCTACCAGGACGTCGACCTGGCCTCCGGCGACCTGTTCGTGTTCGGCGGGGAGTCGCGGTGGGTCCATCACGGGGTGCCCCGGGTGTACCCGGGGACGGCCGAGCCGGCGCTCGGACTGACGGGGCGGCTGAACATCACCCTGCGGGAGACCGGCCTCGCCCCCTAGGGCCTTAGTGTGCGGGGCATGACAGACGAACTGCGCCGGTCGCTCGGCGTCTTCGACGCGGTCGTGATCGGACTGGGTTCGATGGTGGGGGCCGGGATCTTCGTCGCGCTCGGGCCGGCCGCGGACGCGGCGGGGTCGGGGGCCGGGCTGCTCTGGGCGCTCGGGGTCGCGGCCGTCGTCGCGTACGCCAACGCGATGGCGTCGGCCCGGCTCGCCGCCCTGTATCCGGCCTCCGGCGGCACCTATGTTTACGGTCGCGAACGCCTTGGGTCGTTTTGGGGCTACCTGGCCGGCTGGGCGTTCGTGGTCGGCAAGACGGCCTCGTGCGCGGCGATGGCGCTGACGGTCGGGTCCTATGTGTGGCCGGAGCAGGCGCATGCGGTGGCGGTCGCCGCCGTGGTGGCCCTGACGGCCGTGAACTACGGCGGAGTTCAGAAGTCGGCCCTGGTCACGCGGGCCGTCGTGGCGACGGTCCTCGCGGTGCTCGCGGCCGTGGTCGTGGTGTGCCTCGACGCCGGTGAGGCGTCCCGCGCCACGCTCGGCGGGGAGCTCACCGCGGGCGGGGTTCTCCAGGCCGCCGGTTTGCTCTTCTTCGCGTTCGCGGGGTACGCGCGGATCGCCACGCTCGGCGAGGAGGTCCGCGACCCCGCCCGCACGATCCCCCGGGCCGTGCCGGTGGCGCTCGGGATCGCGCTCGCCGTCTACGGGCTCGTCGCGGTGAGCGTGCTCACCGTCCTGGGCCCAGCGGCCCTCGCCGACTCCCCCGCGCCGCTGGCCGACGCGGCCCGCGCGGCGGGCGCCGGGTGGCTCGTGCCGGCCGTCACGGTGGGCGCGGCGGTCGCGGCGCTCGGCTCGCTGCTCTCGCTGATCCTCGGGGTGTCCCGCACGACCCTGGCGATGGCCAGGGACGGCTACCTGCCGGCCGCGCTGGCCGCCGTGCACCCGCGCTTCCGGGTGCCGCACCGGGCCGAGGTCGCGGTGGGCGCGGTGGTGGCCGTGGTGGCCGCGACGGCGGACGTGCGGGGCGCGATCGGCTTCTCGTCCTTCGGCGTGCTCGTCTACTACGGCATCGCGAACGCGTCCGCCTGGACCCTGGGCGGCCGGAGCCGACCGCTCGCCGCCCTCGGTCTCGTCGGGTGCGGGGCGCTCGCGTTCGCCCTGCCCCTCGGGTCCGTCCTCGCCGGGTCCGGTGTCGTCGCGGCGGGTGTGGTGGCGTGGGCCGTCAGTCGAGGACGAGCCGTACCCCCGCGGCCGTGAGGCCCTCGGTGATCTCGCGGAAGGTGGCGGGGCGGCCCTCGGCGTAGGGCAGGACACCGAGGCAGGCGCGGGCCACGTCGGCGCGGTGCCAGACGAGGGTGGTGCCCGCGAGGAGCTCGCCGACGGCCCGGGGCGCCCCGACGGCGAGGGCGCCGCCGGGACCGTACACGGCCTCCCCCAGGGCGCAGTGGAAGGAGTCCTCGTCCACGACGTCGGCGCCGTCGAGGTGGTGCGTGGCGCCCGGGACGATCTCCGGGGCGCCGGCGGATCTGCGGGCGGCCTGGGTGAGCCACTCGCCGCGCGCCGCTCCGGTGAACCGGCGCCAGGTGCCGGGTTCGGCGGGCCGGTCGCCCCGCCACAGCTCCCAGACCTCCCGGATCCGGTGCGGCACGAGGCCCGCCCGGGGGAAGGCCACGGTGAGGTCGACCAGGTCGTGGGCGCGGGGCGAGGCGCCCCAGCAGGTGATGCGACCGGCCGCGGCCTCGTGGTGCACGCGGCCCGCCGCGCCAAGGACCTGGTAGCGGACCGCCTCGAACTCCGCCGCCCCGGCGGCGAGGGCGTCCCGCAGCCCGCCGCGGGGCGAGCAGCCGACGAAGGTGACGTCGGTGTGGGTGCGGTCCGCCGGTTCCGGGGGCGAGACGCGGACGAGGTTCCCGCAGGGGACGGCCGGCGCCCCGGTGTACGACCTGCGGGGCCCGTCGTCCGACTCGACGATCACGACGTCGCCGCGCGCGCCGAGGACCCGGACGCCCGTGAAGGACCACGCGAGGCCGTCGGGGGTCCGGACCTGGAGCGGGCCGAGCGGCGCCGTACCGTCCACGACGGCCTGGGTGACGGCCCTGCCGAGCTCGCCGCGCGGCTCGCAGCCGCGCAGCTCGTGGACGGGGCGCGGCGGCGGGACGGGCTCGCCGTACAGGCCGTCGACGTCCTTGCAGAGGGCGACGGCGTACACGCCGGCGAGGAGGGCGTACTTCGGGTTCCGCACCGGTCCCTCAGCGGGGCTGGTAGCCGTACGCGGCGTTCGCCTGGTCCGTGGGGACGATCTCCTTGCCGAGGGGCAGCAGGGAGACGGGGATCATCTTGAAGTTGGCGATGCCGAGCGGGATGCCGATGATCGTGATGCAGAGGGCGATGCCGGTGGTGATGTGCCCGAGGGCGAGCCACCAGCCGGCGAGGATCAGCCAGAGGACGTTGCCGACGCAGGAGGGCGCGCCCGCGTCGCGTCGGTCGACGACGGTCTGCCCGAACGGCCAGAGGGCGTAGAGGCCGATGCGGAACGCGGCGAGCCCGAAGGGGATGCCGATGATCGTGATGCAGAGCAGGACGCCCGCCAGCAGGTAGCCGAGGAACATCCAGAATCCGCACAGGATCAGCCATATGACGTTGAGGATTGTCTTCACGGGCGGCGACCTGCCATCTGTTCGAGCCGGGCGATGCGCTCGGCCATCGGCGGATGGGTCGAGAACATCTTGGACAGACCCTGTCCGGGACGGAAAGGGTTCGCGATCATCATGTGGCTCGCGGTCTCGATCCGGGGCTCCGGGGGCAGTGGTAGTTGCTTGGTGCCCGCTTCCAGCTTGCGCAGGGCGCTGGCCAGGGCGAGCGGGTCGCCGGTGAGCTGGGCGCCCGAGGCGTCGGCCTCGTACTCGCGGGAGCGGGAGATGGCGAGCTGGATGATCGAGGCGGCGATGGGGCCCAGGATGACGATCATGAGGTAGCCGAGGAGGCCGGGGCCGTCGTCGTCGTTGGAGCGGCCGACCGGGATCAGCCAGGCGAAGTTGACCAGGAACATGACCACGGACGCGAGCGCTCCGGCGACCGAGGAGATCAGGATGTCCCGGTTGTAGACGTGGCTCAGCTCGTGGCCGATGACGCCGCGCAGCTCGCGCTCGTCGAGGATCGCGAGGATGCCCTCGGTGCAGCAGACGGCGGCGTTGCGCGGGTTGCGGCCGGTGGCGAACGCGTTCGGCGCCTGGGTCGGCGAGATGTAGAGCCGGGGCATCGGCTGGCGGGCCTGGGTGGAGAGCTCGCGCACCATCCGGTAGAGCACGGGCGCCTCGAACTCGCTGACCGGGCGGGCCCGCATGGCCCGCAGCGCCAGCTTGTCGCTGTTCCAGTACGCGTACGCGTTGGTGCCGAGCGCCACGACGAGGCCGACGATCAGCCCCGTACGCCCGAAGAAGCTGCCGATGACGATGATGAGGGCCGAGAGCCCTCCGAGGAGTACGGCGGTCCTCAGCCCGTTGTGCCGGCGGTGCACGGTACGCCCTCCAGGTGGTGCGGCAGGGGAACCCTTGGCTTCGTGGTGGTCCTCCCCCGGACTTCGTCAGGGGGGATCCCCACGTCCAGTGGACCCTCCCGTACTGGTCAACGCCAGGCGGGAGGCACGGGTTCCCCGGGCCGCACCGGGACGGCTGTGGGCCGTTCGGGTGATCAGCGGGCCGCCGGGACGCCGAGCTTCTCCAGCGTGGTGGCGGTGGGCTCGACCTCGCTGGTGCAGTGCGCGCAGCGGGAGGCGATGGCCGGGATCTCGGTGAAGCAGCGGGGGCAGTCGCGCTTCTCCGACTTGGGGTCGGCGGCCTCCGCCCTGACGAACCTGTCCTGGATCTTCGTCATGGGGACGACGATCAGGAAGTACAGGACGGCGGCCGTGATGACGAACGCGATGACGGCGGCGATGGCCAGGCCGTACGGGAAGACCGTGCCCTGGACCATGAAGCTCGCCTCGCTGAAGTCGCCGACGGAGCCGGTGGCGAGACCGATGAGCGGGGTGATGAAGGCCTTGCTGAAGCCGGTGACGACGGCCGTGAACGCCGATCCGACGGCCAGACCGATGGCCATCGAGATGACGTTCCCGCGAAGGATGAAGTCCTTGAATCCGTTCAGCACGGGGTGTTGCTCCTAGGGGTTCTCTGTGGGGGGATCAGAACAGTGCCGTCGCCGCGAAGCGGAGGGCGAACTGCGGGTAGCCCGACAGGACGACTCCGGCGGCGGCGGTCAGCGCGATCGCCAGGGTGACCGGCGCGGGGGCCTTGTGCGCGGCGGGTGCCCCCTCCGGCGCGCGGAAGAGCAGGGCCGTCCAGCGCAGGTAGTAGTACAGCGCGATCACGACGTTGAGGCCCATGATCACGGCCAGCCAGCCCAGGCCCGCGTCGACGGCCGCCGAGAAGACCGTCACCTTGGCGAAGAGGCCGATGATACCCGGGGGCAAACCGGCCAGATTCAGGAGGAAGAACCCGAGCGCGAGGGCCGCGGCGGGGCTGGCCGCGTACAGGCCCCGGTAGTCCTCGATCCGGTTGCCCGGGTGCGTACGGGAGACGAGCGCGACGACCGCGAAGGCGCCGAGGTTCACGACGGCGTACATCAGGGCGTACGCGACGGTGGCGCCGATCTGGTCGTCGCTGGAGTACGCGGCCGCGGCGATCGGCACCAGGAGGTAGCCGGCCTGGGCGACGGAGGACCAGGCGAGCAGGCGTACCGCGCTCCACGCGCGCGTGGGGACCTGGCGGAGGGCGGCGACGTTGCCGGCGGTCATGGTGAGCGCGGCCAGGACGGCGAGCGCCGGGCCCCACACGTCCGCGTACGACGGGAAGGCGACGACCGTGACCAGGATGAGCCCGGTGAAGCCGACGGCCTTGCCGACCACGGAGAGGTAGGCGGCGACGGGCAGCGGGGCGCCGACATAGGTGTCGGGCACCCAGAAGTGGAAGGGCACCGCGGCCGTCTTGAAGGCGAAGCCGACCAGGGTGAGGGCGACACCGGCCTCGGCGAGCGTCTGGAGCTGCCCGGGGACGTCGTCGAGGCGCTGCGCCAGCTCGGTGAGGTGCAGGGTGCCGGTCGCCGCGTACACGAAGCTCGCGCCGAGCAGGGTCACGGCGGTCGCGGTGACGGAGGAGAGGAAGAACTTGAGCGCGGCCTCGCCGGACATGCGGTCGCCGCGCTTCAGGCCGACGAGCGCGAAGGCCGGCAGCGAGGCCACCTCCAGGGCGACGACGAGGGTCGCCAGGTCGCGCGAGGCGGGCAGCAGCGCGGCGCCGGCGGCCGAGGACAGCAGCAGGAACCAGAACTCGCCCGCCGGGAGCTTCTCCCGGGTCTCCGAGAGCGACAGCAGGGCCGTCAGGAGCGCCCCGCCGAGGACGAGCATCTGGATCACCAGGGTGAAGTGGTCGGCGGTGTAGCTGCACGCCGTCAGCTGCGTGTCGGCGGTGAGGCAGAACGTCTCGCGGTCGCCGGCCCGCAGCGGGACGAGCAGGGCGAGGGCGGCGGTGAGGCCGCCGATCGCGGTCCAGCCGAGGAGCTGCTTGCGCTCCGGTGGCAGGAAGAGGTCGGCGACGAGGACGACGAGCGCCACCACGGCCGTGAGGGTCGGGGGCGCGATCGTGAGCCAGTCGACGGACTGGACGAGCGACCCGCTGGCGAACGACGTCACTGGGTGCCTCCGGCGAGGAGCTTCTGGACGGCCGGGTCGGTGAGGCCGAGGAGGACGGCGGGCCAGAGCCCGGCGAGGACGGTGAGGGCGACGAGCGGGGTCCAGGCGGCGAACTCGTACCCCTGGACGTCGGCGATCGACGCCTCCCCGGCGGGCCGCGCGCCGCCCATGCAGACGCGGCGCACGACGACGAGGAGGTAGGCGGCGGTGAGCAGGGTGCCGAACGCGCCGATCGCCATGAAGGTGAGGAAGGCGGGGCGGCTGAGGCCCGCGGCGGGTTCGAAGGCGCCGAAGAGGGCCAGCATCTCGCCCCAGAAGCCGGCCAGGCCGGGCAGGCCGAGGGAGGCGACGGCGGCGAAGGCGAGGAGCGCGCCGAGGCGCGGGGCGCGGCCGTAGAGGGCTGCTCCGGTGGCGCCGGCGAGGGTGTCGAGGTCGGCGGTGCCGTACCGGTCCTTGACCGCGCCGACCAGGAAGAACAGCAGGCCGGTGACGAGGCCGTGGGCGATGTTGGCGAACAGCGCGCCGTTGACCCCGGTGGGGGTCATGGTCGCGATGCCGAGCAGCACGAAGCCCATGTGGCCGACGGAGGAGTACGCGATGAGGCGCTTCAGGTCGCCCTTGGCGCCGGGGCGGGCGAGCGCGAGGCAGGCGAGCGACCCGTAGACGATCCCGGCGACGGCGAACGCCGCGAGGTACGGCGCGAAGGTCCGCATCCCGTCCGGTGCGATCGGCAGCACGATCCGGACGAAGCCGTACGTGCCCATCTTCAGGAGCACGCCGGCGAGGAGGACCGAGCCGACCGTCGGGGCGGCGGTGTGGGCGTCCGGGAGCCAGCTGTGCAGCGGCCACATCGGGGTCTTCACCGCGAGCCCGAGACCGATCGCGAGAACGGCGGTGACCTGCACGGACGTGGACAGGCCGCGGCCGTTGTCAGTGGCGAGTGCCAGCATGTCGAAGGTGCCGGCCTTCACTCCGATGAGGAGCAGGCCGAGCAGCATGACGACGGATCCGAGCAGCGTGTAGAGGATGAACTTCCAGGCGGCGCCGCGCCTGCCCTCGCCGCCCCAGCGGGCGATGAGGAAGTACATCGGGATGAGGACCATCTCGAAGGCCAGGAAGAACAGGACGAGGTCGAGGACGGCGAAGGTGGCGAGGGTGCCGGACTCCAGGACGAGCAGGAGCGCGACGAAGCCCTTCGGGGACGGGCCCGTCGGCATCTTGAAGTAGCTGTAGAGCGCGCAGAGGAAGGTCAGCAGCGCGGTCAGGACCAGGAGGGGGAGGGAAATGCCGTCGACACCGAGGTGGATGCGCACGTCGAGTGCCCTGATCCAGCTGATGTCCGTCGTGGCCTGCATCGTCGACGGGTGGTCGTGGTCGAAGCCGAGCGCGAGGACGATCGCGGCCAGCAGGATCACGCCGGTGACGGTGACGCCGTGGCGGAGCACGGCCTGGTCGGGCGACTTCCCCTTCAGCCCGGGCGGGGCGGGGAGGAGAGCGGCGGCGGCGCCGAGGAGCGGGCCGGCGACGATCAACGCCAGAAGGAACTGCATCACGGATTCGCTGATATCGATCACGGCTCACGCTCCGGCGACGGCGTTGGCGAGGGCGACTGCGGCGATCACCAGGACGACGGAGCCGGCGAGCAGGGCGCTCAGATAGGTCTGGACGTTGCCGGTCTGGGCGCGGCGGACGAGCCAGCCGAGCCCCTTGGCGGAATCACCCGCGGCACGTACGTAGGTGTCGACGACCTCGCGGTCCAGGAAGCGGACCAGGGAGGCGGCGGCGAGGACGGGTCGGACGAACGCGGTCCGGTAGACGGCGTCCAGGTGGAAGCCGGCGGCGGCCGGTCCGTGCAGCGGCCCCAGGAGGGCGCGGCCGGGGTCGGCCGGGTCCTCGGCGGGGTGCGGCAGGCGCAGCGCCTCGGCCTCGACCTGGCCCGCCTCGGCGTCCGGGTGGGCGACGTGCGGGACGGGCACCGCGGCGGGGGCCCTGACGGCGAGGGTGCGCCACACCGCGTACGTGATCACCGCTCCGGCGGCGGCGAGGCCCGTGCCCAGGACGGCCGTGGTCAGCGTGGGGGTGAGGGCGTGCCCGTCGAACCAGTCGTCGAGGTACGTGACGGTCAGGCCGAAGCCCAGCGAGGGGATCGCCAGGGCCCACAGGACGGCCGTCATGGCGATCGGCTGGCGGCCGTGGTCGGGGGCCTCGGCGCCGCGGCCGCGGAAGGTCCGCAGCCACAGGCGGAGCGCGTAGGCGGCGGTGAGCAGCGCGGTCAGGAGGCCCGCGACGAGGACGGTCCAGCCGGCCGCGGCGGGAGCGACGTCCCGGTCGCCGAGCGCGGTGTGCTCGGCGGCCACCAGGACGGCCTCCTTGGAGAAGAAGCCGGCGAAGGGCGGGATCGCGGCGAGCGCGAGGAGGGCGACGGTCATCGTCCAGAACGCGTCGGGGACGCGCTTCGCGAGGCCGCTCATCCGGGACATGGCGGTAAGCGAGTTCGTGCCGGCGGCGTGGATGACGGTGCCGGCGGCGAGGAACAGCAGCGCCTTGAAGGCGGCGTGCGAGAGGAGGTGGAAGACGGCGGCGCCGCGGTCGCCGACGGCGAGGGCGCCGGCCATGTAGCCGAGCTGGCCGATCGTCGAGTAGGCGAGGACCCGCTTGATGTCGTCCTGCGCGAGCGCGGCGAGCCCCGAGCCGACCATCGTGACCGCGGCCATCACCGCGAGCACGGTCATCGCCGCGGCCGAGGCGGCGAAGACGGGCAGCAGCCGGGCCGTGAAGTAGATGCCGGCGGCGACCATCGTCGCCGCGTGGATCAGCGCGGAGACGGGGGTGGGGCCGGCCATCGCGTCCGGGAGCCAGGTGTGCAGCGGGAACTGCGCGGACTTGCCCGCCACGCCCGCGAGCAGCAGCAGCGCGATCAGCGTGGGGTGGTCGAGGCCGCCGCTCGCGACGGCGCCGAGGACGCCGGTGATCCGGAAGGTGCCGGCGTCGGTGGCGAGCGCGAAGAGACCGATGAGGAAGGGGACGTCGCCGAGCTTGGTGACGAGGAAGGCCTTCAGGGACGCGGCCCGCGCCTCCGGGGTCTCCCAGTAGTGGCCGACGAGGAAGTACGAGCAGATGCCCATGACCTCCCAGCCGACCAGGAGCACCATCAGGTCGCCGGAGTAGACGACGAGCAGCATCGCGGAGGTGAAGAGGGAGACGAGCGCGGCGTACGAGGGGTAGCGCGGGTCCTCGCGGAGGTAGCCGGTCGAGTAGATCTGCACACAGGTCGCGACGACGCCGACGAGCACGGCGACGAGGGCGGCGAAGCCGTCGATGTAGAGGCTCAGGTCGATGGGGACGGAGCCGGTCGGCGTGAGCTGGGTGGCGGCCTCGATGCTCTTCCCGCCGCCCTGCCGGACGGCGACGACGACGGCCAGGACGGCCGCGGCGAGCGTCGGGAGCACGGCCAGCGGGCGGACGAAACCGGGCGCGGTGCGGCCGAGGAGGAGGCCGGCGACGGAACCGAGGAAGGGCAGGACGGGGACGAGGACGGCGAGGGTGGTCGTGGTCACGCGGCGGCCTCGGTCTTCTCGTCGGTGGGTTCCCTCCGGCCGTCGGGGACGTCCGACTCCTCGGCCGTGTCGCGGAGGCGGTCGATGTCCGAGGTCCCCTTGTTGCGGTGGACCATCAGGATGATCGCCAGACCGATGCCGATCTCCGCGGCGGCGACGGCGATGGTGAAGAGGGTGAGGGCCTGGCCCGCGTGCAGGGTGTCGCGGAGCCAGACGTCGAAGGCGACCAGGTTGAGGTTGACGGCGTTGAGCATCAGCTCGACGGACATCAGGACCAGGATCGCGTTGCGGCGGGCGAGGACGCCGTACAGGCCGACGCAGAAGAGCAGAGCGGCGAGGACGGCGGGGTAGGCGAGGTGCATCAGCGCTCCTGCTCCTTCTTGCGGGAGAGGACGATCGCGCCGACCAGCGCCGCGAGGAGGAGCACCGAGAGCGCCTCGAAGGGCAGCACCCAGTGCCGGAAGAGGACGGCGCCGGTGACCTCGGTCGAGCCCTGGACGGCGCCGTCCAGGTCGATCCACGTCGTGCGGAAGGCGTCGACGACCACCCAGACCAGGGCGGCGGCGGCGGTCAGCGCGACCGCGAGGGCCACCGGCCGGTTGCCGGAGTCGGCGTCCGGGGAGCGGCCGATGGGCGCCCGGGTGAGCATCAGCCCGAAGAGGAGGAGGACGACGACGGAACCGACGTAGATCAGCACCTGCACCCAGGCGATGAACTCCGCGGTCAGGAGGAGGTACTCGACGGCGAGCCCGCCGAGCGCCACGACCAGCCAGAGCGCGGCGTGCACGAGCTGCCGGGTGACGACCGTGACGAGGGCCGCGCCGAGGGTCACGAGGCCGACGAGGACGAAGGCGATCTCGACGCCGGAGGGCGAGAGGAAGCCCTGCGTCTGCTGCGCCGTGGCGGCGAGGGTCACTGCTGGTCCTCCTGGGCCTCGGCCGCGGCGGCCGCGGCGGCGGCCTTCTCCGCGGCCTTGCGGGCGGCGGCGATCTCCTTCGGCTCCTCCGCGCGCGGGTCGAGCGCGGGCGGCTCGGGCACCGTCCACATCCACTCGCGGAGCTTGTCGCGCTCGTGGGTGAGCTCGTGGATGTCGGTTTCCGCGTACTCGAACTCCGGCGACCAGAACAGCGCGTCGAACGGGCACACCTCGATGCAGATGCCGCAGTACATGCAGAGGGAGAAGTCGATGGCGAACCGGTCGAGGACGTTCCGGCTGCGTTCGCGGCCGCCGGGGGCGGCGGCCGGCACCGTCTCCTTGTGGGAGTCGATGTAGATGCACCAGTCGGGGCACTCACGGGCGCACAGCATGCACACCGTGCAGTTCTCCTCGAAGAGGCCGATGACACCGCGCGTACGGGGCGGCAGCTCGGGCTGCACCTCCGGGTACTGCGCGGTGACCGTCTTCCTCGTCATGGTGCGGAGCGTGACGGCGAGGCCCTTGGCGAGGCCGGAGCCGGGGATGGGAGGCATGGTTACTGGATCGCCACCTTCACGATGCCGGTGAGTGCGATCTGCGCGAGCGCGAGCGGGACGAGGGTCGTCCAGGCCAGCTTCTGGAGCTGGTCCTCACGCAGCCGCGGGTAGGTCACCCGCAGCCAGATCACGACGAACGCGAGGACCGCGGTCTTGAGCAGGGTCCACACCCAGCCCAGGCCGTCGCCCCCGAAGGGGCCGTGCCAGCCGCCGAGGAACAGGACGGTGGTGAGACCGCACAGCACGACGATGCCCGCGTACTCGGCGAGCAGGAACAGCGCGAAGCGGAGGCCGGTGTACTCCGTGTACGCGCCGAAGATGATCTCCGAGTCGGCGACCGGCATGTCGAACGGGGGCCGCTGGAGCTCCGCGAGCCCCGCCACGAAGAAGACGACCGCGCCGACGATCTGCCACGGCACCCACCACCACGCGAAGGCGTCCAGGACGCCGGGGATCGAGACGGTGCCCGCGGCCATCGCGACGGACGCGGCGGCGAGCAGCATGGGGAGCTCGTACGCCAGCAGCTGCGCGGCCGTCCGCAGACCGCCGAGCAGCGAGAACTTGTTCGCCGACGCCCAGCCGGCCATCAGGCTGCCGAGCACCCCGACGCCCATCACGGCCAGCGCGAAGAAGATGCCCGCGTCGACCACCTGGCCGACGGCGCCCTCGCCGGGCCCGATCGGGATCACGACGAGCACGAGGAGGTAGGGCAGGAGCGCGACGGCGGGCGCGATCTGGAAGACCCGGCGGTCGGCCTCGGCCGGCACCACGTTCTCCTTCTGCGCGAACTTCACGCCGTCCGCGACCAGCTGCGCCCAGCCGTGGAACCCACCGGCGTACATGGGACCCAGCCGTCCCTGCATGTGCGCCATGACCTTGTGCTCCGCCTGTCCCACGACGAGCGGCAGCACCAGGAACACCGCGAGCAGGATCAGCAGCCGCAGGGCGACGTCGAGTGCGTCATTCACGCGGGATCGCCTCCGGCGGGGTCGGTCGGTTCGTCGCCTTGCGGCTCCGGCTTGGCGGCGGGGGGCTCGGGCTTGTCGGCGGGCTCCGGCTTGGCGGCGGGGGGCTTCGGGGCCGGGGGCCCGGCTTCCGTGCCGCCGTCGGCGGTGGGCGGGGTGGCCGGTTCGTCGTCGAAGGCCGGGCGGGCGTGGTGCCACGGGGCGTCCGAGCTGCGGGTGCGCGGGGCGGCCGGGGCGGCGTCCTCCGTGCGGGGGGCCTGGCTCGCCGAGCCGTCGGCCGCCGAGCGGGAGCGGCGGGGCGGGCGGGCCGCCGGGGGCTCGGAGACCGCGCCCGGCTCGGGGGTCGGCTCCGGGGTCGGCTCCGGGGCCGGGGCGGGGGTCGGCTCCGGGGCCGGGGCGGCCGGGGCTTCGGGGGCCGGGGCGGGGGCCTGGCTGGCGGAGCCCTCCGTCACCGAGCGGGAGCGGCGGGGCGGGCGGGCCGCCGGGGCCTCGGTCCCGGGGGTGTCGGCGGCGGATGCCTGGCCGGCGGAGCCCTCCGTGACGGAGCGGGCGCGGCGGACGGGTCGGTCGCCGGCGGTGGCGCGGGCGGGGCGGGCGGGGGCAGGGGGGAGCTGGCCCTTGAGGGGGCCCCACTCGTTGGGGTCGGGGACGCCGGGCGGCAGCATCTGGCGGCGCTTGGGGCCGCCGCCGTCGTGGGACTCGCCCGGCTCCTTGGCGCCGGGCCAGGCCTTGGCGACGCGGGCGGCGAGGACGAAGTCCTTGCGGAGGGGGTGGCCCTCGAAGCTCTCGGGGAGCAGGAGGGGGACGAGGTGGGGGTGACCGGCGAAGTCGACGCCGAACATCTCGTGGGTCTCGCGCTCGTGCCAGCCGGCGCCCGCGTACACCTCGATCGCCGTCGGGAGGACGGGCGCGGAGTGCGGAACGGTCGTACGGAGGAGGAGGCGGCGGGGGCGGCCGCCGGCGAGGGACACCACGTGCGCGCAGACGCGGAAGCCGGTGCCCGGCTCGTCGACCGCGCTCAGCCAGTCGAAGTAGGTGCAGCCCAGCGTGTCGCGGGCGGTGGTGAGGGCGGTGATCCAGGACGCCGGCGGCACGTCGACGGTCAGCAGGTCGTACGCCTGCTCCGCCGTCGCCTCCTCGCCGAAGACGTCCGTCACGGCGTCGGGGAGGGAGTCGTACGCGCTCATGCGGTGCCTCCCGGCGGCGGGACCAGGGGGCTCGTCAGCTGGGAGACGGAGGCGGCGGTGGCGTACCGCTCGGCCAGGTTCTCCCGGGCGATCTTCTCCTGGAGCTTGAGGATGCCCTGGAGCAGCGCTTCGGGGCGGGGCGGGCAGCCGGGCACGTACACGTCGACGGGGATGATCTGGTCGACGCCCTTGGTGACGGAGTACGAGTCCCAGTAGGGGCCGCCGCAGTTGGAGCAGGCGCCGAAGGAGATGACGTACTTCGGCTCGGGCATCTGCTCGTAGAGCCGCTTCACGGCCGGGGCCATCTTGTCCGTGACCGTGCCGGACACGATCATCAGGTCGGCCTGGCGCGGGCCGGGCGCGAAGGGGATCACGCCGAGCCGGATGAAGTCGTGCCGGGCCATCGACGCGGCGATGAACTCGATCGCGCAGCAGGCGAGGCCGAAGTTGAAGACCCACAGGCTGTAGCGGCGGCCCCAGTTCAGGACCACCTTCATGGGCTCGGGGGCCAGCCGGGCGAGCGGCCCCAGCTTCGGAGCGGGCACGGGTGAGGGCAGCGGTGTTACGTCCATGCCAGGACGCCCTTCTTGTACGCGTAGAGCAGCCCCACGGCCAGGAAGCCGAGGAAGACGAACATCTCGACCAGGGTCGCGGCGCCGTAGCCGGGCGCGGCGAAGACCGTCGCCCAGGGGAAGAGGAAGATCGAGTCGACGGCGAAGACGACGTATAGGAAGGCGTACACGTAGTAGCGGACCTGGGTGTGCGCCCAGCCCTCCCCCACGGGGTCGACACCGCACTCGTACGTGAGGAGCTTCTCGGGCGTCGGCACGACCGGCCTGAGCAGCCGGTTCGCCGTGAACGCCACGGCCACGAAGAGCACGCCGACGACGGCGAGCAGGCCGACGACGGAGTACGTCTGGAAGTAGTCCGCCGCGTCGGCCGCGACAACGGTCGGTTCCCGCACGTCCGCCCCTCGGTCTCGGTGTCTCATGAGTCACTTCTGTACGAACGCGAGTCTAGGCCCTGCTAAAGGGACCGTAAGCAGTCGCGGGTGGGGATAACCCCCCTCCTCCTCACCCACCTCCCCCATGGCATCCCGCCGTCCCCGACCGGCACTCTGGGGACCATGAGCGCCGATCTTGATCCCTCCGAGTCCACCGACTCCGCCGATGCCCCCCGCCCGCCGCTCCGCTTCGCCTACGGGAAGGAGACGTGGAAGGAGATCGCCTTCCTCCTCTCCAACCTCTTCACGGCGGTGGCCGGATTCGTCTACGCGGTGGTGAGCGTCCTCCTCGGCGTGGGCCTCTCGGTCACCGTCATCGGACTCCCGCTGCTCGCCCTCGGGCTCGGCGGCGCGCGCTGGATCGGCCGCTCGGAACGAGCCCGCGCCCGCGGCCTGCTCGGGGTCCGCGTCCCCGAGCCGTCCCCGCTGCCCCGGCGCCGCGGCTTCTTCGGCTGGCTGTGGACCTCCCTGAAGGACCCGGTGGCCTGGCGGACCCAGCTCTACGGGCTGATCCGGCTGCCCTGGGGGATCGTGACGTTCACCGTCGGCCTGGTCTCGCTCTTCGTCCTCTGGCCCGTCCTGCCGTTCCTCGCCCGCGGCCTCTCCCACGCCGACCGCGCCATGGTCCGGGGGCTGCTCTCCCCCTCCGACGAGCTGGAGCGGCGGATCGCCGAACTCGAATCGGACCGCGGCGTGGTCGTCGACACCGCCGCGGCCGACCTGCGGCGCATCGAACGCGACCTCCACGACGGGGCCCAGGCCCGGCTCGTCGCCCTCGCCATGGGCCTCGGCCTGGCGAAGGAGAAGCTGCTCGACGACCCGGAGACGGCCGCGGCGATGGTCGACGAGGCGCACGGCGAGGTCAAGCTCGCCCTCCAGGAACTGCGCGACCTCGCCCGCGGCATCCACCCCGCCGTCCTCACGGACCGCGGCCTCGACGCGGCCCTCTCCTCCGTCGCCTCCCGCTGCACGGTGCCCGTGAAGGTCGGCGTCGACCTGGCGGAGCGGCCCGCCGAGGCCATCGAGGGCATCGCCTACTTCACCGTCTCCGAACTCCTCCAGAACGTCTCCAAGCACGCCCGCGCCCGGTCCGCCTCCGTCGACGTCTGGCGCGCCGACGACCGCCTCCTCCTCCAGGTCCGCGACGACGGGGCCGGCGGCGCCCGCCTCGACGGCGGCACGGGCCTCGCCGGGCTCGCCGAACGGCTCGGCGCGGTCGACGGCCTCCTCGTCCTCGACTCCCCCGTCGGCGGCCCGACGACCGTCACCGCGGAACTGCCGTGGCGGTCCCGACCGGGGCGGTGAGCGGGGTCGTGCGTACGGGGCCGGTGAGGGGGCTGTGCGTACGGGGCGGTGAGGGGGCTGTGCGTACGGGGCGGTGAGCCGGGTCGTGCGTACGGGGTGGTGAGCGGTGAGCCGGTGGGCGTCGACGCCCTCCGGCTTCCCGGCCCCTTCGGGTAGGGAAAACCCCCGCCCGGAGACGCCCACCCGCCTCATGGTCCGGGGAGCGGCGGAACGGAAGGCTGGAACACGTACCGACGGACCTGTCCGAGCATCCCGAGTAGAGAAGGACCACCGATGGCCTCCCCTCGTCTCCCCGCCGCGATCCGCGCGCCGTTCGAGGCCCGCACCTGGCGCGCCTTCGGCTACGTGCTGATCGGGCTGCCGCTCAGCGTCTGCTGGTTCTCGCTGTCCGTCGCGTTCGTGTCGGCGGGTGCGGGGCTGCTCATCACGTTCCTCGGAGTGCCGATCCTCGCCGGGGCGCTGGCGATGTGCCGGGGCTTCGGCGCCGTGGAGCGGGCCCGGGCACGCGGCCTGCTCGGACACGACGTGGACG
The DNA here is from genome assembly GCF_040815545.1 of Streptomyces sp. LMG1-1-1.1. NCBI lineage: Bacteria > Bacillati > Actinomycetota > Actinomycetes > Kitasatosporales > Streptomycetaceae > Streptomyces > Streptomyces sp. LMG1-1-1.1. Next base: position 187,198 of record NZ_JBFPNH010000065.1, on the reverse strand, counting down.
CGCCGGAGCCGGTGCGCGGCCGGACCGGCGGGGCGTTCTCGTGGATGGGGGCCATGCTGAAGAGCGGCGCGTCGTGGCGGCACCTGCTGTACGCGGTCGTGCACATGCCGTGGGCGGTGTTCTCGTTCTCCGTCACGGTGGCCCTCTGGACCTGGGGCTGGAGCCTCTTCACGTACCCGCTGTGGCAGTGGGTCTTCCCCACCTGGGTCGGACAGGACGGCATCCAGCTGTACGGCGACGCCACCCACTCCTTCTACCTCGACGCGCCCTTCGAGATCGCCGTCACCAGCCTGATCGGCCTCGTCTTCGTCCTCGTCGGACCGTGGGTGCTGCGCGGACTCGTCTCCGTCGACCGGCTCCTCGTCACCGGCCTCCTCGGCCCCTCCCGGCTCGCCTCCCGCGTCACCGAACTGGAATCCGACCGCGGCATCGTCGTCGACACCGCCGCGGCCGACCTGCGGCGCATCGAACGCGACCTCCACGACGGCGCCCAGGCCCGGCTCGCCGCGCTCGCCATGGACCTCGGGCTCGCCAAGGAGAAGCTCGCCCAGGACCCCCAGGCGGCGGCCGTCCTCGTCGACGAGGCGCACGGCGAGGTCAAGCTCGCCCTCCAGGAACTGCGCGACCTCGCCCGCGGCATCCACCCCGCCGTCCTCACCGACCGCGGCCTCGACGCGGCCCTCTCCTCCGTCGCCTCCCGCTGCGCCGTCCCCGTCTCCGTCTCCGTCGACCTCCCCGCCCGCCCCGCCCCCGCCATCGAGGGCATCGCGTACTTCACCGTCTCCGAGCTCCTCCAGAACGTCTCCCGGCACGCCCGCGCCCGGCGCGCCTGGGTCGACGTCTGGCGCAGCGGCGACCGCCTCATGATCCAGGTCCGCGACGACGGCGTCGGCGGGGCCGCCGTCTCCGCCGGGCGCGGCCTCGCCGCCCTCTCCGCCCGCGTCGACGCCGTCGACGGCGTCCTCGCCCTCTCCTCCCCCACCGGCGGTCCCACGTCCGTCACGGCCGAACTGCCCTGGCGCGCGTAGCCCTCGGCGGGCGGCGAGCAGCACGGGTCCCGGCGTGACCTACGCGTCCCCTTGGTCCCGGAACCGGGTGGCCCTTGGCTGGGGCCTGGAGCCCGTGGGGGCCGTGCCTTCCTGGAGCCCGTTAGCCGGACCTGCACGGGCCTGCGGCCTGGTCGACATGGCCCTGTGCCCGAGCCGGCGTGAGCCTGCGTGAGCCCGTGGCTCCACCGGCCCCGCCCGGTTGTGGGCAACTGTTCCGCAAGGGCGGAACGGGTGGGCACAACCCGACCACGGCGATCAGCCGCCCCCTGTCTGTAACCCGGGCCTTTTGGTGGGGGCGCTGATCAGAGGCCTGGGCCTGGTGGGTGCCGTAGGTGCGGGGAGCCTAGGCCCGGCAGGGGGCGCCGTCCGTTGTGCCCACCCGTTCCGCCCCAGCGGAACGATTGCCCACAACGTGGGCCCCGCACGGAGGAATGCGTGCCGCAACGGGGTGGGCACCGTCCCGGCGGATTGCGTGGCCGCAATGGGGGGGAGGGGTCCGTCCCGGGGGCGAGTGTTCGCAGCGGGGGCCGCCGGGAGGGTGGGTATCGCCCCGGCTGAACGATGGCCCGCAACGAGGGTGGGCTCGCCTCGGCGGAGCGAGTGGCCACCACGCGGGTGGGCGCCGGGGGGGCTGTGGGGGTGGGCCCCGCGCGGAGGAATGCGTGCCGCAACGGGGTGGGCTCGGCCCGGCGGATTGCGTGGCCGTAATGGGGGTGGGGTCCGTGCCGGGGGGGGCGAGTGTTCGTAGTGGGGGCCGGCGGGAGGGTGGGTATGGCCCCGGCGGCGGTGAGATGCTGGGGGTCTTGTCGGGTGTGGGAGGTGGGGGGCGTGGTGGAGCGGGTGCGGGTGGTCATCGCGGAGGATTCGGTGCTGCTGCGGGAGGGTCTGACGCGGCTGCTGACGGATCTGGGGCACGAGGTCGTCGCGGGGGTGGGGGACGGCGAGGCGCTGGTGGAGACGGTGGCCGGCCTCGCGGGCGAGGGCGCGCTGCCGGACGTGGTGGTGGCGGACGTGCGGATGCCGCCGACGCACACGGACGAGGGCGTGCGGGCGGCGGTGCGGCTGCGGAAGGAGCACCCGGGACTGGGTGTGCTCGTGTTGTCGCAGTACGTGGAGGAGCAGTACGCCACCGAACTCCTGGCCGGTTCCAGCCGGGGTGTGGGGTATCTGCTGAAGGACCGGGTCGCGGAGGTCCGTGAGTTCGTGGACGCGGTGGTGCGGGTGGCGGGGGGCGGTACGGCCCTGGACCCGGAGGTCGTGCAGCAGCTGCTGGGGCGGAGCCGTCAGCAGGACGTGCTGGCGAACCTGACGCCGCGGGAGCGGGAGGTCCTGGGCCTGATGGCGGAGGGCCGGACGAACTCGGCGATCGCGAAGGCGCTGGTCGTGAGCGACGGCGCGGTGGAGAAGCACATCAGCAACATTTTCCTGAAGCTGGGCCTTTCCCCGAGTGACGGTGATCATCGCCGGGTACTCGCGGTGTTGACGTATCTGAAGTCCTGATCATCTGACACCCTGTCAGATAGCCTGGTCCTAGACCCAAGGGATGAGACGGAATGTGACTTTACGGAACACTCCGGGTGGCGACAGAACGTGACGATTCAGGGCAAGAGGGCGTCTCAAAAAGAGGTCCGTCATACGAGAAGTCCCGGGAGGGACCGCCCTGCCGTCGTAGGGTGGGCCTCGGGACGGGCGGTGATCCACCGGCCGTGTCCCGAGCCTTCTCCCGCCTCCGGCGGAGAGTCCCCTTGCCGCGAGGGAGGTCCAGTTCAGTGACCAGCCAGGTCAGTAGCGAGGCCGGTGAGGCCCTGCTCGGGGAGCAGCGCAGCGCCCCGGCGACGTCGCACCACGGCACCGAGAAGGAAGTGCGCCGGCTCGACCGGGTGATCATCCGCTTCGCGGGCGACTCCGGTGACGGCATGCAGCTCACGGGTGACCGGTTCACCTCGGAGACGGCGTCCTTCGGGAACGACCTCTCCACGCTGCCGAACTTCCCGGCCGAGATCCGGGCACCCGCCGGGACCCTGCCGGGCGTCTCGTCCTTCCAGCTGCACTTCGCCGACCACGACATCCTGACGCCGGGCGACGCCCCGAACGTGCTGGTCGCGATGAACCCCGCCGCTCTGAAGGCCAACATCGGGGACGTACCGCGCGGCGGCGAGATCATCGTCAACACGGACGAGTTCGCCAAGCGCGCCATGGCCAAGGTCGGCTACTCGACCTCGCCCCTGGAAGACGGCTCCCTGGACGCGTACCACGTCCATCCGGTGCCGCTGACGACCCTGACGGTCGAGGCGCTCAAGGAGTTCGGTCTCTCCAGGAAGGAGGCCGAGCGGAGCAAGAACATGTTCGCGCTCGGGCTGCTCTCGTGGATGTACCACCGGCCGACCGAGGGCACCGAGACCTTCCTGCGGCAGAAGTTCGCGAAGAAGCCGCAGATCGCCGAGGCGAACGTGGCCGCCTTCCGGGCCGGCTGGAACTTCGGCGAGACCACCGAGGACTTCGCCGTCTCCTACGAGGTCGCCCCCGCGACCCGGGCCTTCCCCACCGGCACGTACCGCAACATCTCGGGGAACCTGGCCCTCTCCTACGGGCTGATCGCCGCCGGCCGCCAGGCTGACCTGCCGCTCTACCTCGGCTCGTACCCGATCACCCCGGCCTCGGACATCCTGCACGAGCTGTCCAAGCACAAGAACTTCGGCGTGCGCACCTTCCAGGCCGAGGACGAGATCGCCGGCATCGGCGCCGCGCTCGGCGCGGCCTTCGGCGGCTCCCTCGCGGTGACGACGACGTCCGGCCCCGGTGTGGCGCTCAAGTCCGAGACCATCGGCCTGGCCGTCTCCCTGGAGCTGCCGCTGCTGATCGTCGACATCCAGCGCGGCGGCCCGTCCACCGGCCTGCCGACCAAGACCGAGCAGGCCGACCTCCTCCAGGCCATGTACGGCCGCAACGGCGAGGCCCCGGTCCCGGTCGTGGCCCCCAGGACCCCCGCGGACTGCTTCGACGCGGCCCTGGAGGCCGCCCGGATCGCGCTGACCTACCGCACCCCGGTCTTCCTCCTCTCCGACGGCTACCTCGCCAACGGCTCCGAGCCCTGGCGCGTCCCGGACGTCGAGGAGCTCCCCGACCTGCGGACCCTGTTCGCCACCGGCCCGAACCACACGCTCGACGACGGCACCGAGGTCTTCTGGCCGTACAAGCGGGACCCCGAGACCCTCGCCCGCCCCTGGGCCGTGCCCGGCACGCCCGGTCTCGAACACCGCATCGGCGGCATCGAGAAGCAGGACGGCACCGGCAACATCTCGTACGACCCCGCCAACCACGAGTTCATGGTCCGCACCCGCCAGGCCAAGATCGACGGCATCGACGTCCCCGACATCGAGGTCGACGACCCGGACGGCGCGAACACCCTGGTCCTCGGCTGGGGCTCCACCTACGGCCCGATCACGGCGGCCGTCCGCCGCCTCCGGGTCGCCGGCAAGCCCATCGCCCAGGCCCACCTGCGCCACCTCAACCCCTTCCCGAAGAACCTGGGCGAGGTCCTGAAGCGGTACGAGAAGGTCGTCGTCCCCGAGATGAACCTCGGCCAGCTCGCCACCCTCGTCCGGGCGAAGTACCTCGTCGACGCCCGCAGCCACACCCAGGTCAACGGCATGCCGTTCAAGGCCGAGCAGCTCGCCGCCGCCCTCAAGGAGGCCATCGATGCCTGAGCCCACGGAGACCCTGCTCAGCCTGGTCCCCAAGGCCGAGGCGCAGCAGACCATGAAGGACTTCAAGTCCGACCAGGAGGTCCGCTGGTGTCCCGGCTGCGGTGACTACGCGGTGCTCGCCGCCGTCCAGGGCTTCATGCCCGAACTCGGCCTGGCGAAGGAGAACATCGTCTTCGTCTCCGGGATCGGCTGCTCCTCCCGCTTCCCGTATTACATGAACACCTACGGGATGCACTCCATCCACGGCCGCGCCCCGGCCATCGCCACCGGCCTCGCCACCTCCCGCCGCGACCTGTCGGTGTGGGTCGTCACCGGCGACGGCGACGCGCTGTCCATCGGCGGCAACCACCTCATCCACGCGCTCCGCCGCAACGTGAACCTCAAGATCCTGCTCTTCAACAACCGGATCTACGGCCTCACCAAGGGCCAGTACTCCCCCACGTCCGAGGTCGGCAAGATCACCAAGTCGACCCCGATGGGCTCCCTCGACGCCCCCTTCAACCCGGTGTCCCTGGCCCTCGGCGCCGAGGCCTCGTTCGTGGCCCGCACGGTCGACTCCGACCGCAAGCACCTCACCGAGGTCCTCCGCCAGGCCGCCGACCACAACGGCACCGCGCTCGTCGAGATCTACCAGAACTGCAACATCTTCAACGACGGCGCCTTCGAGGTCCTCAAGGACAAGGACCAGGCCCAGGAGGCGGTCATCCGCCTGGAGCACGGGCAGCCCATCCGCTTCGGCGTCGACCACGGCAAGGGCGTCGTCCGCGATCAGGCGACCGGCGACCTCCAGGTCGTCACCGTCACCCCGGAGAACGCGTCGCGGATCCTCGTCCACGACGCCCACTCCACCACCCCCACGACGGCGTTCGCCCTCTCCCGCCTCGCCGACCCCGACACCCTCCACCAGACCCCCATCGGCGTCTTCCGGTCCGTCGAACGGCCGGTCTACGACACGCTGATGGCCGAGCAGCTGGAGACCGCCGTGGAACGCCACGGCAAGGGCGACCTGGGCCAGCTCCTCGCGGGCAACGACACCTGGACGGTCGTCGGCTAGCACGCGTGTACGGCATTGGGGGCCCGGTCCGTGGGCACGGACCGGGCCCCTTTCACGTGGCCTTCGCCGCCGCCTCGTCGAACTTGCCGAGAAAGCGGGGTGCTCCGCCCTTCACCTGCCAGAGGAAGAGGCCGGCGACGGCGATGGGCTTGCTGCTGTCCGCGAGGTTCGTGAACTTCTTGGTGAGCCCCTCATACGGTGTCTGCACGAAACCGTTGCGGACGCCCGCCGCGACCGCCTCGGAATTGTTCGCGGTCGCCAGGCGCAGTGCCTGGAGCGCCCAGTTGGCGAGGTCGTACGCCTCCGTCGCGAACCGGTCCACGGGCGTCGTGCCGGAGAGACCCCAGCGCTTCCGGTAGGCCGCCGCGAACTTCCCCGCCGCGGGAAGCCCGTCGGGGTCGACGTACCCCGTGCCGAAGAACCAGCCCTCGGCGGCCGGGCCGGCAACCGTGAGGAACTCCGGCTGGAGCGCGTACTCGACGCTCCCGCAAGGTCCCCGGTACCCCTGGTCGCGCAGGGCTCGGGCGCACAGGGCGGCCCGGCGCGCCGAGGACCCCGCGAACAGGACACCCTGGGGGTCGGTCGCGAGGGCCGCCCGTACTGCGGGGCCGAAGTCCTCGCTGTCCGCCTCCACGGGGTGCGAGGTCACCCTCGCCCCCTTCGCCGTCGACGGCGGGTACTCCTTCAGGTTCCTGACGAGCAGCCAGCTGTACTGTCCGGCGGCCCGGTCCTCCACGACGGCGGTCCGAAGGGCGTCGTGCTCGGCGAGGTAGCGGACGAAGGGGACCGTCATCATCTGATGGCGGGTCCGCGGCTGGAAGTAGGTGGCCTTGGTCCCCTGGCCCTTGATCCGAGTGGTCGAGACGTCGGCGATGACACTGGCCAACGACATCGCGGCCGAGGCGAGTTCATCGGCGGCAGCCACTGCGGTCGGCTCCGAGGCCGGCCCGAGGACACCCACCAGGCGGGGGTCCTTGAGTAGCTTGGCCGCCCCGGCCTTCGCCCCCTCCGGCTTCCCCCCGTCGTCCTCGACCCGGAGCCGCACGTCGAAGGGCCGGTCGGCGCGGGCGTTGAACTCCTCCACGGCCAGCCGGATGCCGCGCTCCTGCCCCCGTCCGTCCGCCTTGGTGGGGCCGCTCAGGTCGGTGAGGACGCCGATCGTGTAGGAGGCGAGGGGGCCGCCGGTACCGCCCGTTCCCGTGCCCGTACCGCCCGGGGTCCGGGTCAGCAGCCAGGCGGTGAGGCCGCCGGCGCCCGCGACGGCGGCGGCGGAGCCGGCCAGGAGGACGCGGCGGCGCGAGATGCCCGGCGGCGGCTCCTCCTGGGTGAGGAGGGTCGGGTCGGCGACGGGCAGGTCGAGGACGCGGGTGGAGCGCTGGGCGATCAGGGCGGGCAGGCCGGGTGGGAGCCAGTCGCCGGCGGGGCCGTCGGCCTCGCCGAGGGCTGCCCGCACCTCGGCGGCCGTGGGCCGGTCCGCCGGGTCCTTGGCGAGGCAGGCGCCGACCAGCGGGAGGAGGGTGTCGGGTACGGCACCGAGGTCGGGTTCCTCGTGGACGGTGCGGTAGACGACGGCCGCCACCGCGCCCGCGCCGAAGGGCCGTTCGCCGGTGAGGGCGTAGGCGAGGACGCAGCCCAGCGAGAAGACGTCGCTGGCCGGTCCGACCTCGCCGGCGCCGGCGACGCGGGCCTGTTCCGGGGCGAGGAAGCCGGGGGTGCCGATCATGGCGTCGGTGGCGGTCAGGGCGGTCTGCCCGGCGGAGCGGGCGATGCCGAAGTCGATGAGGCGGGGGCCGTCGAGGGCGAGGAGGACGTTGCCGGGTTTGACGTCGCGGTGGACGAGCCCCGCCTCGTGCATGTCGACGAGGGCGGAGGCGAGCCGGGCGCCCAGGGCCCGGACGGTCGCTTCGGGGAGGGCGCCGTGCAGGGCGACGGCCTCGGCGAGCGAGGGGCCGGGGACGTATTCGGTGGCCAGCCAGGGTTCGCGGGCCTCCGGATCGGCGCCGAGGACGCGGACGACCCAGCGGCCGGTGATGCGTTCGGCGGCGCGGGCCTCGCGGCGGAACCGTTCCCGGAAGCCGGGGTCGGCGGCGTGCTCGGCGCGGATGAGTTTGAGGGCGGCGAGCGTTCCGCCGGCGGAACGGGCGAGGTAGACCACGCCCATGCCGCCGGTGCCGAGCCGCGCGAGCAGCCGGTAGCCGGCGAGGGTCGACGGGTCGGCCTTGCGGAGCGGCTGCACGGGTCAGGCCTTCTTGTCGTTCTTGGCGGGCTTGTTCGGCAGCAGGGGTGCGGAGCCGATCGCCTTGTACGCGCCGTTCTGCACGGCGAAGACGAAGGTGCCGCCGAGCGCCAGGTCGCCGAATTCGTTGAAGTTGTATCCGCCCATCGCGCCCTTGTAGTCCTGCTTGCGCAGCGCGGCCCACAGGCCCTTGCGGGCGGGTTTGCCGCCGGCCTTCGCCTGTGCCGTCAGCTGCTCGATGGTCATGGTGGCGACGTCGTACGACTCGCCCGCGTAGTACGCGGGGGCCGTCCCGAACCGCTTGCGGTGGGCGGCGACGAAGGCGGCGGCCGTCTTCTGCGCGGTGGGGTCGGCGACGGGCGCGCACACGAACCAGCCCTCGGCGGCGGCCCCGGCCTGCTTCGGGAAGTCCTGGCCGAAGACGGCCTGGCCGGTGAACCTCGGTCCGGTGAAGCCGAGTTCGGTCAGCGCCCGGGCGGCACGGACGGCGGTCTCCGTGACGCCGCAGTGGACGTACGCGTCGATGCCGGCGTCGATCATCTCGCCGAGCACCCGGCGGTACGCGCCCTCGTCGGCGTGGGCGGGGACGACCCGGAAGTGCGGGGCGATGCCGGCCTGTCCGAAGCCGAAGCGGACGCCGCCGGTGACCTGCCAGCTGTACTGGTCCTCGGTCCGGTCCTCCAGGACTCCGGGGCGGCGGATCGCGGGCAGCAGGGTGGCGGCGAAGGAGAGGTGGGTGCCCGCGCTGATGTGGTTGGGGATGGCGCGCAGGAACGTCTCGTTCCGCGCGGTGCCCGCGCGGAGGGTGAGCAGGTTGTATCCGGCCGAGACCGTGATCAGCGGGATGCCGGCCTCTTCGAAGGCGGGCATGACGGCCTCGGCGACGGCGTCGCTGGTGGGGCCGAGGACGGCCAGGACCCCGGGGTCGGCGGTGAGGGTTCTGGCGGCCGCCAGAGCCCGGGTCGCGTCGCCCCGGTCGTCGACCACCTTGAGGCCGAGCGTGAAGGGCTTGTCCTTGCGGGCGTTGAACTGCTCGACGGCCAGGCGTGCGCCGTTCTCCTGGGCGCGGCCGATCTCCTTGGTCGGCCCGGACAGGTCGGAGAGGACGCCGATGGTCCAGCTGGTGCGGGGCGGGGCGGGCTTCCTGCCGGCCTTGCCGTCCGCCTTGTCGTCGTCCCCGAGCCCCGCCCAGACGGCCGCCGCGCCGCCGCCGACGGCCAGTACGGCGGCTCCCGAGGCGAGCAGCAGGAAGCCGCGTCTGCTCTTCTCCGGGGCGGCGGGGCCGGTGGTGCCGCCGGTCTCGGTGACGTCGATCTCGGGGAGGGCGAGCATCCGGGCGGAGCGTTCGGCGATGGTCCGGACGACGGGTGCGGGAAGCCATTCGGTGCCGTCGCCGGGGCTGTCCTCGACGAGCCGGACGCCGATCTCGGCCGCCGTGGGGCGTCCGGCGGGGTCCTTGGCAAGGCAGGCGCGGACGAGGTCGAGCAGGCCTTCGGGTACGCCGGTGAGGTCGGGTTCGTCGTGGACGGTCCGGTACATCAGGGCGTCGACGGCGCCGGTGCCGAACGGGGGCCGTCCGGTCGCCGCGTACGCGAGGAGGCAGCCGAGGGCGAAGACGTCGGCGGGCGGGCCGATGGCGTCGGTGCGGGCCTCGGCCTGCTCGGGGGCGAGGAAGCCGGGGGTGCCGACGACCATGTCGGTGGCGGTGAGCGCGGTCTCGCCGGTGGCGCGGGCGATGCCGAAGTCGATGAGGCGGGGGCCGTCGACGGCGAGGAGGACGTTGCCGGGCTTGACGTCGCGGTGGACGAGTCCGGCCGCGTGGACGGCGGCGAGGGCGCGGGCGACGGACCAGCCGAGGAGGCGGACGCTCCGCTCGGGCAGCGGTCCGTGCGCGGTGACGGCTTCGCCGAGGGAGGGGCCGGCGACGAAGGCGGTGGCCATCCACGGTTCGGGGGCGTCCGGGTCGGCGCCGGTGACGGGGACGGCCCAGGGGCTGGAGACCCGGCGGGCGGCTTCGACCTCGCGGCGGAAGCGGGCCCGGAAGTCGGGCTGGTCGGCCTGGTCGGCGTGGGTGACCTTGACGGCGGCGAGTTCGCCCGTGGCGGTGCGGCCGAGGTAGACGACGCCCATGCCGCCGGCGCCGAGGCGGCCGAGGAGCCGGTACCCGGCGATGGCCGACGGGTCGGAGGGCAGCAGCGGCTGGAGGGCACCGGGCTCGGGCTGCGGGGTGGTGGGGCTCACTGCTTGACCTCCAGCGCATCCGCGGCGCGTTCGAGCATGGTGACGAGGGCCTGCACCTGTGCCTGGGCGGTGCCGGTGTTCGTGGCGTCGCTCATCTCCTGGTAGCCGGGGGCGCCCTTGACGACGGCGGCGACGGTGACCTGGCCGAGCCGGGACTGGTACCAGGTGTAGGGCTGCTTCCCCTTCACTGCGTCGTTGAGGTAGGAGCCGCCCTCGCGGATCGAGTCGTGGGCGGTGGCGTTGCCGCCGACGCCGAAGGGGTTGCCGAGCGACATGAGTCCGGTGACGCTCTCGCCGTCGCGGAGTTTCTGGTCGGGGCAGTTCAGCGCCTCTTCGAGGGTCGAGGCCATCTCCCAGTCGGCGTCGGACTCGGTGCGGTGCACGGTGACGGTGGCGGCGACCCGCAGGACGCCCTTGCCGCCGGTGGCGGGGAGCTCGCTGTAGGCGGTGACGCTGGCGAGGACGTCCGCGGGGCGGTCGCCGGTCTCCCAGGAGCAGTTGGCGCCGAGGACGGGCCAGTAGTCCGGGTCGCTGAGGTACGGGGTGCGCTTGACGTAGCCCGGGGCCCAGGCGTCGGGCCCGGCGACGACGGCGAGGGCGAGGCGGCGGGCCTCGGCCTCGGTCTTCGGCGCGCGCTCGGGGTCCGGGGTGAAGTCGAGGGCGGTCGGGGTGGGAACGGGGGCGATGGTCGGCGCCTTGGCCGTTCCCGGTGCGGTGCTCGCGCTCGCACTCCCCTTGCCGTCGGGTCTCTCCCCCTCGCCGCCTCCGCTGGTACAGCCGGTAGCGATCAGGCCGCCCGCCAGTACGGCGCAGCAGGCGTGCAGAAGTCTTCGGTCCGCGTACGCCACGGTTCCCCCACGGTCCTCACGGTTTCGCCACGAACAGTGAGGAGATCGTACGGCCAGGCACCGACAACTCGCCTTGGTTACAACATCATTGGGACGGTTCCGTGGCACGCTCGCGACGCGCGGCGTCGTAGCGGGCGCGGGCCTGCTCGACCTCGGGGACGCGGCGGTCGGTCCAGCGGGCGAGCTCCCGGACCTGGCGGGCGGCCTCCTCGCCGAGGGGGGTGAGGGAGTAGTCGACGCGGGGCGGGATGACGGGGTGGGCGTGGCGGTGGACGAAGCCGTCGCGTTCGAGGGTCTGGAGGGTCTGGGTGAGCATCTTCTCGCTGACGCGGCCGACGTGGCGGCGGAGCTCGCTGAAGCGGTAGGAGCGGTCGTGGAGCGCGATGAGGACGAGGACGCCCCAGCGGCTGGTGACGTGCTCCAGGACGAGGCGGGCGGGGCACATGGCGCCGTCGACGTCGGCGAGCAGACCTTGCGGTTCTTTGCTTACTCCCATGCCAGTACCTTACCTCTACACCAGTACCTTACTTCAAGGTGGGTACTTACGAATGGTTAGCGCCCGACGTACGGTGAGTGCATCGCCCACCGCACCCCACGGGAAAAGGAAGCCACGCCATGAGCATCGTCGTCACCGGAGCCACCGGCCAGCTCGGCCGCCTCGTCATCGACGCCCTCCTCGCCACCGTCCCCGCCGAGTCCGTCGCCGCCGTCGTGCGCGACAAGGAGAAGGCGGCCGACCTCGCGGACCGGGGCGTCGAGCTGCGGATCGCCGACTACAGCCGCCCGGAGACGCTGGCGGGGGCCTTCGGGGCCGGTGACCGGGTGCTGCTGATCTCGGGCAGCGAGGTCGGGCAGCGGGTGACGCAGCACGCCGCCGTGATCGACGCGGCCAAGGCGGCGGGGGTGGCCCAGCTCGCGTACACCGGCGTCCTCGGCGGCGACGACGCGGACTTCGACCTGGCGGCCGAGCACAAGGAGACCGAGCGGCTGATCCTCGCCTCGGGCCTGCCGTACACCTTCCTCCGCAACGGCTGGTACACGGAGAACTACACGGCGAACCTCGCGCCGGTGCTGGCCCACGGCGCCGTCGTCGCCAGCGCCGGCGAGGGCCGGATCGCCTCGGCGGCCCGCGCCGACTACGCCGCCGCCGCGGCCGCGGTGCTGACCGGCCCGGCCGAGGAGCACCTGGGCAGGACGTACGAGCTGAGCGGCGACACCGCCTGGTCGCTGACCGAGTACGCGGCCGAGGTCGCCGCGCAGTCCGGCCGGGAGATCACGTACAGCAGCGTCCCCGCCGAGGCGCACCTCGCGATCCTCACCGGCGCCGGCGTCCCGCAGGCCTTCGCCGAGATCCTGGTCGACGTCGACCGGGCCGTCGAGCACGGCGCGCTGGCCGTGCGGACCGGCGACCTGGCCCGCCTGATCGGCCGGCCGACCACCCCGATCGCCGTGACGATCAAGGAAGCGCTGGCCTCCGCCTGACGCCGTCATGACCGTATCGCGGTACGGGCATGACAACCTGCCCCGAGCGGCGCTACCTTCGACAGGACAGCGCGGCGCGGGGCAGGGCAGGAGGTCCGGTGAAGACGGATGACGAAGGACGAGCAGGCTTGCTCTACGGGATCGGCGCCTACGGGATGTGGGGCCTGGTCCCGCTCTTCTGGCCGCTCCTCAAGCCCGCCGGAGCGATCGAGATCCTCGCCCACCGCATGGTGTGGTCGCTGGTCTTCGTCGGGCTCGCGCTGCTCGCGCTCCGCCGCTGGGGCTGGGTCAGGGAGCTCGCGAGCAGTCCGCGCAAGCTCGGCATGATCACCGTGGCGGCCTCCGTCATCACGGTGAACTGGGGCCTCTACATCTGGTCCGTCAACACGGGCCACGTCGTCGAGGCCTCCCTCGGCTACTTCATCAACCCGCTCGTCACCATCGCCCTCGGCGTCCTCGTCCTGAAGGAGCGGCTGCGGCCCGCGCAGTGGGCGGCGGTCGGCGTCGGTCTCGCCGCCGTGCTGGTCCTCGCGATCGGGTACGGCCGGCCGCCGTGGATCTCGCTCACCCTCGCCTTCTCCTTCGCCGTCTACGGCCTGGTGAAGAAGAAGGTCAACATCGGCGGCCTGGAGTCGCTCGCCGCCGAGACCGCCGTCCAGTTCCTGCCCGCCCTCGGCTACCTGGTGTGGCTCGGGTCGCAGGACGGCCTGGCCTTCGGCGCCCACGGCGCGGGCCACACGGCGCTGCTCGCCGCCACCGGCATCGTCACGGCGGTGCCGCTGATCTGCTTCGGGGCGGCGGCCATCCGCGTCCCGCTGTCGACGCTGGGACTGCTCCAGTACCTGGCGCCGACCTTCCAGTTCCTGCTCGGGGTCGTGTACTTCCACGAGGCGATGCCGGCGGAGCGCTGGGCGGGCTTCTCGCTCGTCTGGCTGGCCCTGACGCTCCTCACCTGGGACGCGCTGCGGACGTCCCGGCGGAGCAGGGCCGAGGTCGAGGCGGCGAAGGCCACGGCGGCGGCCGAGGCGGTCGCGGCCGACGCCCCGGCTCCGGTTCCGCCCGCCCGGACGGGCGGCTGACCCGGCCGTCCGGTCTCCGCTCAGGGGGCCAGGAGGTCGTGCTCCCGGATCAGCCAGCAGACGGCGGTCAGCCGCAGGGTCGCGAAGTCGTGGCCGGCGGGCTCGGTCCACTCCGCCTCGGAGAGCCCGTCGGTGAACCCGAGGACGTAGTCGCCGAGCTCCTCGCGCCGGACGGCCCGGCGGCTCCCCGGACCCCGCTGGGCCGGGACCAGGGCGTCGCGCACGGCCGCCGCGTGCTGGTCGACGGCGGCCGCGAGCCCCGGGTCGGAGGCGGCCTCCGAAAGCCGGGGCATGTACGCGGCGGCGACGCCGATCAGCGGACAGCCGGGCGATGCGTTCATCCGTCCAGATTAGGGGCGTACGGGGACGTTCCGGCCGTGACGTCGGTCTCAGCGCGCTCCCCGGGGCCCGGAAATCCGGTGGCCCCGTGCGGCGCCCGCCGCGCACCCTGGGGCCCATGGAAGAACCGAAGTACCGGATCCGGGCGCTCCACACCCCGGACACCGTGACCGTCTACCAGGCCTACCGCCCCGAGATCGGGCTGCCGGCGGCCCGGGACGGGCGCTTTCCGGCCGCGTGGAAGCGGGACCGGATGACGTGGATCAAGCCGTCGTTCCTGTGGATGATGTACCGCTCCGGCTGGGGGGCGAAGGAGGGCCAGGAGACGGTCCTCGCCGTGGAGATCACCCGCGAGGGCTTCGAGTGGGCCCTGCGGAACGCCTGCCTGTCGCACTACGCTCGCGGGTTCCACCCCGACCGGGACACCTGGAAGCGGCGGTTGAGGCAGGCTCCGGCGCGCGTCCAGTGGGACCCGGAGCGCGACCTGCGGCTCCGGCCGCTGCCGTACCGGTCGCTCCAGCTCGGGCTCTCGGGCGAGGCCTCCCGCGCGTACGCGGACGAGTGGACGGTCGGGGTCACCGACGTGACCGCGCTCGCCCACGAGGTCCACGGCCTGGTCCGGGCCGGCGACCCGGAGGCCGCGGGCCGGCTGCTGCCCCGGGAGGAGCCGTATCCGGTGCCCGACGGCCTCCTCGGCCACCTGCTCGTTCAGGAACCGGCGACGGACACCGTGAAGTTGAAGTCGCCGGTGCCGAGCATGCCGTAGAGCCGCAGCCAGAGCTGCACGAGCTGTTCGGTGGCGCGGGCGCTGGACAGGTCGCCGAGGTCGACGATCCGGTCCGCCGGCCAGCCGAAGGAGCCGAGCAGGTCGGCGACGACGGCCTTCGCGGTCGCGTCGTCGCCGCTGACGAAGACGTTGTGGGCGCCGGGGACCCGGCCGGGCTCGACCATGACCGTGTTGGTCATGGTGTTGAGCGTCTTGACGACGCGCGTCTCCGGGAACGCCTTCTGGAGCTGCTCGGCGACGCTTCCGCCGTCGGGCGTGACGACCTTGGGCGGGAAGCCCTCGGAGAAGTCGAGGGCGTTGGACACGTCGACGAGGACCTTGCCCCGCAGCTGGTCGGCGCCCACGGCCTCCAGGACGGCGAGCGAGACGAGGCCGCCGGTCGCGTTCACCACCAGCTCGGCGGGGGCGGCGGCGTCGGCGAACGTGCCGTGCCCGCCGCCGTGTTCCTCCGCCCACTTCACCGCCTCTGCGTTGTCCGCGGTGCGGGAGCCCATCGTGACCTCGTGGCCGAGCGAGACCAGCTTGGTGGCGAGGCGACGACCGACCTCACCCGTTCCCAGTACGGCGATCTGCATGTACGTGCGCTCCTTCGCGGGCGTGTGCACCGGCGGTTCCGGGAGCCCGACCCTACGTCCTGAAGGGCGCGCACGCCGTCCCGTTCCGCCCCGGGACGGGGACGGGTCGCCCGCCGTCCCGCCGGGACGCCGGTTCCCCCGTACGGGACCGGTGCCCCCGCGCCTTGCCGGAGCGCCCTCGGCCCGGGCGAGGGTTATAACGGGTCACATGACAGCGATGCACTGGAAGCTCGTCCTCGACGCCGCCGACCCGCACGCCCAGGCCGCCTTCTGGGCGGCCGCCCTCGGCTACCTGGAAGAGGATCACGACGCCCACATCCGGCGCCTCCTCGACCTCGGGGCCGCCCCCTCCGAGGCGACCCTCACCCTCCACGAGGACACCGACCACGCCCGCCTCGGCTGGCGCGACCTCGCCGCCGTCCGCCACCCCGACGACCCGCACGACCCGGTCACGGGCGGCGGCCTCGGGCGGCGCCTCCTCATCCAGCGCGTCCCCGAGCCCAAGACCACCAAGAACCGCCTCCACCTCGACCTCCACCCGGCCCCCGACACCCGCGACGCGGAGGTCCGGCGCCTCGAAGCCCTCGGCGCCGACGTCCTCCGCCGCGTCGACGAACCCTCCGGCTCCTGGGTCGTCATGACCGACCCCGAGGGCAACGAGTTCTGCGTCCACTGACCCCGTCAGGGCCGCCGCACCTCGAACTGGAAGCACCCGTACTCCACGGCCCGGACGTGCACCAAGGCCACCGCCGGATCCGCGAACGCCTCCGCGAACGCCCCGTCGAACCCTTCGCGCGGTACCTCCGGGAGCTCCAGCAGCCGTCCGCCGACGATCCGGCCGCCGGCGTCGTACCGGCGGACGGTGCGGAGGGCCCCGACCCGCTCGAAGGGGTACGTCCCCGAGGGCGCGGGGCCCCCGCACTCCTCGGCGTGCACGAAGACCGGCCCCTGCTCGTCGTACGCCCCCGGCTCGGCCCCCGTCTCCGCCGCCCACCGCCGCAGCGGCGCGTACGACACGAGGGCGATCCGCTCGCCCGGCACGGACAGCCGCAGGCAGCAGCGCAGCGGGGCCCCGCCCTCGGCGTCCGCGTACGGCACGGGGACGCTCCCGGCGTCGTCGGCCGCCCGCAGCTCGGCGAGGACGGCGGTCGGGACGGGGCGCGCCGCGTACGTGGTCACGGCGCCGGTGCGGGTGGGGCTGCCGGCTTCGGTGTCGGTGGCGCTGTCGATCCGGGTGTCGGTGTCGGTGTCGGTGTCGATGCTCATGCGCCCAGCGTCACGCGCGGCGCCCCCCGCCGCTGGCGCAATTCGGACGCAGCGCTCGGGCGCCTCCGCCGGGCCCGCCGCACCGCCTACGCCCGCCGCACCGCCTGCGCCTCCGCCCGCTCGACCGACGCCCGGCCGTGCACGTGGACCAGGGCGAGGTGGAAGAGCGCCGGGGCCAGCGGGGCCCAGCGGTGGCGGCGTTCCGGGGACAGGAGGTAGCGGGTGACGTCGGCCGTGCGGAAGGGGACGTACTCGATGGTCTCGTGCTCCCACCGGTCCGCGACGCCCCTGCTCATGCGCGCCTGGAGCTGGTCGCCCGTCAGATCGTTCAGGCGCGCGTAGAAGTGGGCGCTCCAGTGGCGCTTGCCCACGTCGAGGACGAAGGCGAGCAGCGTGAGCGTGTACTCGTGCGGCTCGATCGACAGTTCCTCGCGCATGCCCCGGCGGGCGACGGCGTGCAGGTCGGGGGCGTTGCGCCCGGCGGAGTCGATGTGGCGCGAGAGGCCCTCGTTGACGGAGGAGTTCCAGAGTCCCGGCGCCATCCGGACGCGCTCGCTGCGACGGCTCACGACCAGGAGGTGGTCGGCGGTGACGACGGCGACGTTGGCGGCGAAGCTGCACTGGAGGAACGCGGGCGCGGTGAGCGGCGCGTCCGGGTCGAGGTAGCGGCCGCGCGGGGTGGTGCCGTCCGGGAGGCGCCGGTCGAGCTGCTGGGCGGCGAGGAAGGTGTAGTAGTCGGTGGGCCTCAGCCGCAGGTGGACCTCGGACTGCTCGTCGAGGGCGGTACGGGTGACTTCGAGGGACTCGACGGCGTACCGGGGTCCGTTCCAGACGGGCCGGCGCTCGCCGGCTTCGGCGGCGCGGTCCTCCTCGGCCTCGATCTCGGCGCGCCAGCCCGCCATCTCCGCCGGCAACTCGACTTCCCCGTCGAGCACTTGGACGTGGACGGATTCGGCGGCGATGGCGCGGTCGCCGTCCCCCTCGACGATGAGCGCGGGGGTGTGCAGCGGCCCGAGGGAGAACGTGCCCCAGGCGCGGCCCTGTTCCTGCCGGTAGGTGAGGCTGCGGACGACGCCGGCGGAGCGTCGGCGGACCTTGAACCACAGGTCCTGGGTCCACTGCTGGAAGAGGGTCGCGAAGACGACGCCGAGAACAGCGCCGACGATTCCGTTGCCGAGGTCTATTCCGTCCACGGGCAGCAGCGTAGGTCATGTCCACGTCCTGTCCGCTGAGCGAACGCACCTGACCGGTTTCCGCTCTTGACGGGAAGTCAAATTCTCACTGAACATTCAGCACGCACAGCAGAACAACTGAACACCGCACATGCACTCGCACAGCTCCAGCGCCTCGTGGCACCCAAGCCCGAGGCGTCTCGCACGTTCCGTCCCATCCCCGTTCGGAATCCGGAGCCCCCACAGATGAACATCTCCGTACCCAGACGTCTCACCGCGGCCGCCGCCCTCGCGGCGCTCGCCCTCGGCGGTCTCACCGGGACCGCGTCCGCCGGTTCGCAGGCGGCCGCCGCCGCGCCCGACATCCCGCTGGCCAACGTCAAGCAGCACTTGGCGGACCTCCAGTCGATAGCCACCGCCAACGGCGGCAACCGCGCCCACGGCCGTACCGGCTACAAGGCGTCGATCGACTTCGTGAAGGCCAAGCTGGACGCGGCCGGCTACACGACGACCCTGCAGACCTTCACCTCCAGCGGAGCCACCGGCTACAACCTGATAGCCGACTGGCCGGGCGGTGACCCGAACCAGGTCCTGATGGCCGGTTCGCACCTCGACTCGGTGACCTCGGGTCCCGGGATCAACGACAACGGCTCCGGCTCCGCGGCCGTCCTGGAGACGGCGCTCGCCGTGTCCCGCGCCGGCTACCAGCCCACCAAGCACCTGCGGTTCGGCTGGTGGGGCGCGGAGGAGCTCGGGCTCATCGGCTCCAAGTACTACGTCAACAACCTGCCGTCCACCGAGCGTGCGAAGGTCAAGGGCTACCTGAACTTCGACATGATCGGCTCGCCGAACCCGGGCTACTTCGTCTACGACGACGACCCCACGATCGAGCAGACCTTCAAGGACTACTTCGCCGGGCTCGGCATCCCCACGGAGATCGAGACCGAGGGCGACGGCCGCTCCGACCACGCCCCGTTCAAGAACGTGGGCATCCCGGTCGGCGGGCTCTTCACCGGCGCCGACTACATCAAGACGGCGGCCCAGGCGCAGAAGTGGGGCGGCACCTCCGGTCAGGCCTTCGACCGCTGCTACCACTCGTCCTGCGACACGGCGGCGAACATCAACGACACCGCCCTCGACCGCAACAGCGACGCCATCGCGCACGCGATCTGGACGCTGTCCGGGACCACCACCACGCCGCCGACCGGCACGGTCTTCGAGAACTCGGCCGACGTCTCCGTCCCGGACAACGGCGTCGCGGTCACCTCGACGGTCAACGTCACCGGCATCACCGGCAACGCCCCGAGCAACCTCGCCGTCGGCGTGGACATCATCCACACCTACCGCGGTGACCTGGTCGTCGACCTCATCGCCCCCGACGGCTCGGTCTACAGCCTCTCCAACCGCTCCGGCGGCAGCGCCGACAACATCCAGCAGACGTTCACCGTGAACGCCTCCACCGAGGTCGCCAACGGCGCCTGGAAGCTCCGCGTCCAGGACAAGGCCGCCATCGACACCGGCTACATCAACAACTTCAAGCTGACGTTCCCGTAGAGAAGAAGCTCCCGGGTGGGTCGGTGACCATCGCCCCCGACCCGCCCGGGGTCCCAACCAGGCCGCTACTTGCCGGAGTCGGCCGCGGCCACCAGCGCGTCCTTGGTCACCGCGCCGACGTAGACCCGGCCGTCGTCGGTGAGGAGCGCGTTCACCAGCTTCGTCTTGAAGACGGTGCCGGAGCCGAACTTGCCGGTGACCTTGTCGCCGAGGGAGTCCAGGAAGCCCTGGATCTCCTTCGGCGCTTCGTCCGTCGTGGGCGCCGGGGCGCCGGTGTCGAACTTCGCGATCGTCGTCCAGCCCTCGCCGATGACGTTCGGGCCGCCGGTGGCCCCGCCGAGGCCCGGGAAGCCGTCCTTGAGGCCTTCGAGGCCCTCGGGGAGCCCGTCGCCGGAGTCGGCGGCGTCCGCGCCCTCCTCCGCCGCGCCCTCCGTCACCTTCGCGCCCTTCGGCGCCTTGAAGGTGAACTCCGACGCCGCCGGCTTGCCGAAGTCGACCTTCGTGAAGCCCGCGTCGACGACGGGCTTGCCGCCCTCGACCGAGGAGAGGGTGAACTTCAGCGGGGTGCCGTTCGCCGCGTCCACCGCGATCTTCACCGATTCGACCGTGGAACCGGCCTGCTTCGGCTTGATCACCAGCTGGTACGCGTCCCGGCCGGCCACCTTCGCCGTACCGCCGACGGTGATCGACGTGGTGTCGCCGGCGGCCTTCAGGACCTCGTCCGCGAGCTCCTTGGGCGTGCCGGGGAGGTGCTCGTCCGCCTCGGGGGCGCCGGACGCGTCCTTCTCGTGGAAGACCTCGTTCGACTTGCTGTCGTAGCCCCAGACGTCGTCGCCGTTGTGGATGAGGCTGTACTCGTCGGAGCCGTCGAGCAGGGTGAGCCGCTGGCGCTCGGGGCCGTCCGCCGCGACGCGCAGCGTGTGGGTGCCCGAGACGAGCTCGGTGAGCTTCTCCGCGGGGTCCGCGGACCCGGAGCCGGCGCCGCCGCCGATGCCGGCCAGACCGCCGAGGGACGGCAGGCCCAGATCGGTGGAGACGCGGAACGTGCCGGACAGGGTCTGGGTGTCCGAGGCGGCGATCTTCTCGATGAGCTGCTGTGCCGTGATCTCCGGCAGGTCCGGGTCGCCGGACGCCGCGAGGGCCGGTACGAGGCCGATGGTCGCCGCGGCCACTCCGGCCACCGCGACCGGGACGATGTACCGGCTCGCCTTGCGACGGGTCTCGCTACGAACTTCGTTCGCTGCCATGGTCTCCGCTACCTCCGTGCGCCCTGGTGTGGTCGATGTCTCCATCTGACCAAACCGGGGACGCGGAATCGTCAGACCCCGGGATCAACCTGGCGTACTGCTTCGGGATGACCCGACCCCGAGAAGCCCTAGCCCGCGCGGTGGACCACCGCGTCGCACATCTCCGCGAGGGCCGCCTTGGCGTAGCAGTCGGGCAGCGGCTCCAGCATGGCGCGCGCCTCCTCCGCGTACCGCACGGTGTCGCGGCGGGCCTGCTCCAGGGCGGGGTGGGCGCGCAACCGGCGCAGGACCTCGGCGTGCCGGGCGTC
The DNA here is from genome assembly GCF_040815545.1 of Streptomyces sp. LMG1-1-1.1. Lineage (NCBI taxonomy): Bacteria > Bacillati > Actinomycetota > Actinomycetes > Kitasatosporales > Streptomycetaceae > Streptomyces > Streptomyces sp. LMG1-1-1.1. Next base: position 166,254 of record NZ_JBFPNH010000065.1, on the reverse strand, counting down.
GTCCGTGAGGTCGCCGTCCACGAGCGCGACGAGTTCGACGTCCTCGGGGCGGCCGTGGGCGGCGGCCGCGGCCCGCAGGCGCAGGACGGGCAGGGTGGGGATGCCCTCGCGGAGGTCGGTGCCGGGGGTCTTGCCGGACTCGTGGGAGTCGGAGGCGATGTCGAGGACGTCGTCGGCGAGCTGGAAGGCGACGCCGAGCCGCTCGCCGTACTGGGTGAGGATGTCGACGACGGACTCGTCGGCGCCGGACATCATGGCGCCGAAGCGGCAGGAGACGGCGACGAGGGAGCCGGTCTTGCCGCCGAGGACGTCGAGGTAGTGGTCGACGGGGTCGCGGCCGTCGGTCGGGCCCGCGGTCTCCAGGATCTGGCCGGTCACCAGGCGTTCGAACGCCTCGGACTGGATGCGTACGGCCTCGGGGCCGAGGTCCGCGAGCGTGTGCGAGGCGCGGGCGAAGAGGAAGTCACCCGTGAGGACGGCGATCGAGTTGCCCCAGCGGGTGTTGGCGCTGTCGACGCCGCGCCGGACGTCGGCCTCGTCCATGACGTCGTCGTGGTAGAGCGTGGCCAGGTGGGTGAGTTCGACGACCACGGCGGACGGCACCACGCCCGGGGCGTAGGGGTCGCCGAACTGGGCGGCGAGCATCACGAGCAGGGGGCGGAACCGCTTGCCGCCGGCGAGCACGAGGTGCTGCGCGGCCTCCGTGATGAAGGGGACATCGCTCTTGGTGGCGTCCAGGAGGCCCGCCTCCACAGCCGCCAAACCGGTCTGGACATCGGCCTCAAGAGCCTGGTCCCGCACGCTAAGACCGAACGGCCCGACGACGGTCACGAGGGGGTCTCCTGTCTGCTGACGCCTGCTGACGATCACATGGATTGTCGATGTGTCGCTGGATGCACTCCAGCCAGCGTATCCGGTCACCTTTCGATCACCGTGGGCGCCTTCCCGTCACCCCCGGTATGTTCGTGATCAGCTGATACGAGCAGGAGTAGGCGTTTTGTCCCGAACAGCGATCGACACCGAGACGAACGGGGAGCGGCCGCCCCCCGAGGACGTGGTGGAGGGCGGCAGCCGTCACCCGGCCGGGCGCACGCACGCCGCCGCGTTCGCCCTCGCCCCGGCCGCCCCGCGCCGGGCGGTCCTACTCGGCCTCGCCCTGGCGCCCTGGCGCCCTGGCCGCACCGCACCATGCACCCCGTCCACTAGGGAGCCGTGATGAAGATCCGTACCGACTTCCCGTACGAGACCCGCCACGAGGACGTCCGCATCCCCCTCCCGGACGGCACCCGGCTGTACGCGCGCGTGTGGCGCCCGCTCACCGAGGACCCCGTACCGGCGCTCCTCGAATACCTGCCGTACCGCCTCACCGACTGGACCGCGCCCCGGGACTGGCAGCGCCACCCCTGGTACGCGGGACACGGGTACGCGTCCGTACGCGTCGACGTCCGCGGCCACGGCAACAGCGACGGCCTGCCCGGCGACGAGTACGACGCGGTCGAGCTCGCCGACGGGGTGGCGGTGGTGAACTGGCTCGCCGAGCAGGAGTGGTGCACCGGCAAGGTCGGCATGTTCGGCATCTCCTGGGGCGGCGTCAACGCGCTCCAGGTCGCCGCCCTCGCCCCCGAACCCCTCAAGGCGATCGTCACCGTCTGCTCCACCGACGACCGCTATGACAACGACGTGCACTACATGGGCGGCTCGGTCCTCGGCGTCGACATGCACGCCTGGTCGGCCACCATGCTCGCCTTCGTCGCCCGCCCGCCGGACCCGCGGTACGTCGGCGACGAGTGGCGCGACATGTGGCTGCGGCGCCTGGAGACCGTGAAGCCCCTCGTGCACACCTGGCTCGCCCACCAGACCCGGGACGCGTACTGGAAGCACGGCAGCGTCTGCGAGGACTACGGGGCGGTCCGCGCCGCCGTCCTCGCCGTCGGCGGCTGGCACGACCCCTACCGGGACACCGTCCTGCGGCTCGCCCGGCACCTCCCCCAGGACCGGGTGCGCGGCATCATCGGCCCCTGGTCCCACCAGTACCCCGACCGCGGCCTGCCGCCCGGCCCCGCCATCGGCTTCCTCCAGGAGACCCTGCGCTGGTGGGACCACCACCTCAAGGGCGTCGAGAACGACGTGATGGCCGAGCCGCTGCTGCGCTCCTGGATCAGCGAGTCGCACCGGCCCGCCACGGTCTACGAGGAGCTGCCGGGCCGCTGGGTCGCCGACCCGTCCTGGCCTTCCCCGCACGTCACACCCGTCACGTACGCCTTCCAGGGGCCGCCCGTGGTCGTCGACTCGCCCCAGCAGACCGGACTCGACGCGGGCCGCTTCTTCCCCTTCGGCAACGACGCGGACCTGCCGCCCGACCAGCGCGACGAGGACGCCCACTCGGCCTGCTTCGACTTCCCCGTACCCGAGGACGGCGGCCCCATCGAGATCCTCGGCCGCCCGTCCGTCAGCCTCGCCCTGCGCACGGCCGCGCCCACCGGGCAGGTGATCGCCCGGCTCTGCGACATCGCCCCCGACGGCTCCTCCACCCTCGTGACCCGCGGCGCGCTGAACTTCTCCGCCCGCTACGGCCGCGACCGGGCCGTGGAGGCCCAGATCGGCGAGACGGAGAGCTTCGTCTTCGAGCTCAACGGCATCGGGCACACCTTCCCGCCCGGCCACCGGGTCCGCCTCGCCGTCTCCTCCACCTACTGGCCGTGGATCTGGCCCCAGCCGGACGCGGCCGGCTTCACCCTCGACCCGGCGGGCTCGAACCTCACCCTGCCGGTCCGCGCCCACACCGACGACGCCGTCCAGTGGGAGGAACCGGAGCAGGCGGAGCCGCTCGGCGTCGTCCACCCCCGCACCCTGGAGGAGGAGCGCCCCGAGCGGGTGGTCGTCCGGGACGTCGCCAAGGGCGAGTGGCGGCTCGACGTCGACCCCCGGTACGGCGGCACGCGCGTGTACCCCGACGGCCTGGAGTTCACCGAGGACGCCGTGGAGACGTACACGATCGACGAGAGCGGCCCGCTGTCCGCCCGTACCCGCTCCGAGTGGTCGATCCGGCTCCACCGGCCCGAACTCGCCTGGGACTGCACGGTCGAGACCCGCTCGGAGATCTCCTGCGACGCGGACGCCTTCTTCACCGTCGACGAACTGGTCTGCAAGCAGGGCGGCGAGGTCGTCTTCCACCGCACCTGGGAGGAACGGATCCCCCGCACGGCGGGCTGAGCACGCGGAAGGGCCCGCACCCCGAATCCGGAGTGCGGGCCCTCGTACGTTCCGCGGGTGCCTACGCGTCCGCGTCGGCCTCGCGGCGGCGGGCGACGACCAGCGCGCCGGCGCCCAGGGCGACGGCCGCGGCGGCGGCGAGGCCGAGCGGCAGGGTGTCGTTCGCACCGGTGGCGGCGAGCGAGCCGTTCACCGGCGTACGGGACGAGCCGCCCTGCTGCGAGGTGTTGCCGTTGCCGGTGGTGGCGCTCGGGGACGGGGCGGGCGTCGACGTCGACGGGGACGGCGTCGGCTTGTCGCCCTTGTCGGCGGCGACGATGGTGAAGTCGGCGTCCGGGTAGTCCGAGCTCATGCCGCACGAGCCGTCTTTGTTCTCGTAGTCGACGTAGGAGAAGGCGACACCCCGGCCGGCCGGCGACTTGGCGTCGACCGTGAGGCGCAGCTTCACGTCGTACGAGGCGCCCTTGGCGAGCTTGCCGACCTCGATGGACTCGTACGTCTCGGTGATCGGCGTCCACTCCAGGACGTCGGCGGACGACCACTCGATCGGGATGAGGCGGTCGGCGAGGTCCGTCTCGTCGTCGACCTCCTCGCCCGGGTCGGGGAGCCGCACGGCGGTCGCGAAGGCGTTGACGACGTCCAGGGCGCGGTCGGACTTGTTGGTGACGCGCAGCGAGAAGACGGCGGGCTTGCCGGCGGTGACCGTCTTCGGGCCGCTCAGCGCGACCTTGACGGAGCGGTCGACCCTGCACTCCTCCTCGATCTCCTCGGCGAGCTTCAGCTCCTCCTTGGCGTCGGCGAGTTCCTGCTTGGCGGTCTTCTCGACCTTCTCGGCGAGCTTGACCACGCGGGAGGCGGCGTCCTTGGCGGCGGTGAGGGCGGCCGTGGCCTCCGTCAGCTTCGCGTCGGCGGCCGTCTTCGCGGTGGCGGCGGCGGAGGCCTCCGTCTTGGCGGCGGTGACGGCCGCGGCGGCGTCCGCCTTCTCCTGCTCGGTGGCGTCGGGCTTCGCCTGCACGTCCTTCTCGGCCTGCACGGCCTTGGCCAGCTTGTCGTCGGCGGCGGTCTTGGCGGCGACGGCGGCCTCGACGGCCTTCGTGGCGTCGGCGACCTTCGTCCGGAGCGCGTGGTCGGCCTTGTCCAGGGCCTTCAGGTCGTCCTTGGCCTTGGCGAGGTCGGCGACGGCCTCGTCGTACGCCTTCTGCGCCACGGCGACGGCGGCCTTGAGCTCGTCGATCGACGGCATCTCGTCGTCGATGTCGTCCCCGTGCGACGCCGGCCTCTGCGACTGCGGGGCGGTCGGCTTGGTGTCGGCGAACGCGGGAGCGGCCGAGAGGAACACCACCGGGGTGGTCACGGCGGCGGCCACGGCGGTCGCGAGAATGCGGCGGATCTTCACGATGCGGACCTTTTCCTGGTCAGAGAAAGAGTGCGAAGTGTGGTGGTGGGCGTGCGCCTGCGGCTACTTCACGCGGCGCGACACCGGCATGATCGTATGGCCGGAAAGGCCCCGGCGGCAGCCCTGTTTCCGCAGCTCGCAGAGGTTTCCGAAGGCGCCGGGAACGCAAACCCCGCGAAGCGGGACAGTTGCCCACGGAGGCCGCGGTTTCTGTGTGATCCATGTCATCCGCGCCCGGCGGCCCGGCCCGTAACGTGTCCCCCACACACCTGGAAAGCGAGGCACGTACCGATGTCCGAGCACAGCCCGCTCGACCTGGCCGAGGGCGATCCCTTCGGCCCGCACAACCTCCCGTACGGCGTCTTCTCCACCGCGGACGAGCCCGGCCGGCGCCGGCTCGGCGTCCGGATCGGCGGGTACGTGCTGGACGCGGGCGCCGCGGCCCACGCCCTCGGCTCGCCGTACGCGAGCCTGCTCGACCAGCCCTCCCTGAACCCGCTGCTCGCGGCCGGGCGGACCGCCTGGCACGACGTGCGCCGGGCCCTCACCGCGTGGGTGACCGTGCCCGCGCACCGCGCGGACGTCGAGCCGCTGCTGCACCCGCTGGACGCGGTGACGCTGCACCTGCCGTACGAGGTCGCGGACTACGTCGACTTCTACGCGAGCGAGCACCACGCGACGAACGTGGGCAGGATCTTCCGCCCCGACGGCGACGCGCTCACCCCCAACTGGAAGCACCTGCCGATCGGTTACCACGGCCGCGCGGGCACGGTCGTGGTCTCCGGCACCGACGTCGTACGCCCCTCGGGCCAGCGCAAGGCGCCGTCGGACCCGGCCCCGGTGTTCGGCCCTTCGATCAAGCTGGACATCGAGGCGGAGGTCGGCTTCCTCGTCGGCACCCCGTCGGAGCTCGGCCGGCCGGTGGCGCTCGGCGACTTCCGGGAGCACGTCTTCGGCCTGACGCTGCTCAACGACTGGTCGGCGCGGGACGTGCAGGCGTGGGAGTACGTGCCGCTCGGCCCGTTCCTCGGCAAGTCGTTCCAGACCTCGGTCTCGGCCTGGGTGACGCCCCTGGAGGCGCTGGACGCCGCCCGGACCGCGCCGCCCGCCCGGGACTTCCCGCCGCTCCCCTACCTGGACGACGCGGACGCGGAGGAGCAGGGCGGCTTCGACCTGCGGATCTCCGTGGAGATCAACGGCGAGGTCGTCGCCGAGCCGCCGTTCTCCTCCATGTACTGGACGGCGGCCCAGCAGCTCGCCCACATGACGGTGAACGGCGCCTCGCTGCGCACCGGTGACCTGTACGGCTCCGGCACGGTCTCCGGGCCCGAGACGAACCAGCGCGGTTCGCTCCTCGAACTCACCTGGAACGGGCGGGACGCGATCGAACTGTCCGGCGGCAAGCGGACGTTCCTCGAGGACGGCGACGAGGTCGTCCTGACGGCCTGGGCGCCGGGCCCGGACGGCACCCGCGTGGCGCTGGGCGAGGTCCGGGGCCGGATCCTTCCGTCCGCCTGACTACACGGCTAGCGGACCCGCCACAGCGCGGGGACGTTCGGCGGCTCCCAGCCGGCCTGGGCCGTGTGCGCCTGGAGGCACACATAGCCCGGGCCGCCGTAGGTGACGGCGTCGCCCGCCCGGTAGGCGGTCCCGGCGGCCCAGGTGCCGCCGGGGACGCCCGTGGACGTCGGGGTCGGCGTCGGGGTCGGCCCCGGGTCCTGCGGCACGCTCAGGACGAAGTCGAAGGCCGCCTCCCGGCCGCCGCCCGCGTCCCGGACGGTCATGAGCAGCCGCGGGTCGAAGATGGTGTCCGTGTTGTTGCGGGGTTCGTTCGGGAAGTACAGCTGGGTGGTCAGCACCGGTCGGCCGGGGGCCTGCAGCTTGACGTGGATGTGCCGGGTACGGCCCGGGTACAGGCCGGGCACGATCGTGGTGAGCTTGAACGCGCCGCTCGCGTCGGTGAACTGGTGCCCCCGGAAGCGGAATCCGGAGTTGTCGTAGGCGCCGTTGGTGTCGGCCTGCCAGAAGTCCAGCAGGACGCCGGATATCGGCTTGCAGGCCAGCCCGAACACGTAGCCGCTGACGGTGAGCCGGACGCCGGCGCTGCCGGCGTCGACCAGGCTGGACCGCAGCGGCGAGTTGGGCTTGAAGTACGGCCCCTCGGTCTGCGGCGGGGTGGGGTCGTCGCCGTCGTCGCACGCCGGGGTGAGCGCGGGCGGCGCGTCGGACGGGGTCAGGGTGCGGGCGAGCGCGGGGACGCCCATGAGGACCGTGGGGGCCGCGATGCCGGCCGCGAGCGCGGCGCGCAGCACCGCCTTGCGGGTGACGTGCCCGGTGCTGGTCTCGTTGTCCATGCCTGCTCCTCGGATGTGGGGGGCTGCGGGATCGGCACGAACCTAGGCGCGGGGGCCGTCGCCTTCGAGGGACGGAACGCGGCGGTCGTGGTGTTTTCGGAACTCCCCGGGACTCCGTCCGGTCTCGCGGCGGAAGAAGCGGCAGAAGTACGCGGGGTCGTCGAAGCCGACCCGCACCGCCACCTGACGGATCGACAGCCTGGTGCCGATCAGCAGCCGTTGGGCCTCCCGGGTGCGGGCCGCGCGCAGGAGGTCGCCGGGGGTGCGGCCGGTGGCGGCCCGGACGGCCTCGGTGAGGTACCCGGGGGTGACCCCGATCAGCTCGGCGCACTCCCGTACGGTCCTGCCCTCCGCTCCGGTACGGGCGGCCAGGCGGGCGAACTCCTCGGCGACGGCCCCCGGTCGGCCCGGCGGTGGCCCCGCCTGCGGGGCTCCGGCCGGCCCGGCGCGGCCCGGCAGCCGTGCCGTACGGACCAGGAGGACGTGCAGCAGGGAGCGCAGCACGGTCGCGAAGCCGTCGGCGCCGTGCCGGTACTCCTCGACGAGTTCGGCCATCAGCCGGGTGGTACGCGCGTGCGTGGGCCCGTCGAGGGTGTGCCAGGGGTGCTCCCCGAGGCGGCGGAGGAGGTCCCGGTCGCCGGGGTGGTCGAGGAGGAAGTCCTCGGTGAAGAGGACGACGGTGCCGTCGAGGCCGTGCGCGTCCTCCCAGTGGTGCACCTGGCCGGGCAGGATCACGCCCAGGTGGGGCGGGCCGAGCGGCCAGCGGGCCAGGTCCACGACGTGGGTGCCGGTGCCGGAGGTGACGTGGACGATCTCGTGGAAGGTGTGCCGGTGCGGGAAGGCCGCCCGGGACAGCGGGCCGACGGCGTCGAAGCTCCCGGCGGCGAAGGGCACGTCGTCGGGCAGGCGCAGTTCCAGGCGGTGCATGGGCGGCTCGCCGGCTCTCGCGGCGGCGCAGGGGGTGCCGGGTAAGACGGTGGTGCCACGCATCGTGCCGCTTCCCTCTCGACGACTGGTACAGACCATTCAGGGGCGGCTCCCACGATGGCACGGGCACCTCCCACGGGTCACCCCCGCACGCGGCACCCCCGCCGGGCCCGGACACGGCGGAGGGGCCCGGCTCTCAGCGAGCCGGGCCCCTCACGCGTACGACCGCCGCTACCGGACGAACACGCTCGCCTGGCCGGCCAGGTCCAGGAAGTACTGCGGCGCGAGGCCGAGCACCAGCGTGACCGCCACGCCCACGGCGATGGTGAGCGACGTCAGCGCCGACGGCACGGCGACCGTGGGGCCGTCCGCCTTCGGCTCGCTGAAGAACATGAGCACGATCACCCGGATGTAGAAGAACGCGGCGATCGCCGACGAGATCACACCGACCACGACGAGCGCGCCGGCGCCGCCCTCCGCCGCCGCCTTGAAGACCGCGAACTTGCCGGAGAATCCGGAGGTCAGCGGAATGCCGGCGAAGGCGAGCAGGAAGACCGCGAAGACCGCCGCGACGAGCGGCGAACGGCGTCCGAGACCGGCCCACTTGGAGAGGTGGGTGGCCTCGCCGCCCGCGTCCCTGACCAGGGTGACGACGGCGAACGCGCCGATCGTCACGAAGGAGTACGCCCCCAGGTAGAAGAGGACGGACGAGATCCCGCTCGGCGTGGCCGCGATGACACCGGCGAGCAGGAAGCCCGCGTGCGCGATCGACGAGTACGCCAGGAGCCGCTTGATGTCGGTCTGGGTGATGGCGACGATCGCACCGCCCAGCATGGTGACGATCGCGACGCCCCACATGACCGGCCGCCAGTCCCAGGTGAGGCCCGGCAGCACCACGTACAGCAGGCGGAGCAGCGCGCCGAACGCGGCGACCTTCGTCGCGGCGGCCATGAAGCCGGTGACCGGCGTCGGGGCGCCCTGGTAGACGTCCGGGGTCCACATGTGGAACGGCACGGCGCCGACCTTGAAGAGGAGCCCCATGAGGACCATGGCGAAGCCGATGAGGAGGAGCACGTCGTTGCCCATGGTGTCGGCGAGCGCCGGGTCCACGGAGGCGATCGTGCCGTCGACGACGTCGGCGATGGTGGCGTACGAGACGGAGCCCGCGTAGCCGTAGAGCAGGGCGATCCCGAAGAGCAGGAAGGCCGAGGAGAAGGCGCCGAGCAGGAAGTACTTGACGGCCGCCTCCTGCGACATCAGCCGCTTGCGGCGGGCGACGGCGCAGAGCAGGTACAGCGGGAGGGAGAAGACCTCCAGGGCGACGAAGAGCGTCAGGAGGTCGTTGGCCGCCGGGAAGACCAGCATGCCGGCGATGGCGAACAGGGCGAGCGGGAAGACCTCCGTGGTGGTGAACCCGGCCTTCACGGCCGCCTTCTCCTGCTCGCTGCCGGGGACGGCGGCGGCCTCGGCGGCGAAGGAGTCGACCTTGTGGCCGTGGTCGGCCGGGTCGAGCCTGCGCTCGGCGAAGGTGAAGATCGCGACGATCGAGGCGAGGAGAATGGTGCCCTGCAGGAAGAGGGCGGGTCCGTCGACGGCGATGGCGCCCATGGCCGCGATGTGGGCCTTGGTGGAGCCGTAGCCTCCGGCCGCCAGGCCGACGACGGCGGCGAAGGCGGCGGCGAGGGCGAGGACGGACAGGAGGACCTGGGTGAGGTAGCGGCCCTTGCGGGGCACGAAGGCCTCGACGAGCACGCTGACGATCGCGGCGCCGAGCACGATGAGCACGGGCGAGAGCTGCGTGTACTCGATGTGGGGGGCCGGGATCTTGTTCAGCGGATCGGCCGCTGTCGTCCACAAGCTGTGGACAGCCATGGAACTCACTTGGCGGCCTCCACTTCGGGCTGGGGGTCCTTCTGCTGGACGTCGGACATGGTGTGCTGCACCGCCGGGTTGACGACATCCGTCAGCGGCTTCGGGAAGACCCCGAGGAAGATCAGCAGGGCGATCAGCGGGACGACCACCGCCAGTTCGCGCGGCCGCAGGTCCGGCAGTGTCCGGACCTCCTCCTTCACCGGCCCGGTCATCGTCCGCTGGTACAGGACGAGGGTGTAGAGCGCGGCGAGGACGATGCCGGTGGTGGCGATGACACCGGCCACCGGGTAGCGGACGTACGTCCCGACCAGGACCAGGAACTCGCTGACGAACGGGGCGAGTCCGGGCAGCGACAGGGTCGCGAGACCGCCGATCAGGAACGTGCCGGCGAGCACCGGGGCGACCTTCTGCACACCGCCGTAGTCGGCGATGAGCCGCGAGCCGCGCCGGGAGATCAGGAAGCCGGCGACGAGCATCAGGGCGGCCGTCGAGATGCCGTGGTTGACCATGTAGAGCGTGGCGCCCGACTGGCCCTGGGTGGTCATCGCGAAGATGCCCAGGATGATGAAGCCGAAGTGCGAGATCGACGCGTAGGCGACCAGGCGCTTGATGTCCCGCTGGCCGACGGCGACCAGCGCCCCGTAGACGATGCTGATCAGGGCGAGGACGACGATCGCGGGGGTGGCCCACTTCGAGGCCTCGGGGAAGAGCCCGAGGCAGAAGCGGAGCATCGCGAACGTGCCGACCTTGTCGACGACGGCGGTGATGAGGACGGCGACCGGGGCGGTCGCCTCCCCCATCGCGTTCGGCAGCCAGGTGTGCAGCGGCCACAGCGGCGCCTTCACCGCGAAGGCGAAGAAGAAGCCGAGGAACAGCCACCGCTCGGTGCTGGTCGCCATCTCCAGCGTGCCGTCGGCCCGCGCCTCGATGATCTCGGTGAGTGAGAAGTTCCCCGCGACCACGTAGAGCCCGATGACGGCGGCCAGCATGATCAGGCCGCCGACCAGGTTGTAGAGCAGGAACTTGACCGCCGCGTACGAGCGCTGGGCCGCCGCGTTCTCGTCGGAGCCGCTGTGGGCGCGGTCGCCGAAGCCGCCGATGAGGAAGTACATCGGGATGAGCATGGCTTCGAAGAGGATGTAGAAGAGGAAGACGTCGGTGGCCTCGAAGGAGAGGATCACCATCGCCTCGACCATGAGGATCAGGGCGAAGAAGCCCTGGGTCGGCCGCCACCGCTTCGAGGAGGTCTCCAGCGGGTCGGCGTCGTGCCAGCCGGCCAGGATCACGAAGGGGATCAGCAGGGCGGTGAGCGCGATGAGCGCCACCCCGATGCCGTCCACCCCGAGTTCGTACCGGACCCCGAAGTCCTTGATCCAGGAGTGCGACTCGGTCAGCTGGTACCGCTCGCCGCCGGGCTCGAAGCGCCCGAAGACGACGCCGGCGAGCACCAGCGTGGCCAGCGAGACCAGCAGCGCCAGCCATTTGGCGGCGGTGCGGCGGGCGGCGGGGACGGCGGCGGTGAGGATCGCACCGACCGCCGGAACCGCTGCCGTCGCCGTAAGGAGCGGGAAGGACATGAGCGTTACACCGCCCTCATCAGCAGGGTCGCGGCGATCAGCACCGCAGTACCTCCGAACATGGAGACCGCGTAGGTGCGGGCGTAGCCGTTCTGGAGCTTGCGCAGCCGGCCGGAGAGTCCGCCGACGGAGGCCGCGGTGCCGTTGACGACACCGTCGACGAGGCTGTGGTCGACGTACACGAGCGAGCGGGTGAGGTGCGTGCCGCCCGTGACGAACACGGCGTGGTTGAAGTCGTCCTGGAGGAGGTCGCGGCGGGCGGCCCGGGTGAGGAGCGAGCCGCGCGGGGCGACAACCGGCACGGGCCGGCGGCCGTACTGGACGTACGCGATGCCGACGCCGACCACCATGACGGTGACGGTGGCGGCGGTGATCGCTCCGGCGCCGATCGGCGGGTGGCCGTGCTCGAAGCTCGTCACCGGCTCCAGCCAGGCGACGAACCGGTCGCCGATCCCGAAGAAGGCTCCGGCGAAGACCGAGCCGAAGGCCAGCACGATCATCGGGATGGTCATCGACCTGGGCGACTCGTGCGGGTGGGGCTCGTGGCCGTCCGCGTCCGGCTGCCAGCGCTTCTCGCCGAAGAAGGTCATCAGCATCACGCGGGTCATGTAGTACGCGGTGATGGCCGCGCCCAGCAGGGTGACCGAGCCGAGGATCCAGCCCTCGGTGCCGCCCTTGGCGAAGGCCGCCTCGATGATCTTGTCCTTGGAGAAGAAGCCGGACAGGCCGGGGAAGCCGATGATCGCCAGGTAGCCGAGGCCGAAGGTGGCGAAGGTGACCGGCATGTACTTCCGCAGGCCGCCGTACCTCCGCATGTCGACCTCGTCGTTCATGCCGTGCATCACCGAACCCGCGCCGAGGAACAGCCCGGCCTTGAAGAAGCCGTGGGTCACCAGGTGCATGATCGCGAAGGCGTAGCCGATGGGGCCGAGGCCGGCCGCCAGGATCATGTAGCCGATCTGCGACATCGTCGATCCGGCGAGCGCCTTCTTGATGTCGTCCTTGGCGCAACCGACGATCGCACCGAAGAGGAGCGTGACCGCGCCGACCACGGTGACGACCAGCTGGGCGTCCGGGGCGGCGTCGAAGATGTCGGCGGACCGGACGATCAGGTAGACGCCGGCGGTGACCATGGTGGCGGCGTGGATGAGGGCCGAGACCGGGGTCGGGCCCTCCATCGCGTCCCCGAGCCAGGACTGCAGCGGCACCTGGGCCGACTTGCCGCAGGCCGCGAGGAGCAGCATCAGACCGATCGCGGTCAGCGTGCCCTCACCGGCCTTGTCCGCCTCCGCGAACACCGGCCCGAAGGCGAAGGTGCCGAAGGTGGTGAACATGATCATGATGGCGATCGAGAGCCCGATGTCACCGACCCGGTTGACCAGGAACGCCTTCTTCGCGGCGGTCGCCGCGCTGGGCTTGTGCTGCCAGAAGCCGATCAGGAGGTACGAGGCGAGGCCGACGCCCTCCCAGCCGAAGTACAGGAGCAGGTAGTTGTCGGCGAGGACGAGCAGCAGCATCGCCGCGACGAACAGGTTGAGGTAGCCGAAGAACCGGCGGCGGCGCTCGTCGTGCTCCATGTAGCCGATGGAGTACACGTGGATGAGCGTGCCGACCCCGGTGATCAGCAGCACGAACGTCATCGACAGCTGGTCGAGCTGGAAGGCGAAGTCCGCCTGGAAGCCCTCGACGGGGATCCAGGTGAAGAGCCGCTGGTGCATCGCCCGGTCGTCGGCGCTCTTGCCGAGCATGTCGACGAAGAGCGCCAGGCCGATGAGGAAGGACACGGCCGCGAGCAGCGTGCCCAGCCAGTGCCCGGACTTGTCGAGCCGGCGGCCGCCGCAGAGCAGGACCGCCGCCCCGAGCAGGGGCGCCCCGACGAGCAGCGCAATGAGATTTTCCACGGTCAGCCCCTCACAGCTTCATCAGGCTGGCGTCGTCGACCGAGGCCGAGTGGCGGGCACGGAAGACGGACACGATGATCGCGAGCCCGACGACGACCTCCGCGGCGGCGACGACCATCGTGAAGAACGCGATGATCTGGCCGTCGAGGTTGCCGTGCATGCGGGAGAAGGTGACGAACGCGAGGTTGCAGGCGTTGAGCATCAGCTCGACGCACATGAAGACCACGATCGCGTTGCGCCGGATCAGCACCCCGGCCGCGCCGATGGTGAACAGCAGGGCGGCGAGGTACAGGTAGTTGACGGGATTCACCGGGTGGCCTCCTCTTCGTCCCGGTCCCGGCCGAGCCGCTCCTGGGAGCGCTGCTCCAGGGCCTTGAGGTCGGCCATCGCCTCGGTGGACACGTCCCGGATCTGGCCCCGCTTGCGCAGGGTCGAGATGACGGTGAGCTCCGACGGGGTGCCGTCGGGCAGCAGACCGGCGACGTCCACGGCGTTGTGCCGGGCGTAGACGCCGGGCGCGGGCAGCGGCGGCACGTGCCTGCCTTCCCGTACGCGCTGCTCGGAGAGCTCGCGCTGGGTGCGGGCCCGCTCGGTGCGCTCGCGGTGGGTGAGCACCATCGCGCCGACGGCGGCGGTGATGAGGAGCGCGCCGGTGATCTCGAAGGCGAAGACGTACTTGGTGAAGATGAGGGCGGCGAGGCCCTCGACGTTCCCGCCGTTCGCGGTGTTCGCCGCGCCGAGGCCGGCGAACTCGGTGAGCGAGGCCTGGCCGATGCCGGCGATCAGCAGGATGCCGAAGCCGAGGCCGCAGGCGGCGGCCCACCAGCGCTGCCCCTTGATGGTCTCCTTCAGCGAGTCCGCGGCCGTGACACCGACCAGCATGACGATGAAGAGGAACAGCATCATGATCGCGCCGGTGTAGACGACGATCTGGACGATGCCGAGGAAGTACGCGCCGTTGGCGAGGTAGAAGACCGCGAGGACGATCATCGTGCCGGCCAGCGACAGCGCGCTGTGCATGGCCTTCCTCATCAGGATCGTGGAGAGCGCGCCGACGACGGCGACGGTGCCGAGGACCCAGAACTGGAAGGCCTCGCCGGAGGAGGTCGTGTAGGCCGCGAGGTTGGCGCTCATGCGTCCGCCCCCTCCGGCTCGCCCGTCTCGCCCTTGGAGACGGCGACCTGGCGGACCGTGCCGGGGGCGGCCTCGGTGACCAGGCCCCGGTAGTAGTCCTGCTCGGTCATGCCGGGGAAGATCGCGTGCGGGGAGTCGACCATGGTCTCCTCCAGGCCCGCGAGCAGCTGCTCCTTGGTGTAGATCAGGTTCTCGCGGGAGGAGTCGGCCAGTTCGAACTCGTTGGTCATCGTCAGCGCGCGCGTGGGGCACGCCTCGATGCACAGGCCGCACAGGATGCAGCGGGCGTAGTTGATCTGGTAGACGCGGCCGTACCGCTCGCCGGGCGAGTAGCGCTCCTCGTCGGTGTTGTCCGCGCCCTCGACGTAGATGGCGTCGGCGGGACAGGCCCAGGCGCACAGCTCGCAGCCGATGCACTTCTCCAGGCCGTCGGGGTGACGGTTGAGCTGGTGCCGGCCGTGGAAGCGGGGCGCCGTCGTCTTCTGCTGCTCCGGGTACTGCTCGGTCAGCCGCTTCTTGAACATGGCCTTGAAGGTCACGCCGAAACCGGCCACCGGATTCTGGAAGTCAGACACCGTCCGTCTCCTTTCCATCATTCGCAGTAGCGGTATCGGGGGCGCCGCTGGCGACCAGGTCCCGGTCGCGCCGGGGCCTGCGCCGGGGCACGGGCGGCAGCGACTGCCCGGGCTTGGGCGGTACGGGGAAGCCGCCGGCCATCGCGTCGAAGGCGGGCGCGGCCTCGGGGGCGGTCGTCGCGGCCTTCTCCTTCCGGTCGCGGAACAGGTCCACGAGGAAGGAGAGCAGCAGCAGTCCGAGGACGGCACCGGCCACGTACAGGACGATGTTCGAGAAGGCGATGTTCTCGTTCCGCATCGCCCGGACGGTGGCGACCAGCATCAGCCAGACCACGGAGACCGGGATGAGGACCTTCCAGCCGAGCTTCATCAGCTGGTCGTAGCGGACGCGGGGCAGGGTGCCGCGGAGCCAGATGAAGAAGAACAGCAGCAGCTGCACCTTGACGACGAACCAGAGCATCGGCCACCAGCCGTGGTTCGCGCCCTCCCAGAAGGTGGAGATCGGGTACGGGGCCCGCCAGCCGCCCAGGAAGAGGGTCACCGACACGGCCGAGACCGTCACCATGTTCACGTACTCGGCGAGCATGAACATCGCGAACTTGATGGACGAGTACTCGGTGTTGAAGCCGCCGACGAGGTCGCCCTCGGACTCCGGCATGTCGAACGGGGCGCGGTTCGTCTCGCCGACCATCGTGACGATGTAGATGATGAACGAGACCGGCAGCAGGATCACGAACCAGCGGTCCGCCTGCGCCTCGACGATCTTCGAGGTCGACATCGACCCGGAGTAGAGGAAGACCGAGGCGAAGGCGGCGCCCATGGCGATCTCGTACGAGATCATCTGCGCGCAGGACCGGAGTCCGCCGAGCAGCGGGTACGTGGAGCCGGAGGACCAGCCCGCGAGGACGATGCCGTAGATGCCGACGGAGGCGACCGCGAGGACGTACAGCATCGCGATCGGCAGGTCGGTGAGCTGCATCGCGGTCCGCTGGCCGAAGATCGAGACCTCGTTGCCGGCCGGGCCGAAGGGGATCACGGCGATCGCCATGAACGCGGGGATCGCGGCGATGATCGGGGCGAGGACGTAGACGACCTTGTCGGCCTTCTTGACGATCACGTCCTCCTTGAGCATCAGCTTGATGCCGTCCGCGAGGGACTGGAGCATGCCCCAGGGGCCGTGCCGGTTGGGGCCGATGCGCAGCTGCATCCAGGCGACGACCTTGCGCTCCCACACGATGGAGAAGAGCACGGTGATCATCAGGAAGGCGAAGCAGAAGACGGCCTTGATCAGGACGAGCCACCAGGGGTCCGTGCCGAACATGGACAGGTCTTCGGCCGCCAGGACGTTCGCGGTCATGCCTGCGCCTCCTGCGGGGTCGCCGGGCCGATGCGGACCAGGGCGCCGGGGTGGGCGCCGGTGTCGGAGAGGACGCCTCGGCCGGTCGAGTTGAGCGGCAGCCAGACCACGCGGTCGGGCATCTCGGTGACCTGGAGCGGGAGCGTCACGGAACCGGCGGGGCCGGTCACTTCCAGCGCGTCGCCGTCCTTGACGCCGGTGTCGGCGGCGGTGGTGGCGGAGAGCCGGGCGACGGCCGCGTGCCGGGTGCCGGCGAGCGCGGTGTCGCCCTCCTGGAGCCTGCCGAGGTCGAGCAGCAGGCGGTGTCCGGCGAGGACGGCCTCGCCGTCGCCGGGCCGGGGCGCCGGCTGGCCGGGCTCGCTGGGCTCGGTGGCCCGCTCCTCGGTCCAGCCGCCGAGCCGGTCGAGCTCACGCCGTGCGGACCGCAGGTCGGGCAGGGCCAGGTGGGCGTCGAGGGCGTCGGCGAGCATGTGGAGGACGCGCGCGTCGGACGGCGCGAGGGGCCTGGTCATCTGCTCGGGCTTGAGCGCGGCCTCGAAGAGCCGTGCCCTGCCTTCCCAGTTGAGGAAGGTGCCGGGCTTCTCGGCGACGGCGGCGACCGGGAGGACGACGTCCGCGCGCTCGGTGACCTCGGAGGGCCGCAGCTCCAGGGAGACGACGAAGGCGGCGTCGAGTGCCTCGCGCGCGCGTGCCGGGTCCGGGAGGTCCGCGACCTCGACGCCGGCGACGAGCAGTGCGCCGAGTTCGCCGGTGGCGGCGGCCTCCAGGATCTGGCCGGTGTCGCGGCCGTAGCGGTGCGGGAGCTCGCGGACGCCCCAGGCGGCGGCGACCTCCTCACGCGCGCGGGGGTCGGTCGCGGGCCGGCCGCCGGGCAGCAGCGCCGGGAGGGCGCCCGCCTCGACGGCTCCGCGTTCGCCGGAGCGGCGCGGGATCCAGACGAGCCGGGCGCCGGTGGCGGTCGCGGCGCGCAGGGCGGCGGTCAGCGCGCCGGGCACGCCCGCGAGGCGTTCGCCGACGGCGATGACGGCGCCGTCCTGGCGGAGGGCCTCGGCGGCGGCGAGTCCTTCGTCCGCCAGGCCGACCCGGGAGGTCAGCGCGTCCAGCCACTCGGTCTCGGTGCCGGGCGCGGCCGGCAGCAGGGTGCCGCCGGACTTCTCCAGGCCCCGGGTCGCGAAGGCGGCGACCGCGTAGGTCTTCTGGCCGTGCTTGCGCCAGGCCTTGCGGAGCCGGAGGAAGACGCCGGGGGCCTCCTCCTCGGATTCCAGGCCGACGAGGAGCACGGCCGGCGCCGCTTCGAGCGAGGTGTACGTGACGCCGCTGCCGTCCAGGTCGCGGCCGCGGCCGGCGACGGCGGAGGCCAGGAAGTCGGCCTCCTCGCCGGAGTGGATCCGGGCCCGGAAGTCGATGTCGTTGGTGTCGAGGGCGACCCGGGCGAACTTGGCGTACGCGTAGGAGTCCTCGACGGTCAGCCGGCCGCCGGTGAGGACGCCGGTGCGGCCGCGGACGAGGCCGCGGGCGGCGGCCTCCAGGGCCTCGGGCCAGGACGCGGTCTCCAGCTCACCGGTCTCGGGGTTGCGGACGAGCGGGGTGGTGAGTCGGTCGCGCTGCTGCGCGTACCGGAAGGCGAAGCGGCCCTTGTCGCAGATCCACTCCTCGTTGACCTCCGGGTCCTCGGCGGCGAGCCGCCGCATGACCTTGCCGCGCCGGTGGTCGGTGCGGGTGGCGCAGCCGCCGGCGCACTGCTCGCAGACCGACGGCGAGGACACCAGGTCGAAGGGGCGGGACCGGAAGCGGTACGCGGCCGAGGTGAGGGCGCCGACGGGGCAGATCTGGATGGTGTTGCCGGAGAAGTACGACTCGAAGGGGTCGCCCTCGCCGGTGCCGACCTGCTGGAGCGCGCCGCGCTCGATCAGCTCGATCATCGGGTCGCCCGCGATCTGGTTGGAGAAGCGGGTGCAGCGGGCGCAGAGCACGCACCGCTCGCGGTCGAGCAGCACCTGGGTGGAGATCGGGATCGGCTTCTCGTAGGTGCGCTTGACGCCCTCGAAGCGGGACTCGGCCTGCCCGTGGGACATGGCCTGGTTCTGCAGGGGGCACTCGCCGCCCTTGTCGCAGACCGGGCAGTCCAGCGGGTGGTTGACGAGCAGCAGCTCCATCACGCCGTGCTGGGCCTTCTCGGCGACGGGGCTGGTCAGCTGCGACTTCACCACCATGCCGTCGGTGCAGGTGATGGTGCAGGAGGCCATCGGCTTGCGCTGGCCCTCGACCTCGACGATGCACTGGCGGCAGGCGCCCGCGGGGTCGAGGAGGGGGTGGTCGCAGAAGCGCGGGATCTCGATGCCGAGCTGTTCGGCGGCGCGGATGACGAGCGTCCCCTTGGGGACGGAGATCTCGGCGCCGTCGATGGTGAGCGTGACGAGGTCTTCCGGCGGTACGGCCGGGGTGCCGCCGCCGGGGCGGCCCGCGGCGGAGCCGCCGATGGACTGGGGCGTGACGGTCACGCGGTCACCTCCTTGTGGTTGTCCGCCCAGGCGGTCGACTTGGCGGGGTCGAAGGGGCAGGCCCGGCCGGTGATGTGCTGCTCGTACTCCGCGCGGAAGTACTTCAGCGAGGAGAAGATCGGCGAGGCGGCGCCGTCGCCGAGGGCGCAGAACGACTTGCCGTTGATGTTGTCGGCGATGTCGTTGAGCTTGTCGAGGTCGGACAGCTGTCCGCGGCCGGCCTCGATGTCGCGGAGCAACTGGACGAGCCAGTAGGTGCCCTCGCGGCAGGGGGTGCACTTGCCGCAGGACTCGTGGGCGTAGAACTCGGTCCAGCGGGTGACGGCCCGGACGACGCAGGTGGTCTCGTCGAAGCACTGGAGCGCCTTGGTGCCGAGCATGGAGCCGGCGGCGCCGACGCCCTCGTAGTCGAGGGGCACGTCGAGGTGCTCGTCGGTGAACATCGGCGTGGAGGAGCCGCCGGGGGTCCAGAACTTGAGGCGGTGGCCGGGTCGCATGCCGCCGCTCATGTCGAGGAGCTGGCGCAGGGTGATGCCGAGCGGGGCCTCGTACTGGCCGGGCGAGGCGACGTGCCCGCTCAGCGAGTACAGCGTGAAGCCCGGGGACTTCTCGCTGCCCATCGACGTGAACCATTCCTTGCCCCGGTTGAGGATCGCGGGAACGGACGCGATGGACTCGACGTTGTTCACCACGGTGGGGCAGGCGTACAGGCCGGCGACCGCGGGGAAGGGGGGCCGCAGCCGGGGCTGGCCGCGGCGTCCTTCGAGCGAGTCGAGGAGGGCGGTCTCCTCGCCGCAGATGTACGCGCCGGCGCCGGCGTGCACGGTGAGTTCGAGGTTCAGGCCGCTGCCGAGGATGTTCCGGCCGAGGTAGCCGGCGGCGTAGGCCTCGCGGACCGCCTCGTGGAGGCGGCGCAGGACGGGGACGACCTCGCCGCGCAGGTAGATGAACGCGTGCTCGGAGCGGATCGCGTAGCAGGCGATGATCATTCCCTCGATGAGGGAGTGCGGGTTGGCGAAGAGGAGCGGGATGTCCTTGCAGGTGCCGGGCTCGGACTCGTCGGCGTTGACGACGAGGTAGTGCGGCTTGCCGTCGCCCTGCGGGATGAACTGCCACTTCATGCCGGTGGGGAAGCCGGCGCCGCCGCGTCCGCGGAGGCCGGATTCCTTGACGTACGCGATGAGGTCGTCGGGGCTCATCGCGAGGGCCCGCTTGAGGCCCTGGTAGCCCTCGTGGCGCTCGTAGGTCGCCAGGGTCCAGGACTCGGGCTGGTCCCAGAAGGCGGAGAGCACGGGGGCGAGGATCTTCTCGGGGCTGCTGTTGTCGATCTCGGCGGCCAAGGTCATCACTCCCCCTCCTGACCGGAGGTCTCACCACGCGGGTGGACGATTCGGTGGTGCGGCTGCTCGCCCTTGGCGAGACGGAGTCCCACGAGGGAGGCCGGGCCGGCTCCGCCGGTGGCCTCGACGGCGCCGGGGCGCTCGTCGGGGAAGCCCGCGAGGATGCGGGCGGTCTCCTTGAAGGTGCAGAGCGGGGCGCCGCGGGTGGGCTCGACGGTCCGGCCGGCCCGCAGGTCGTCCACCATCCGCTTGGCGGAGGCGGGGGTCTGGTTGTCGAAGAACTCCCAGTTGACCATCACGACGGGTGCGAAGTCGCAGGCCGCGTTGCACTCGATGTGTTCGAGGGTGATCTTGCCGTCGGCGGTGGTCTCGTTGTTGCCGACGGCGAGGTGCTCCTTGAGTTCCTCGAAGATGGCGTCGCCGCCCATGACCGCGCAGAGCGTGTTCGTGCAGACGCCGACCTGGTAGTCGCCGGAGGGCTTGCGCCGGTACATCGTGTAGAAGGTGGCGACGGCGGTGACCTCGGCGGTGGTGAGGCCGAGGAGGTCGGCGCAGAACGCCATGCCGGTACGGGTCACATGGCCCTCCTCCGACTGCACGAGGTGCAGCATCGGCAGGAGGGCCGAGCGGGAGTCCGGGTAGCGGGCGATGATCTCGCGCGCGTCGTCCGTCAGGCGGGCGCGGACCTCGGCCGGGTAGTCGGGGGCGGGGAGCTGGGGCATCCCCAGGCTGACGTTCTCCGTCATCGGTCGACGCCTCCCATCACGGGGTCGATGGAGGCGACGGCGACGATGACGTCGGCGACCTGGCCGCCCTCGCACATCGCGGCCATGGCCTGGAGGTTGGTGAAGGACGGGTCGCGGAAGTGGACCCGGAAGGGGCGGGTGCCGCCGTCGGAGACGACGTGCACGCCGAGCTCGCCCTTGGGGGACTCGACGGCCGCGTACGCCTGTCCGGCGGGGACCCGGAAGCCCTCGGTGACCAGCTTGAAGTGGTGGATCAGGGCCTCCATGGAGGTGCCCATGATCTTCGCGATGTGGTCGGGCGAGTTGCCGAGGCCGTCGGGGCCGAGCGCGAGCTGCGCGGGCCAGGCGATCTTCTTGTCGCCGACCATGACGGGGCCGGGCTCCAGGCGGTCGAGGCACTGCTCGACGATCCGGAGCGACTGGCGCATCTCCTCCAGGCGGACGAGGAAGCGTCCGTAGGAGTCGCAGGTGTCGGCGGTCGGGACCTCGAAGTCGTAGTCCTCGTAGCCGCAGTACGGGTCGGTCTTCCGCAGGTCGTGCGGGAGGCCCGCCGACCGGAGGATCGGCCCGGTGGCGCCGAGGGCCATGCAGCCGGTGAGGTCGAGGTAGCCGACGTCCTGCATGCGGGCCTTGAAGATGGGGTTGCCGGTGGCGAGCTTGTCGTACTCCGGCAGGTTCTTCTTCATGGTCTTCACGAACTCGCGGACGGCGTCGACGGCGCCGGGCGGCAGGTCCTGGGCGAGGCCGCCGGGGCGGATGAACGCGTGGTTCATGCGCAGGCCGGTGATCAGCTCGTACAGGTCCAGGATCATCTCGCGGTCCCGGAAGCCGTAGATCATGATCGTGGTGGCGCCGAGCTCCATACCGCCGGTGGCGATGCACACCAGGTGCGAGGAGAGCCGGTTGAGCTCCATGAGCAGGACGCGGATGACGCTGGCGCGGTCCGGGATCTGCTCGGTGATGCCGAGGAGCTTCTCCACGCCGAGGCAGTACGCCGTCTCGTTGTAGAACGAGGTGAGGTAGTCCATGCGCGTGACGAAGGTGGTGCCCTGCGTCCAGGTCCGGTACTCGAGGTTCTTCTCGATGCCGGTGTGGAGGTAGCCGATGCCGCAGCGGGCCTCGGTGACGGTCTCGCCGTCGATCTCCAGGATGAGGCGGAGCACGCCGTGGGTGGACGGGTGCTGGGGGCCCATGTTGACGACGATCCGCTCGTCGTCGGCCTTGGCCGCGGACTGGACGACCTCGTCCCAGTCGCCGCCGGTCACCGTGTAGACGGGGCCTTCGGTCGTCTCGCGGGGAGACGCTTCTGAGGTGGACATCAGCTGTACGACCTCCGCTGGTCCGGAGCCGGGATCTGGGCGCCCTTGTACTCGACCGCGATGCCGCCGAGGGGATAGTCCTTGCGCTGCGGGTGGCCCTGCCAGTCGTCCGGCATCATGATCCGGGTGAGGGCGGGGTGGCCGTCGAAGACGATGCCGAAGAAGTCGTACGTCTCGCGCTCGTGCCAGTCGTTCGTCGGGTAGACGGCGACGAGCGACGGGATGTGCGGATCGCTGTCGGGGGCCGAGACCTCCAGGCGGATCAGCCGGCCGTGGGTCAGTGAGCGCAGGTGGTAGACGGCGTGGAGCTCGCGGCCCTTGTCGCCGGGGTAGTGGACGCCGGAGACGCCGGTACAGAGCTCGAAGCGGAGCGCCGGGTCGTCGCGCAGGGTGCGGGC
Organism: Streptomyces sp. LMG1-1-1.1; assembly: GCF_040815545.1. Classification (NCBI taxonomy): domain Bacteria; kingdom Bacillati; phylum Actinomycetota; class Actinomycetes; order Kitasatosporales; family Streptomycetaceae; genus Streptomyces; species Streptomyces sp. LMG1-1-1.1. The sequence continues at coordinate 143,644 of NZ_JBFPNH010000065.1, read as the reverse complement.
CACGCGGACGAGGTGCTCGCGCTCGATGTGGAAGGTGAGCTCGTCGCGGTCGACGACCGTCTTCTCGATGGCGTTCTCGGGGAGCAGTCCCTGCTCCTCCAGGGCGCCTTCGAGTTCGTCGGCGACCTCGTCGAACCAGCCGCCGTACGGGCGGACGGCCGGGCCGGGGAGCCGGACGGAGCGGACGAGGCCGCCGTAGCCCGTGGTGTCGCCGCCGTTGTTCGCGCCGAACATGCCACGCTGGAGGCGTACCTCCTCGCCGTGGTCCCCGCGCTGGCCCGGCAGGTTCTGCGCGCTCAGCTCCTTCTCGGGGTTGGGTGTCTCGTCACTCACCGGAGCAGACCCTTCAATTCAATGGTCGGCAGCGCCTTGAGCGCCGCTTCCTCCGCCTCGCGGGCCGCCTCCTCGGCGTTCACGCCGAGCTTGGAGCTCTGGATCTTCTGGTGGAGCTTGAGGATCGCGTCGAGCAGCATCTCCGGGCGCGGCGGGCAGCCGGGCAGGTAGATGTCGACCGGCACGATGTGGTCGACGCCCTGGACGATCGCGTAGTTGTTGAACATGCCGCCCGAGGAGGCGCAGACGCCCATGGAGATGACCCACTTGGGGTTGGGCATCTGGTCGTAGACCTGCCTCAGGACGGGCGCCATCTTCTGGCTGACCCGGCCGGCGACGATCATCAGGTCGGCCTGGCGCGGCGAGCCGCGGAAGACCTCCATGCCGAAGCGGGCCAGGTCGTACCGGCCGGCTCCGGTGGTCATCATCTCGATGGCGCAGCAGGCGAGGCCGAACGTCGCGGGGAACACGGACGCCTTGCGCACCCAGCCCGCGGCCTGTTCGACGGTCGTCAGCAGAAAGCCGCTCGGGAGTTTCTCTTCGAGTCCCATAGGTGCCCCTCAGCCCTTCAGTCCCATTCCAGGCCGCCGCGCCGCCACACGTACGCGTAGGCGACGAAGACGGTGAGCACGAAGAGCAGCATCTCCACGAGCCCGAAAAGCCCCAGGGCGTCGAAGGTGACGGCCCAGGGGTAGAGGAAGACGATCTCGATGTCGAAGACGATGAAGAGCATCGCCGTCAGGTAGTACTTGATCGGGAAGCGACCGCCTCCTGCGGGAGTGGGCGTCGGTTCGATGCCGCACTCGTACGCCTCAAGCTTTGCCCTGTTGTACCGCTTTGGCCCGATAAGCGTGGCCATGACCACGGAGAAGATCGCAAACCCCGCACCCAGGGCACCGAGCACGAGGACGGGCGCGTACGCATTCACGCTCCTCGCTCCTTCCAGTCGTCCTTGACCGTTGGACCGCACCGCCGGAGTGAAAGATCGCCCCCATGTGAGGCAGTTCACAAGCCCGGCTGCCCCGCATCTTATGCCTGCCCCTCTGTGATCTGCGACACGGGGTACACCAAGGACTTTGTGATCTCCACCACCTGACGAAGGATCATGAAGTCGGATGAGCGGTGATCTTGTCGCGCGAAGCGCCCAGGTGATCACCAGATGTGACATCCGGACCGGAAGCCGCTGCTCGGAGGGGGTGCGCACTATCAAGTGATGGCCCATGCAAGCAAATTGGTGGTGGACGCATCCGGGTGATAAAGGATGCGCCCATCGCCCGGTCGGGGGGTCCGGCGTACGGAGATGGACGCGTGCACGCGTTCACGAGTGAAGATGTGACCTGCACCACACTCCGAGGCCACGAAAAAAGCGGGGCTTGGCCATACGCGTCAAGAGGTGGTAAGCGTCGGGCAATTCGGGCGTTTCATTGAAAACCCTTGATCAAGGGCCGGATGAGCCTTGCCCGATTTGCCCGTTACGGCGTCAATAAGGGCGTCAGAGAAGCGGATTGGGTGGTTCCGAACGTAACTGTGGCGCAACCCACGTTTCTTGATGGGAACCACGAACCCCTGATAGCGGTTGTTCCCATGTCCCACACCGCTCACATACCCAGCCACCGGAAGCCCCGCCGCAGCGCCTCGAAGCTCGCCCTGCGGGCAGGAGTTGCCGGTGGCGTCCTCGGCACCATCGCGGTGGCCGGTGCTGCCGGGCCGGCGAATGCCGAGCCGGTGACCGAGACCATCGAAATGCCCACCCTGGGCTCGCTCGACTCCGGCTCCGGCCTCGCGAGCGCCGTCGCCGCCTCCGCCGAGGCGTCGCAGCAGGAGGCCCTCGACCAGAGCCTCCAGTCGCAGGAGAACCAGGCCCTGCAGAAGGCCGCCAAGGACGCCAAGAAGGCGAAGGCCGAGGCGGACCGCAAGGCCGAGGCCGAGCGCGCCGAGAAGGCCCGCGCCAAGGCCGAGCAGGAGCGCAAGGACGCCGCCGCCCGCGCCTCCCGCGACAGCGTGCGCACCCAGCTCACCAGCACGGGCGACGACTCGTCCGGCACCGGCTCGTCGACGGACGACGCCCCGACGCAGGCCCCCTCCGGCGCCGCCGCCGCGATCGTGGCCTTCGCCCGCGCCCAGGTCGGCGACGCCTACGTCACCGGCGGCACCGGCCCCAACTCGTGGGACTGCTCCGGCCTCGTCCAGGCCGCGTACCGCCAGGCCAACATCGACCTGCCCCGCATCTCGTACCAGCAGTCGAGCATGGGCACGTCCGTCTCCCTTAGCAACCTCCAGCCGGGCGACATCCTCTACTGGGGCAGCCGCAGCGGCTCGTACCACGTCGCCATCTACGTCGGCGGCGGCAAGTACGTCGGCGCGCAGAACTCCTCGACCGGTGTGGTCGAGCGCTCCCTGGACTGGGACATGCCCTCGGGCGCCGTCCGCCTCCTCTGATCGCTTCCGCATCCGCGCGACGAAGGGCCGTCACTCCTCGGGGGAGAGACGGCCCTTCGTCGTGTCCGGGGGCGGTCGGGGGAGGGCGTCTCGCGTGGAGCCCAACAGGCAGTGAAATCACGCCACATGCGGGCCACATGGTTTGGGTTCTCTGTCGCAAAGAGCCGTAGACCGGAATCTCTTCATGACGTGTACTTCTCAATCTCGGTCCTCGGCCCCGAAAGGCAACGGCATGCAGAGCACGGTCATCCGGCGCGCCATCGGCACGGCGGTCGCCCTCACCGCCCTCGGCGCCGGACTCGTGGCCGGCGGCGGAACCGCCGCCGCCGCGACCAAGGACGGCGAGCTGGAGTACCGCGAGTTCGGCCTCTTCTACAACTCGTCCCTGATGGGATCGGTCTTCGACCTGTACCTGGCGGACTCCAACCTCGCCGACGACCGCTTCCCCGGCTACGGCGCCGGCCAGGGGGAGGTCGTGGACAACAACGCCGCCTCGTACTTCAACCGCGACCGCGTCGTCTGGTACGTCTACACCGGCTCGTTCGCCGGCGGCATCGAGGGCAGCATCCCGGCGAACTACTACGGGAACGCCTCCACGACGTTCAAGAACCAGGTCTCCTCGGCGTACCACTACAAGGCCCGCTGACCCCATGCGCACCCGCATCCCGCACCCCGCGGCCGCCGCCCTCCTGCTGGGCGCGGCCCTCCTCACCGCCTGCGGCTCCGGCTCCGCCGACATCGGCGCCGGCCCGTCCGCCCCCGCCGCGCCGCCCCGGGCGACGGACGCGGCGCGGCTCGCGTACCCGCTGGACGGCTACAAGCCCACGGACGAGGAGAGCCGCGCCATCGAGCGGGCGCAGGCGCTGCTGACCGCCGACTGCATGAAGCGGTTCGGCTTCACGTACCGGCCGCCGGAGCAGCCGCGGCCCGTCCGCGCCGGCGCCGGCTCCCGCTACGGCCTCACCGACGCCGGGAACGCCTCCCGCCACGGCTACGCCCCGCGCGGCGGCGCCCAGGCGCCCGGAAAGGCCGCCGAGGACGACCTCGGCCCCGCCGGCGACCTCGCCCTGGGCGGGCCGCCGGTCAGGGGGCGGCTGCCGATGAGCCTCCCGGAGTCGGAGCGGACCGACAGCGGCAGGAAGGTCAACGGCCGGAAGGTGCCCGTCGGCGGCTGCGGCCGCGAGGGCTTCCTGCGGATGTACGCGCCCCGGGACGGCGCCGTCGACGCCCTGTTCGTCTTCCGGCTCGAGGCGGAGGCCTTCACGAAGGCCCGGCAGGACCCGCGCGTCGCCCGGGCCGTCGGGGAGTGGTCCCGCTGCATGGCGGAGCAGGGCTACCGGACCGACGACCCGGTCAGCCCCCAGGAGGACCTCGGGCTGGCCCAGGACGCGGCCGGCGGCCCCCGGGCCGTCGCCGCCGCCGTGCAGGACGTGGCCTGCAAGGAGCGCACCGGCCTCGTCGGCGTCTGGTACGCCGCCGAGGTCGGCTTCCAGAAACGGGCCGTCGAGCAGCACGCCGAGACCCTGACCCGGACGAGGTCCGAACTCGACGCCCGGATCAGGCTGGCGGCGGCGCGTAACGGCTGACGGAGCCCGGGGCCCGGGCGGCCAGGAGTGCGGGCCGCCAGAGGCTCAGGACCCGGACTCAGGCCCCGGGCTCAGGTCCCCAGGCTCAGGCCCCGTGCTCAGGCCCCAGGCTCAGGTCCCCGGGCTCAGGTCCCCGGGCTCGGGTCCCCGGGCTCGGGTCCCCGTGCTCAGGCCCCGGCCTCAGGCCTTCGGCGCGACCTTCGACAGGCCGTTGATGATGCGGTCCATGGCGTCGCCGCCCGTCGGGTCCGTGAGGTTCGCGAGCATCTTCAGCGTGAACTTCATGAGGAGCGGGTGGGTGAGGCCGTGCTGGGTCGCGATCTTCATGATCTTCGGGTTGCCGATGAGCTTCACGAAGGCGCGGCCGAGCGTGTAGTAGCCGCCGTAGGTGTCCTTGAGGACCTGGGGGTAGTTGCGCAGGGCCAGTTCGCGCTGGGCCGGGGTGGCGCGGGCGTGGGCCTGGACGATGACGTCCGCGGCGATCTGCCCGGACTCCATGGCGTACGCGATGCCCTCGCCGTTGAACGGGTTGACGAGGCCGCCGGCGTCGCCGACGAGCAGCAGGCCCTTGGTGTAGTGCGGCTGGCGGTTGAAGGCCATCGGCAGGGCGGCGCCGCGGATCGGCGTCGTCATGTTCTCCGGGGTGTAGCCCCACTCCTCCGGCATGGACGCGCACCAGGCCTTGAGGACCTCGCGCCAGTCCAGCTCCTTGAACGCGGAGGAGGAGTTGAGGATGCCGAGGCCGACGTTCGACGTGCCGTCGCCCATCGGGAAGATCCAGCCGTAGCCCGGCAGCAGCCGGTCCTGCGCGCCGCGCTTGTCCCACAGCTCCAGCCACGACTCCAGGTAGTCGTCGTCGTGCCGGGGGCTGGTGAAGTACGTGCGGACGGCGACGCCCATCGGGCGGTCCTCACGCCGGTGCAGGCCCATGGCCACGGAGAGCCGGGTGGAGTTGCCGTCGGCGGCGACGACGAGCGGCGCGTGGAAGGTGACCTCGCGCTTCTCCTCGCCGAGCTTGGCGTGCACGCCGGTGATCCGGCCCGTACGGTCGTCGATGATCGGCGCGCCGACGTTGCAGCGCTCGTACAGCCGCGCGCCGGCCTTCTGCGCCTGCCGGGCGAGCTGCTCGTCGAAGTCGTCGCGCTTGCGCACGAGTCCGTAGTCCGGGTACGAGGCGAGGTCCGGCCAGTCGAGCTCCAGGCGGACGCCGCCGCCGATGATCCGCAGGCCCCTGTTCCGCAGCCAGCCGGCCTCTTCGGAGATGTCGATGCCCATCGCGACGAGCTGCTTGGTGGCGCGCGGGGTGAGCCCGTCGCCGCAGACCTTCTCGCGCGGGAACGCGGTCTTCTCCAGGAGCAGGACGTCGAGCCCCGCCTTGGCCAGGTAGTACGCGGTGGTGGAGCCGGCCGGGCCCGCCCCGACGACGATCACATCTGCGCTGTGCTCGGAGAGGGGCTGCTCGGTCACGGCGGGGTCTCCCGAAGATTCGACGATGAGGACGTATCGCAGTCTATGGCGGGCGGACTCGGCCGAAACGGAGGGTCGGCCACCCGCCCGCCGACCCGGTGCGCGTCCCCGCGGCCCGGCCGCGGACGGCGCTCCGTCAGGCGGCCTTGAAGCCCCGGTGGAGCGCGACGATCCCGCCGGACAGGTTCCGCCAGGCCACCTTCGACCAGCCGGCCTTCTGGAGCATGGCCGCCAGCGTCGGCTGGTCGGGCCACGAGCGGATCGACTCGGCGAGGTAGACGTAGGCGTCGGGGTTCGAGGAGATCGCGCGGGCCACCGGCGGCAGCGCGCGCATCAGGTACTCCTCGTAGACCGTGCGGAACGGCGCCCAGGTGGCGTGCGAGAACTCGCTGATGACGACCCGGCCGCCGGGCTTCGTCACCCGGTACATCTCGCGCAGCGCCTGTTCGGTGTCCTGGATGTTGCGCAGCCCGAAGGAGATCGTCACCGCGTCGAAGACGTCGTCGCGGAAGGGCAGCTTCGTGCCGTCGCCCGCCGTGAACGGCATCCACGGGTGGTTCTTCTTGCCGACCCGGAGCATGCCGAGGGAGAAGTCGCACGGCACGACGTAGGCGCCGGCGCGGGCGAACGGCTGCGAGGAGGTGGCCGTACCCGCCGCCAGGTCGAGGATCCGCTGCGCCGGGCGCGCGTCGACCGCCTTCGCGACCTCCTTGCGCCAGCGGCGGTCCTGCCCGAGGGAGAGCACGTCGTTCGTGAGGTCGTAGTTCGCCGCCACGTCGTCGAACATGGTGGCGACTTCGTGCGGCTGCTTGTCCAGGGTGGCGCGGGTCACTGGCGTTCGGCCTCGCAGAATCGGGGGTGACGGGCGGGCGGGTTCATTGTCGCAGCGGGCGGGCCGGAAACCGGTCAGCGGGCCCGGTGGACGAGCCGGCCGCCGAGGACGGTGGCGACACACGTCGACGCGCCGAGACGGACCAGCGCCGCCCGGTCGGGCACGTCGAAGACGGCGAAGCGGGCCGGGGCTCCCGGGATCAGGCCGGGCAGCAGGATCAGCGGCACCGGCGAGAAGGACGGGAGGCCCGGGACCTTCTCCGGGCGGCGGCCGACGGCCAGACCGGCCCGGCGCACCGCGTCCACGGCGGCCCGGTCGCGCAGTTCGCCGGCGACCGCGACCGTCCCGTGGGCGAGCAGCCGCTGCACGCCCCGGCGCGCGGACGCGCCGCGCCGCGAGGCGTCCATGCGGAAGATCCGCTGCGCCCGCTCCCCCGTGATCGGCTCGGTGCCGAACCCCTCGGCCTCCCGCGGGTCCGGGTGGTACATGCCTTCGAGCAGTTCGGGCGCGAACGGGTTGAGCAGCCCCGGGGTGAGGATGCCGGGCCACCGCCGCACCCGCGCCTCGGGCCGCACGGCGACCAGGTCGTCGATGGGGCCGACGGCGGCGACGCGGTCGCCGTCGACCAGGATCGCGGTCTCGGGCGTCGCCTCGGCGACGTGGATGGTCAGCACGACGGCCTCAGTTCGCGTCCAGGAGCTTCAGCTCGGGGTGGGCCGTGCCGCCCTCGATCGCGGTGGACGAGATGTGCGAGGCGACGCGCTCGTCGACCGGGTCGTTCGCCGGGTCGTCGTGGACGACGATGTGCTCGTACGTCGTGGTGCGCTGCGCCGGGACGCGGTCCGCGGTGCGGATCATGTCGATCATCTCGCGCAGGTTGGAGCGGTGCTTGGCGCCGGCGGAGGAGACGACGTTCTCCTCCAGCATGATCGAGCCGAGGTCGTCCGCGCCGTAGTGCAGCGTCAGCTGGCCGATCTCCTTGCCCGTGGTGAGCCACGAGCCCTGGATGTGGGCGACGTTGTCGAGGAAGAGCCGCGCGATCGAGATCATCCGCAGGTACTCGAGGAGCGTGGCCTGCGTGCGGCCCTTCAGGTGGTTGTTCTCGGGCTGGTACGTGTACGGGATGAAGGCCCGGAAGCCGCCCGTCCGGTCCTGTACGTCACGGATCATGCGGAGGTGCTCGATCCGCTCGGCGTTGGTCTCGCCGGTGCCCATCAGCATGGTGGAGGTGGACTCCACGCCCAGCTTGTGGGCGATCTCCATGATCTCCAGCCAGCGCTCGCCGCTCTCCTTCAGCGGGGCGATGGCCTTGCGCGGCCGCTCCGGGAGCAGCTCGGCGCCGGCACCCGCGAAGGAGTCGAGACCGGCCGCGTGGATGCGGGTGATCGCCTCCTCCACGGAGACGCCGGAGATGCGGGCCATGTGCTCGACCTCGGAGGCGCCGAGGGAGTGGATGACCAGCTGCGGGAAGTCCTTCTTGATGGCCGCGAAGTGCTTCTCGTAGTACTCGACGCCGTAGTCCGGGTGGTGGCCGCCCTGGAACATGATCTGGGTGCCGCCGAGCTCCACGGTCTCCGCGCAGCGGCGCAGGATGTCGTCGAGGTCGCGGGTCCAGCCCTTCTTGGTGTCCTTCGGCGCGGCGTAGAAGGCGCAGAACTTGCACGCCGTCACACAGACGTTCGTGTAGTTGATGTTCCGCTCGATGATGTACGTCGCGATGTGCTCGGTCCCCGCGTACCGGCGCCGGCGCACGGCGTCGGCGGCGGCGCCCAGCGCGTGCAGCGGCGCGGAGCGGTAGAGGTCGAGCGCCTCCTCGGGGGTGATCCGGCCACCCGCGGCGGCGCGGTCGAGAACGGACTGGAGTTCGGCCTTCTCGGTCACCGGGTGCGTCCCTTTCGGAGGGGTTCTGATCGACCGAACCAGCCTACGCCAGCGCTCTTCGCCGCTTCAGCAGGGTGCCGCGCGAGCTTCCGCACCGGGGCAACCCCCCGGGCACCGGACCCCTCTCTCCCTTCGGAATCACCCGATCCGCCCCGTAAGGAACCGGAGTCGCACCATGGCACGCCCGTCGTCCCGGAGGTCCCTCGCGGTCGCCCTCGCGCTCGCCGCGCCGCTCGCCCTGCTGGGGGTCCGCGACGGCGGCGGGGGTGAGCCGCTCGTCTTCGGCGGCCCGCTCTCGGGGCCGAGGGCGGCGCCGGGGCAGCCCGTCACCGTGTATCCGACGGGCCCTCCGGCGCGGTTCACCGTCGCGGGGTCGGTGGACGACGGCACGCGCATCGGGGTCACGACGCTGACGGGCCGGAAGTCCGGATTCACGGGCAAGGTGTGGGTGTGGGCGCCGCCGCAGTATTTCGACCCCCGGTACGCGCACAGCGGCTTCCCCGTCCTCGTGGCGCTCCCGGGCGGGCACGGATATCCGGGGAATTACTGGCGGGGGACGGATCTCGGGCTCCAGGCGGGCATCTCCCGGTGGTCCCGGGCGGGAAAGAGCCTTCCGTTCATCGTCGCGATGCCCGTGCTCAATCCGGACTTCGACCACTACTACGACGGCAGCGATATTCCGGGCCGGCCGCGCATGGGGACCTGGGTCGCGGAGGACGTGCCGGATTTCGTCCGGGCGAATTTCCGGACGTTCGCGTCGCGCGACGGCTGGGCGTTCATGGGGTCGTCGTCGGGCGGCTTCGTGGGCCTCAAGTCGGTGCTCCAGCACCCGGACCGCTTCAAGGCCGTCATCGCGTCGGGGCCCGACACCGTCCCGGACTCCCCGCTGTGGCGGGGGCACGAGCGCGAGCGCCGGGCGAACGACCCCGGACGCCTCGCGGCGGCCCTGGGCCGCCGGCCGGACCTCCCCCGCAACGTCGTGTACCTGGCCTTCCAGCTCGGCTCGGGGGAGACCGGCATCGGGCCGAAGGTGAAGCGGTTCATCCGTACGTACACCAAGGGCCCGGTCAAGAGCAGGCTCCAGGTCATACCGGGCGGCGGGCACAACGCCCGTACCTACATGAGGGGACTGGAGGCCGGCTCGATCGAGTGGATCAGCAGGCACCTCCAGCCCCCGGTGCCGGACCGGGGCACGACGTGGCGGGGCTCCGCGTAGGCGGTGCCCCGGTCCGCCGCTACCGGTGGGCGGGCGGCAGCAGTTCGACGGTGACGTCCGCCGGGTAGCCGGTGGTGGCGCCGGTCCTGCGGGCGAACTCGCGTACCCCGGCGAGCTGCTCGGGGCCGAAGCGGAAGTCGAGCGTCCGGAAGTACCGCTCCAGGAGTTCGGCGTCGAAGGTCTCCCAGCGGGCGGCCTGCTCGGCGACCTTGGCGACCTCTTCGAGGGAGAGGTCGCGGGAGGCCAGGAACGCCTGGTGGACGTCGTGGACGGTCTCCGGCTCGCGCGCGAGGAAGTCCTTGCGGGCCGCCCACACGGCGAAGACGAACGGCAGGCCCGTCCACTCCTTCCACATGAGGCCGAGGTCGTGGACCTGCAGACCGAGCCGGGGCGCGTCGTGCAGCGAGGCCCGGAGGGCCGCGTCGCCGATCAGGACGGCCGCCTCCGCCTCCTGCATCATCAGGCCGAGGTCCGGCGGGCAGGTGTAGTAGGAGGGCGTGACGCCGTACCGCTCGGACAGCAGCAGCTGGGCGAGGCGTACGGAGGTGCGCGAGGTGGAGCCGAGCGCCACGCGCGCGCCGTCCAGATCCTCCAGGGGGAGCTGGGACACGATCACGCAGGACATGACCGGGCCGTCGCAGCCGACGGCGATGTCCGGGAGGGCGACGAGGTCCTCCGCGTTCCTGAGGTACTCGACGAGGGTGATGGGCCCGATGTCGAGATCGCCCCGGACCAGCCGCTCGCTGAGCTTCTCCGGGGTGTCCTTCGTCAGCTCCAGGTCGAGGAGCGTGCCGGTCCGCGCGAGCCCCCAGTACAGGGGGAGGCAGTTCAGGAACTGGATGTGTCCGACGCGGGGCCGGCTGCGCTGGTGGTCGTCGGTTGCTTTGTCCACATCGTGAGGCTAGACCCGTCTCGTACCGTGGGCATCGCCGGGGCTCCGCGGGGGTGCTCCCGGAGGTGTGTGCGTCAGCACGCGGAAGAAGATCAAACATGTGGGTGAAGTGATCTTTCCCTCTACCGCGTCGAGCGTCCTGCGTGCTACGCTCAACGCAAGTTGCAGTTTGGTTTCCCTTGCAGTACAGAGCCTGCGGAGCATGTGACCCGCAGGCTTTTGTAGTTTTCAGACTTGTTTGCAGGTTCTGGAGCAGGGCGACCCTTTGGCCCATAGGAGGGCTCATGGCTACCGGAACCGTGAAGTGGTTCAACGCTGAAAAGGGCTTCGGCTTCATCGCCCAGGACGGCGGCGGCCCGGATGTCTTCGTCCACTACTCCGCGATCAACGCGAACGGCTTCCGTTCGCTCGAGGAGAACCAGCTCGTGACCTTCGACGTCACGCAGGGCCCGAAGGGCCCGCAGGCGGAGAACGTCTCCCCGGCCTAAGGTGCCTGGGTCGGCGAGCACGCACGACTAGAGCAGTACCCAAGGAGCCCCGCTCCGTGTCTCGGCACGAGCGGGGCTCCTGCCTTTCCCCACCCCGGTAGGGGGCGGGGTCAGCAGTTCGGGATCACGGTCCCGTTGTTGTCGCGGGCCTCGTCGTTGCCCCAGCGCGACAGGTAGTAGGCGGAGACGTACGCTCCGTATCCGTTCTTCCCGGCGTAGACGGTGTCGAGGTCCGTCCTGAGCCACCAGTGGTTGTAGTTGCCGGAGCCGTCCCGGATCTCCTGGCCCCAGACCTTGCAGTAGACGTAGTTCGTCCCCGCGTTCAGCACGCCCTGCGGGGCGTTGGTGTTCGCCTGGGCGTAGCCGGTGGCGTTGGCGAACGTGTCCACCCAGTACTTGCCGCCCCCGCCGCCCGAGCAGCCGTTGTCGCTGGTCAGGTACTTGGAGCCGTACGAGCCCGGGTAGGGGGCGAGGGAGGCGCCGTTGATCGCGATCGGCTGCCCGACGCCGTTGTAGAGCTGCTCGTAGTGGATGTGGGCGCCGGAGCTGTTGCCCGTGGTGCCGGTGGTGCCGATCTGCTGCCCCTGGTTGACCCAGGCGCCGTCGGCGACCGCATAGGCGTTCAGGTGGAAGTAGTACGTCTTCCAGCCGCCGCCGTGGTCGACCACGACGTAGTTCCCGGCGCCGCTCGGCTGTGAGTAGCGGTAGGCCGTGCCGGACGCCGACGCGAGCACCGGCGTGCCGGCCGTCGTACCGCCGTCGGAGCGGATGAAGTCCAGCGCCTGGCGCACCTCCGCCGAGTGATGGCTGTACGTCCAGGTCTGGCCGCACGGGAACGGCGCCTTGAACAGCGGCGCCGCCTGCGCGGGCGTCGCGGTGACGAGTGCGGTGAGCAGCCCCGCGACGAGCGCGAGGAGGGTGCCCAGCGGGGTGCCGAGGCGGGCCCCGCGGCGGGCGCGACGAGCGGTGCGGTGAGGGGGGTGGTGAGGGGTGTGGTGAGGGGTGTGGTGAGGGGTGTGGCGAGAGGCTCCGAGGGAGACGATCCGTGCACGCATACGTCCTCCGGTGAGGGGTGGGGGCGAGACGGGACAAGGGTCGACGCGCGTTGAACGCACCACAGCGTGCCGGAAGATCGCGAGCCGCAGAAGCCCGCGAAGACCACACTCGTACCACCCCGGTTACGTAGGCTGAACACATGACCGAACGGAAACCGCCCGGCGTCGACTTCGAATCGTTCGTGGACCGGCAGATCCGCGAGGCCGCCGAGCGCGGCGAGTTCCGGAGCCTCTCCGGCTTCGGCAAACCCCTCCCCGACGACTCCGCCCCCTACGACGAACTGTGGTGGATCAAGGGCAAGATGCACCGCGAGGGCGCGTCCGTCCTCCCGCCCTCCCTCACCCTCCGCAAGGAAGCCGAGGACGCGGAGGCCGCCGTCGCCGCCGCCGTGTCCGAACGCCAGGTCCGCCGCATCCTCGGCGACATCAACACCAAAATCGCCGAGGCCCTCCGCCGCCCGCCGGCCGGCCCGCCCCTGAACCTGACCCTCTTCGACGTCGACGCGGCGGTCGAGCGGTGGCGGCGGGACCGGGCTTAGGGCTCTATGGAGGGGGCCGGGCCCCTGGAGAGGGCCGGCTCGCGGGGCCTCCGCCGAGGTCCCCCGCCCGGACGGCCTCCACCCAGAGGAGCCCCCATGAACAGCGCCGCCCTGCTGGTCGACTCCTTCGGCCGGATCCGCGAGGTCGTCCACGAGGCCGTGGACGGCCTCACGGACGAGCAGCTCACCGCGCGCGTCGACCCCGACGCCAACACGATCGCCTGGCTCGTCTGGCACCTCACCCGCGTCCAGGACGACCACCTCTCCGACGCCTTCGCCACCGACCAGCTCTGGACCTCCGACGGCTGGTCCACCCGCTTCGGCCTGCCCTTCCCCCCGCTCGCCACCGGCTACGGCCAGAGCACCGCCCAGGTCGCCCAGGTCCGCGCCCCCGCCGACCTCCTCCTCGGCTACCACGACGCCGTCCACGCCCGCACCGCCGACCTGGTCTCCTCCGTCACCAACGCCGACCTCGCCCGCGTCGTCGACACCGCCTGGGACCCCCCTGTCACCCTCGGCGTCCGCCTCGTCTCCGTCATCGCCGACGACCTCCAGCACGCCGGCCAGGCCGCGTACGTGCGGGGAGTGGTGGAGCGGCGCGGCTGACCCCGCGCCCGGCGTCTCCGTACAACCCCTTCGGCTGATCAAGAGTCTGACGATGCGATACGCACACGTGTGCGTATCGCATCGTCTGTTGAAGGGACCACCTTGCCCTCCGCACGCCCTGCCATACGCCTCTCCCGCCGCCGTCTCGTCGCCGCCGCGACCGCCGTCCTCGCCATTACCGCCGGCGCCCCGGCCGCCGCCCCGGCCGCCTTCGCCGCCACCCCGGCCCTCGCCGCCTTCGCCACCGGCGTCACGGAGGCCGCCACCCCGGTCCCGTTCCCGACCGACGCGAAGGTCGTGGGCGCCGGGACCACCGGTTTCCTGTCGCAGGGGCCCAACGACCAGTACGGCGATCAGCAGCTGCGCTGGACTCCGTACGACGGCAGCGCGCCGACCGACTTCACGTCGGCGAACGCCGGCTTCGACACCACGGGGACCGACATCTTCGTGCGCGGGGACATGTCCCCGGCGCGGCAGTTCCGTTCGGTGACGCTGAGGGACCTCGGGAACCCCGGGGCCGGCTCCGTCTCGTTCGACCTGGGCTCGCTGCGGGCCACGTACGTCAAGGCGGTCGGGCCGAGGACGGTCCTCGCCAAGAGGACGACGGATCTCGGCACGGAGCAGCTGCTGATCGTCACCGACGAGAACGGGACCAAGCACGAGCGCGTCGTCGCCGGACTGCCCGGCACCGCGCACAGCCTCTTCACCAACGCGCCCGCCGTCGACGGCAAGGTGATCGTCGGCTACGCCGCCGGCACCTTCGACGAGCCCACGGCCGCGCGGGCCGTCGTCGACCTGGAGACCGGCGCGGTCGTGGAGACGTACCCCGCCGCCACGGTCGGCTACCTGAGCAGCGCTCTCGCCCTGTCGACCGGCCATGTCGCCTGGATGGATTCCGGCCCGGACGGGACCGCCATCGTCACCGTCAACCGCGCGACGAAGAAGGCCAACCGGATCTCCGTGAACGCGGCCGACGGGTACCACCTCGGCCTGGTGAAGAACTGGCTGGTGTACGGCGTGCCCAGCACGCTCACCGAGCCCGGGAAATTCCCCGACACGCAGCTGACGGCCCTCGACCTGGCGGCCGCGGAAGCCACCGATCCGGCTCCCGTCAACGACCCCGTCCAGCTGACGGACTACGCCTCCTCCACGGCCGCCGCGGCCGACGGCACCCTCCTCGTGCGCGGCGGCACCGTCGACAAGGGCGAGGGCCTCTACCGGGTCTCGCCGGGCACGAGCCAGGAGCCCACCGTCGAGCTCGTCGCCACGACGAACCAGCCGACCGCGCTCACCTACCTCGGCGCGCAGGTCCCGGCCACCATCGACTTCGACCTCACGCGCCAGGTCGACCTGAAGTGGCAGCTCTCGCGAGGCAACGCCGACGTCACGATCACCCTCACCCACCAGCGCACCGGCCGGACGTACACCCGCAAGCCGGCCGTCGACCCCGGCACCGAGGGAACGTTCGGCATGCGCTGGACGGGAGTCTTCGACCACCCGGTGGCGGAGGCCCCGAAGTCCGCCTACAACGGCGACTACACCTGGTCCCTCCAGGCGAAGCCGCAGAACGGCATCGGCCCCGACGTCTCCCGGTCCGGCGCCTTCAAGGTCGTCCGCACCGCCAAGTCCCACGACTTCGACGACAACGGCTCGCCCGACCTCTTCACCCGGGACGGCTCCGGCATCCTGCGCCGTATCGACACCACCTACGACCCCGGCACCAAGCGCCTCCTCGCGGCGGGTCAGCCGGTCGTCGTCGGCACCGGCTGGCAGGTGTACGACCGGATCGAGTCCGTCGGCAACGTGGCGGGCACGTCCGTCCCCGACGTCCTCGCCCGGGAGAAGAACGGCAACCTCTGGCTCTACCAGGGCAAGGGCGACGGCGGCTTCGCCCCGCGGGCGCAGATCGGCACCGGCTGGCAGGTCTACAGCCACATCGTCGGCGGCTCCGACCTCACCAACGACGGCAAGGCGGACGTCCTCGCCACGGACACCACCGGCGGCCTCTGGCTCTACCCCGGCACCGGCAACACCAACACCCCCCTCGGCGCCCGCAAGAAGATCGGCACCGGCTGGGGCATCTACAACCACATCGCCGCCACCGGCGACATCGGCGGCACGGCAGCCGGCGACCTCATCGCCTCGGACACCGCCGGCGCCCTCTGGCTGTACCCCGGCAAGGGCGACGGCACCCTCGCCCCCCGCACGCAGATCGGCACCGGCTGGCAGTCGCAGGGCGAACTGGTCCCCCTCGGCGACGCCAACCAGGACGGACGCAACGACCTCTTCACGTTCCGCTCCGGCTTCTACGCCGGTACGGGCAACCTGAACGCCCCCCTGGCGCCGAACACCGGCACCGAGGTCCTGAGCAACACCGGCGTGAACACCATCGTCTTCTGACCCGAGGGTCTCCCGACGTCCGGGGGCGCCTCGTCATCGACGGCGCCCCCTCCCTCCCCCGCTCCTCCCCACCCTCGGACGGCGCCACGACCGTGTTCCCCACCCGCATCGGCGTGGCTCGCCGAGAACGAGGGCCTCTACCGCGTCGCCGTCGGCGAGAGCGGCAAGCCGGAGACGACACTCCTCGCGACCACCGGCGAGCCGACCGCCACCCCGGCACCGGCGACTGGCTCCGGCCGTTCGGCCCCGACCCGCGAGCTCGACGAACGGCTGGGCAACAGTGCGGACGTCACGTTCTGACGGTCGCCCACACCGTCTTCCCGACACACCGCCCCCTCACCCCCCACGCGGTGGCGAGGGCGGCCACGAGCAGCAGCCCGTAGCCGCCCTCGTCGGGTTCCGGGCGCGGCTGCGGCCGCCGCTCGCCCCGCGCGTCGGACAGCTCGATGTGTACGTGGTCCTCGCCGCGTTCCATCCGCACCTCGAAGTCCCTCCCCGGCACCCTGCCGTGGAGGGCCGCGTTGTTGGCGAGCTCGGCGACCACCAGTTCCGCCGCCTCGGCGGCCGGCCCGGTCACCCCCCACTCACGCAACTGCTGCACGGCCAGTAACCGCGCCAATCGCGCGCCCCGGCGCGTCGCAGAGAGCCGGAGCGCGAACTCACCGGTTGGGGTGGAGGTTTCGGATTTCATGCCCCCGACCCTGGCCCCCCAGCCGTACGCTGACCAGCAGCGACGCGACGACGCTGGGTAACTGTACGGGTGCGCCACGAGGGCGGTACGGATGTCGGGAAACGAGGAGGAGCGGCCGGAACGGCCCTCCGAGGTGGACGGGACGGCGCACCTTTTCAGGGCGCTGGGCAAACAGCTCAAAGTGCTGCGGAAAAACGCGGGCCTGAGCCAGGGCGAGCTGGCGGACATCGCGCATTGCAGCGAGGACCTGGTGTCCGCGATCGAGCGGGGGGTTCGGGTGCCGCAGCCGGACTTCTTGGTGCGGATGGACCCCGTGCTGGGGGCGGGGGGTGTGCTGGAGGCGGTCCTGGAGGAGCTGAGGGATGCGCAGGGCAGGGCGCGGGTGCGGCATCCGGATTGGTTCCGAGACTTCGCCGATGAGGAGGCGAAGGCGGTGGCGCTGCACTACTACGAGGTGCAGGCGGTGCCGGGCATTCTCCAGACGCCCGCCTATGCGCGTTGCCTCTTCGAGCACCTTCGTCCCATGTTGGACGAGACGACCGTCGAGAAGCGGGTAGCCGACCGGATCTCCCGTCAGGTCCTGCTTGAGAAATGGCCCGCCCCAACGATCAGCTTCGTCCTGGAGGCCGCCGTCCTGTTGCGTCCGTTCGGCGGACCCGAGGTTCACCGCGAGCAGCTCCGGCGCATCCTGGAAGTGGCTCGGAAGCGTACGGTCGATTTCCAGATCATGCCGCAGGATCGGTACGAACACCCCTACCTGGGCTCGCCTTTCACTCTGATCACGCCCAGGGGGCGACGGGAAACGGCGTACACCGAGGTCTACGGACACGCGCGGCTGATCACCGGCCCAGAAGAGGTCCGCCAGTACGCCGAGCGCTATGGAATCATCCGGTCCCAGGCGCTCACGCAACACGAGTCGCTGACGTGGATCGAGAAACTGCTGGGAGAACGATGAACACCACGGGTCTGGCCTGGTTCAAGAGCAGTTACAGCGGCCCCGAGGGCGGCAACTGCATCGAAGTCGCCTACGAATGGCACAAGTCCAGCTACAGCAGCGCCGAAGGCGGCGAGTGCGTAGAAGTAGCCGTCCACCCCGCCCTCGTCCACGTCCGCGACTCCAAGAACCCCCACGGCCCCCAGCTCGCCGTATCCCCCTCCTCCTGGGCCGCGTTCGTGGACGTAGCATCCGGGGCGTGATCTCCGAGAGCTTCGTTTTCTTCGATGTCGACGGCACGCTGATGGACGCCGTCGAGAACCAGCGCCGTATGTGGCACGAGTGGGCTGCGCGGTACGGGCTCGACGGGGAGGAGGTGTACGCCGTCGCGTTGCGGACGCGGCCGGTGGAGACGTTCGCGTCGGTGGTTCCGGACGCGGACCCGGACGAGTGCCTCGCCCTCCTGCACGAGCTGGAGGACGAGGACGTGCGTACAGGGACGTACGGGGCCTTCGAAGGGGCTGCCGAGCTGCTCGGTGGGCTGCCGGAGGGCCGGTGGGCGTTGGTGACGTCGAACTACGAGCACCGGGTGCGGGGGCGGTTCGAGAGGACCGGGCTGCCGTTGCCGGGGCTGATCGTGGACGCGGCCGCGGTGACGGAGGGCAAGCCGTCGCCGATGCCGTACCTCATGGCGGCGGAGAAGCTGGGGGCGGATCCGGCGGACTGCCTGGTGATCGAGGACGCGCCGTCGGGGGTGCGGTCGGGGCGGGCGGCCGGGATGACGGTGTGGTCCGTGAACGGGACCGCTGACGTGGGCGCCCACCGGCACTTCGCGTCCCTGGCGGAGGCGGCACCCCACATCCTGGAACTTGCCGGCAGGGCCTAGCCTTCCGGGGCCGGGGCCGGCGGGCTTCGAGCGCTCGTGTGGAACGGGGGGAGGCGGCAATGCGGTACGTGGTGACGGGGGTGGCCATCGCGTTCTCTCTGGCCGTGGCGATCAGTGGTGTGGTCGAGCTGGTCACCGGGTGGATCCATCCGTGGGAGCGAGCGCGGGTCCTGCGGCCCGTCCCGCACGGGATCGGTCAGGTGCTCGTGGGCGGCGGACTGTGTTGTTTCTTCGGCGTCGTCGCCATCACGCCGACGGGGAGCGCCCTCGCCACGCTCATGGCGGTGGGGGCCTCGCTCTTCCTTCCGGGAACCGCCCTGATCGGTTGGTCCCGATTCCCTGACCGATAGGTCCCGGCCGATACGGCTCGGGGGGGCATCCGTAAGACGGTCACGCGCCCGCGACCAGTGTGCCGAGGGCCGTGCGCCGGTGGGTGACCGAGCGGCCTGTGCGGGTCGTCGTCGCCATGCCCGCGGATCTGAGCGCGGCCGCGTGGGACGAGGCCGTCGCGTTGCTGACGTGGAGGGCGCGGGCCAGGGAGGTCGTGGTGTGAGGCTCGGCGAGGAGGCGCAGGGCGTCGAGTCGGGTGCGGCCCAGGACGGCGGCGAGGGTCTCGGCGGGGGCGGCCGGGCGCTCCGCGGCGGGCGGGAGTCCGGGACCGGCCGGGTACGTCAGGACCGCGGGGCGGCCCGGGGTGTCCTGGAGGAGGGGGCCCGCCGGGTGGTGGAAGGTGGGCAGCAGGACCAGGCCGCGCCCATGGAGGCGGACGTCGCGGTCCGGCGCCGCGCCGGGCCATTCCCACACACCTTCGTGGAGTCGGCTGCCCGGGGCCAGGACGGTCAGTGTGGCGGCCACGCCGTGCTCGGCGACCGTGAGGGCGTAGCGGGTGAACTCCTCGCGGTGCAGGTCCTGTACGACGGGCCAGACCGGGGCGAGGACCGTCTCGTACGCGGCCTGCTGGGCGCGGTGCAGGGTGCGCCAGGCCGTCTTGTCGCCCGCGTGCAGGCCGCGTATCCAGGTGGGGGGAGGCACAGGACCGTGGACCCGCTCCAGCTCGGAGCGGACGAGTGCGGGGCTGGTGGCGCGGATCCGTTCGAAGCCGTCGGCGACGGTGTCGCCGAGGACGTCGAGGAAGGAGGGCGGGCGGCCCGCCGGAACCAGGTCGGCGAGCGGGTCGGTGGCGGCCGGGAGGGAGCGCAGGACGCGGCCGCGCCACGGCGCGAACAGCGGCCCGCCGTGCTGGGCCACGACCGTCGTCAGGGCGGCGTGCAGCTCCTGGAGCGGCGCCGGGCGGGGGGCGAAGCGGATCCGGGCGAAGTCCTCCGCGGTGAAGTGGATGCGCAGCACCCGCACAACTCCTCGTCCTGGGCCAGCCTTTCGGCCGGGGCGTGAAGCTTCGCGACGCGGCGGCCCCCGCCCCAAGGATGGTCGTATGACCTCTCGACGCACTGTTCTGAAGGGCACCCTATTCGGGGGTGCCGCCGCCCTGCTGCCCACGGCCGCGTCCGCGTCCGGTGGCGGCTCGTTCCTCCGGCTGCCCGCGCCCTCCGGCCCGTATCCCGTGGGCATGCGGACGGTCCATCTGACGGACCCGGTCCGTTCGGACCCGTGGGTGGGCGGCGTGCGGGAGCTGATGCTGACCGTGCTGTACCCGGCCCGATCGGTGCGCGGCTTCTCGCGGGCCCCGCAACTCACCCCGGCCGAGGCCGAGGTGTTCGCCGCGTACGCGCCGCACGTCCGTCCGGGGCTGCCGGAGCCGGGAGCGGTGGACTGGGGCGCGGTCCTCACCCACGGGTACGTGGGCGCGCCGCCGCTGCCGGGGCGGCGGCCGGTGCTGGTGTACTCACCCGGCGGCGGTGACTCCCGCACGCTCGGCACGACCCTCGCCGAGGACCTGGCGAGCCACGGCCGGGTGGTGGTCCTCGTCGACCACCCCGGTGACGCTTCTCAGGTGGAACTGCCCACCGGGATGCGCACGACCGTCCTCACCGGGCCGCCCGACCCGGCGACCTTCCGCACGATGGTGGACACCCGGATCGCGGACCTCCGCCTGGTCCTGGACCGGCTCGGCGACCTGCCGCTCGCACCGGTCATGGACCTCGGCCGGATCGGGACGTACGGGCACTCCGCAGGCGGCACGGCGGCGGTGTACGCGGCCCACCGGGACCGCAGGATCGGCGCGGTGGCGAACCTGGAGGGCTATCTCGACCTGTACCCGACGCCGGTCGACCGGCCGTCGCTGCTGTTCCGCACCGACGGATTCGAGGGTGCCGCCCGCATCGAGTCCTCCTGGGCGGGCCTTCCCGGCCGCCGCGTGCTGCTCGCCGACGCGAACCACTGGGCGTTCACCGACTACGGCTCGCTCGTCGCACGGCTCCAGACCGCCGGCCTCGTGACGCCGACGGCGCGGGCCGCGCTCATCGGCACCGGCGACCCGGTGGTGGCACTCGCGCAGGTACGGGCCCGGGTGGGCGCCTTCTTCGCCCGCCATCACCACACACGCGCGTAGCGCCTTCTCGTTAACCCGTTGCCCGGGAGTCGGTCGGCCAGCTAGGTTCACCCAGCCGTCCGCACGGGTGCGGGGCGGCACTGTCGACGAGGAGGTGTGGAGCACATGCGCAGGAGTGCCCAGGAGTCGAGCTCGCGTACGGACCTTTGCCACCTCCTCACGACGGAGACACCTTGTCCCTTCGCATCACCCCACTGACCGACCCCGCTCACGGGCCGCACGGCCGGCGTCTCGCCTGGTTGGCGTCGGACGCGGATTCCATCCCTGCCGGGACGGCCTTTCTGCGCCTGTTCGACGGCGGACAGGAGCACATGGCCGAGCTCGACCTCCGTGTTCATCCCGCGGAGCGCCGCAAGGGCGTCGGCTCCCGGCTCCTCGACACCGCCGTGGCGACCGCCCGGGACAACGCGCGACGCTGCGTCGTCGCGCAGGCGGAAGCCGGGTCGCCCGGCGACGACTTCCTGGCGGCGCGGGGTTTCCGCAGGGTCCTCACCCTGAGGTTCACCCGCCTGCCCCTGGCCGACGTGGATACCGCCGTCCTCGCCGAGATCATCGAGCGTCCGCATCCCGGCTACCGGCTGACGTCATGGCGGGGAACCGTCCCCGACGACCTCGCCCGGGCGTTCGCCGCATCACGTCGCGCCATGGACGACATGCCCATGGACGACGCCGACTGCGGCACCGTGACCTGGGACGTGGAGCGCGTGCGGGCCGCGGCGAAGGCCGTCGAACAGCGCGGCGACCACCTGCACACCGTCGTCGCCGTCGACGCCTCCGACGGCTCGATCGCCGGGTTCACCGAACTCGTCGTCCCCGGCAGCGGCACAGGTGACGGCCAGCACTACGGCACCGGTGTGCTGCCCGAGCACCGTGGACACGGTCTCGGCCGATGGATGAAGGCCGAGTCGATCCGACAGGCCCGGAGAAACTATCCGGACCTCGGTGGCCTCCTGACCGACACCGCCGACGGCAACGCGCCCATGAGACGGATCAACGACGGTCTCGGCTACACGCCCACGCACACGACGCACCGGCATCAGCTCGACCTCTAGCAGAGAGCGCACGGGCCGGACCGGGGCATCACCCCGCCCGGCCCGTCCGCGCTGTCGCCACACGCCCAGGACACGCCCTAGCCGGCTTCGCCGGTGAGGCAGGCGTGGCACAGGCATCGGTCCGGGTGCGGGCTGTAGGGGGATATCCGGGCGCGGTCCCGGCGCGCGTACCGCTCCAGTGTCGCGGCGACTTCCACCGCGTGGTCCTCACCTGGTCCGGGGCCGAGTTCGCGTCCTGCCTCGTGCAGACGTTCCAGGACGCGGGGGGTGTGGACGAGCTTCGGTCGGAAGCCGTGGAGGTGGCGGGTCGCCGTGTCGATGGCGATCCACCGGCTGGTGTGCCGTTCGCGTCCGAGCACCGTGAGCCGTTCGCCGCCCGGGCCCCAGTACACGTGGACCACGTAGACCTTCGCCCCGCCCTTGAAGTTCTTCGTCCCGGGGCGCAGTTCCCGGCCGCCGACCCCGCACCGACGCCAGGCCACGACGTTCGCCGCCACCAGCCAGACCGGCTCCCGCCGCGGGACATCCGACTCGTCCACTCGCCCTCCTCGACGTGCTGATCGCTGACCCCGCGGTGCCGAGTCCGGTGGGCGGTCGGCGACCTCGACGAGGACGGCGTGTCGGACCTGATCGCGCGCAAGCCGAGCGGTGAGTTGTTCCGGTACTCGGGGACGGGCAGCGCGTCGGGCGCGCTCTACGAGCCGCCGGTCAAGATCGGCTACGGGTTCCAGGTCTACAGCTTGCCGTAGGCGTACGCCTCTGCGGAAGGGAAGTCGATCTCCGTACAACCCCTCGGCTCCCTCGCATGTCTGTTGGGGTGTGGCGCGCCCCGTGCCGCACCCCAACATGCAGGGAGCCGGCGTTGCCCTACGCATCGAGCGTCACTTCACGGTCCCGGCGGCTGACGGCGGCCGTCACCGTCTCGCTGGCCGTGACCGCGGGGACGCTGGCGTCCGCTCCTGCCGCCGGCGCCGCGGCCCCGGCCGTGGTGTCGGTGTCCGCCGCCGCGGTCTCCTCCGCCTCCGCCTCCGCCGACGAGGTGATCGCCTTCCCGAAGGCGTCCCAGATCGTCAGTTCGGGCGAGACCGGATTCCTCAGCAAGAGCGCCGACGGCGAGTACCGCTGGACCCGTTACGCCGACGGGACCTCGACGGTCCTCGCGAGTGCGGGAGGACCGGCCCTGGGGGCCGCTTCCGATGTCGTGGTCACGCAGACCGGCGACCACGTCGTGCAGATCCGGGACATGGCGACCGGCGCGGCGCCCGTCGAGGTGCCCCTCGTGGGGCTCGGCGGCGGGGTGAACATCGCGATCGGCGCGGTCGGAGCGACCGTCCTCACGTCCGCCCACACCGTCACGGGCACCGAGGTGCTGCACGTCCTCTCCCATGACGCGGACGGCACCCTCCTGAACCGCGTCGTCACCGGGATG
Organism: Streptomyces sp. LMG1-1-1.1; assembly: GCF_040815545.1. NCBI lineage: Bacteria > Bacillati > Actinomycetota > Actinomycetes > Kitasatosporales > Streptomycetaceae > Streptomyces > Streptomyces sp. LMG1-1-1.1. Next base: position 120,409 of record NZ_JBFPNH010000065.1, on the reverse strand, counting down.
CCCGCTGACGCCACGCGCATCGTCATGCGGTCGGCCATCCCCGGCACCGCGCTCGTCTCGTACGTGTCCGATGCCAAGCCCCGCTACGCCGTGGTCGACCTGGCCACGTACGCGGTGGTCGAGAGGTACGAGAACCCGAGCCCGGCACGGACCTCCCCGCACCTCGCGCTCTCCGCCACCCATGTGGCGTGGGTGGAGCAGATGCCGCCGCTGTACGGGAACCCGCAGCCGGTCGTGGTCGTCGCCGACCGGAAGCGGCCGGGCGTGACGCAGCGGTTCTCCGCCGGGACCGCCTCCGAGGTCAGGGTCGGTCTGACCGGCTCCTGGGTGGTGTTCGAGTTCGGGAAGGACACCGCTTCCGGCGCCGACCGCCATCCGCTCGTCGCCAGGTCGCTGGCCGGCGCCCCGGACAAGGAGCTCCTGGAGCACGCCACCAGCCTCACCGGCGCGCCCGACGGCACGCTGCTCGTCCGGGGCGGTTCGCTCGCGGAGGGCGAGGCCGAGGGGCTGTACCGCGTCACGGCGCGCGAGGGCGAGGTGGACCGGCGGTTGGTGGCCGGCAGCGGCGAGGTCACCCAGCTCTCGGTGACGGGGTACGACGTCCCGGAGGTGGTCGACCTCGACAAGAACCGCCCCGCGGTGTTCACGTTCGACGTGGACCGGCCCAACGTGGCGGTGCACATGATCATCTCGCCGCCCGGGCAGATCGACCACTACTCCTACATGTGGCAGGGCAACGGCTCCTGCGGCGGCACGTCCGGATCCCTCTGCGTCAGATGGGACGGCAGCTACGACTACGGCACCGGCGACTACGGGTCCAGCGGGACCGCGTCGAACGGGCTGTACGAGTGGAAGGCGGAGGTCCGGCCGACCGACGGCGTGGGGGAGTCGGTCGAGCTGAGGGGCACGTTCACCGTCACCCGCGCTCCCCGCCCGCACGACTGGACGAAGAACGCCGTCCCCGACCTGCTGAGCGTCAACGCGGCGGGCGAGCTCGTCCGCAACGACGACACCACCGGCTGGGACTCCAGGTGGGGCACCGGCTGGGGCGTCTACGACCGCGTCTCGGTCCCCGGCGACCTCGGCGGCACCGACCAGCCCGACGTCGTCGCCCGCGACAGGAGCGGCTACCTCTGGCTCTACCAGGGCGGCATGGCGGACCAGCCGCTCTCGGCCCGCACCCGGATCGGCACCGGCTGGCAGATCTACGACAAGATCGCCGGCGGCAGCGACGTGAACGCCGACGGCGAGCCCGACCTCCTCGCCACCGACAAGGCCGGCGTCCTCTGGCTCTACCCCGGCACCGGCAACGTCAACGCCCCCTTCTCCGCCCGCAAGAAGGTCGGCACCGGCTGGGGCGTCTACAACCTGATCACCGCCACCGGGAACATCGCCGGCGCCCCCGCCGGCGACCTCGTCGCCCGCGACAAGGACGGCGTCCTCTGGCAGTACCTCGGCAAGGGCGACGGCACCTTCGCGCCCCGCACCAGGATCGGCGGCGGCTGGAACGCGTACAGCCGGATCCTCGCCCTCGGCGACCTCGACAACGACGGCCTCAACGACCTGATGGCCTACGTCCGCACCCCGTCCGACCCGAACAAGAACGTCTACGTCTACAAGGGCACGGGCGCCTGGAGCGCTCCCTTCGGTCCCCGGACCGCGAAGTGGGCGGCCGCGCACGACGCGCGCCTGGTCTTCTAGCCCCGTTTCCCGCACCACCACATGGCCGTCCGCCTCACGGAACAGGAACCGAGCCTTGCCCCGTCCACAGCACCGCACGCCGTCCCGGTCGAGAATGCTCACCGCGGCCATCGCCGCGTCGCTGGCCGTCACCGCCGGGACGCTGGTCGCGGCCCCCGTCGCCGTCGCCGGGACCCCGGCCGTGGTGGCGGCGGTCACCGCCGAGGCCCCGATCGCCTTCCCGCTCGCGTCCGAGATCGTGAGTGCCGGGGACACCGGCTTCCTGAGCAAGAGCGACGCCGGCGAGTACCGGTGGACGCGGCTGGCCGACGGCACGACGAGCGACCTCGGTCAGGAGGAGGTCCTGGGGGCCGCTTCGGACGTGGTCGTGACGCGGCCCGGGATCAACACGGTCCGGCTCAGGGACATGGCGACGGGCGCCGCGCCGGTCGACATCTGGACCAACATGCTGGGCGGGGGTGTCCACACGCCGATCGGCGCGGTGGGCGGCACCGTCCTGACGAGCGTGGCCCCTGCCGACGGCGGGACCCTGCTGCACCTCGTCACCCACGAGGCCGACGGCAGCACCGGGAACCACGCCGTGACCGGGCTGCCGGCGGACGCGAGCGCGCTCACCTTCGCGGCCGGGATCCCCGGGACCGCGCTCGTCGGCTACCAGTCGGCCGGGAAGAGCCACTTCGCGGTGGTCGACCTCGGGACGCGGGCGGTCACGGAGACGTACGACAACGCGGGTCCCGTCGGCTACGGGCAGTCGGCCGCGCTCTCCGCGACGCACGTGGCGTGGGTGCAGGAGACGCCGCGTTCGGACGGCTTCGTGGACGACCACCTGATCGTCGTGGACCGGAAGACCGGTGCGGCCACGACGCTGAACACCGGCGGCGGCGCGATGAAGGTGGGCCTGGTCGACGGCTGGGTGGTCTACGGGGAGGACGTGACCGATCCGTTCCAGGCGCGGCAGGGTCCGAGGGCGGTCTCGCTGAACGGGGCGTCCGGGTGGACGCCGTGGATCGATCACGTGACGAGCGTGACGGCCGCCCCGGACGGCTCGCTGCTCGTCCGCGGCGGGTCGGTGGCCGAGAGCGAGGGCGAGGGGCTGTACCGGGTGCGGGGCGGCGCCTCGGTCACGCGGGAGCCGGTGGCGGCGACCGGGGAGAAGACCGGGGTCTCCGTGACCGCGGGGCCCGACATCCCCGCGGTGCTCGACCTCGACAAGAACCGGGGTGCCGTCCCGTTCACGGTGGACGTGAGCCGCCGCAACGTGCGGGTGAGCGTCACCATCTCGAAGGCGGAGACGCCCACGGTCACGGAGTGGTCCGGCGAGATCCGCCCCACGGAGGGCCCGACCGGCCCCGGGACGATGACCCTCACGTGGGAGGGGAACCGCTCTTCCTACGAGGGCGGGCTCACTCCGTGGGGCGACGTCACCAACGGCGACTACGTCTGGAAGATGGGCGTCACCCCGCTCGACGGCGTCGGCAAGGGCGTGGGGCTGAGCGGCACGATGAAGGTCGTCCGCGCCCCGAAGTCGCACGACTTCTCCGACAACGGTTCGCCGGACCTGTTCGCGGTCGACTCCGCCACCGGGGACGTGTCCGTCATCGAAGGCTCCTACCTTCCGTCCCAACAGGGCTTCAACTGGTTCAAGGGAGCCACGCTCACCGGCTGGGGACGCACCTACGACCGGTTCGTCACGCCCGGCGACTTCGGCGGGACGAGCAAGGCGCCTGAGGTGCTCGCCCGCGACAAGAACGGCGGCCTGTGGTTCTTCCCGGGCACGAGGAGCCTCGCGTTCGCTCCCCCGGTGAAGATCGGGACCGGCTGGCAGATCTACGACAAGATCACCGGCGGCAGCGACCTGACCGGCGACGGCAGGCCCGACGTGCTCGCCACGGACACGGTCGGCGGCCTGTGGCTCTACCCCGCCACCGGCAACTCCAGCACGCCCCTCGGCCCCCGCAAGCAGATCGGCACCGGCTGGGGCGTCTACAACGAGGTCACCGCCACCGGGAACATCGCCGGCGCCCCCGCCGGCGACCTCGTCGCCCGCGACAAGGACGGCGTCCTCTGGCAGTACCTCGGCAAGGGCGACGGCAGCTTCGCGCCCCGCACGAAGATCGGCACCGGCTGGAACACGTACGCCCGGCTCGTCGGTGTCGGGGACATCGACCGCGACGGCCGGAACGACCTCGTGGCGTTCGACAGGTCCGACCCCACGGCGCGCATGTACTGGTACGGGGGGACGGGGGACTGGCAGGCGCCCTTCAAGCCGCGCGTCGAGAACTACTTCCCGAACTCGATGACCGACCGGGACTGGTTCTAGGATGTTCCGGACAACCCGTCCAACTCGCCTTGTTTGACGTGAAGTTGATGTCGAGCCCCCTTCACCTGATCGATATTCAGATCGGAAGGGGGCTCGGCTACTGTGTGGCCCATGCAGGGGGAACTGGAAAACAACTCTAGTTTTGACGGTCTGACCGGCAGCGGGGCCATACCGCTGGAAGCGGGGGATCCCCGCCGGATCGGGGCGTTCAGGCTGCTCGGGGTGCTCGGATCCGGGGGGATGGGCCGGGTGTACCTCGGCGCCGTGCCGGGCAAGTTCGCGGCGGTGAAGCGGGTACTTCCCGTGCTCGCCGAGGATCCCGACTTCCTGAGCCACTTCGGGCACGAGCTGGACAACCTCGCCCGGCTGCCCGCCGGGGCGAACACCAAGCTCCTCGCGAGCGACCGCACGGCCAAACCCCCGTGGTTCGCCACGGAGTTCATCCCCGGAATCACCCTCAACGAAGCCATCCGGCTCAACGGCGGCCCGCTCACCGGCGCCGCCCTCTGGCGGCTCCTCCGGGACGCGGCGGCCGGGCTCCGGGTCGTCCACGGCGCCGACATGGTGCACCGCGACCTCAAGCCGTCCAACGTCATGCTCACCGGCGACGGCCTCTCGCTCATCGACTTCGGCGTGGCCCGGGCCGCCGACCAGAGCCGGCTGACCAAGACCGGCATGGTCATCGGCACGCCCGCCTACATGGCCCCCGAGCAGGCCGTCGCCGACCGCCGCCTCACCGGCGCGGCCGACGTGTTCGCGCTCGGCAGCCTCCTCCTGTACGCGGCCAACGGCCGGCCCCCGTTCGGCGACGGCTCCGGCCCCGACCTCCTCTACCGCGTCGTCCACGGAGAGCCCGACTTCGGACGCCTCGCCGACGACGACCCCGAACTGGCGGAGCTCGTACGGAAGTGTCTCGCCAAGGACCCCGCGGACCGGCCGACGGCCGAGGAGCTCGTCGGACTCACCGAGGAGCGGGCCGAGGGCGCCGACTGGCCGGCGGCCGTCGCCGAGCGGATCGGCGAACGCGCCGCCTTCGCCGCCGGGGCCCCGACCGCCGAGCACCTGACGGAGCTGGAGAAGGCCGACCCCTCCGAGGACGTCGCGACCGCGCCGCTGACCCCGCAGCCCGGCAAGGAGCCCGCGACCACCTCGCCCGACCCGCTGGCCGTGACCGGCCGGGGCGCCTCCGGCGATCAGCGCAAGCGCCGCAACCGCTTCGTCATGCTCGCCGTCCCCGTCGTCGTGGCCACCGGCACCACCCTCACGGTGGCCCTCGGCCCGTACGAGATCGGCCGCCTCGGCGCGGGCCCCAGCACCTCGCCCTCCGCCACCGCGACCGTCTCTCAGCCCGCCGCCGTGCCGCCGTCCAGCGGGCCCGGCTCGCCCTCCTCCAAGGCCCCGTCCTCGAAGCCGCCCGTCTCGACCCCGCCCGGCTCCTCCCCCGGCGCCCCCGTCCCGCCGCCCGCCGACGGCGGAGGCGCGGGCGGCGGGGCCGGCGGCGGAGGAACGCCGCCCGGGGGCGGGGGCGGGGCCGGCGGGACCACCGTGGCACCCGGCGGGTCGGGGTCCGGCTCCGGCTCCGGGTCCGGGTCCGGCTCCGGCTCCGGTGGTACGACGACGCAGCCCGCCCCGAAGCCGACGACCGCCAGGCCCGCGCCGCCGCCGACCGGCGGTTCGGCGCCCTCGGGGACGTACTCCCTCGAGAACGGGTCGAGCGGCAACTGCCTGGCCGAGTACGACGCGGGCTTCGGCGTCATCGTCACCTCGGCCGAGTGCGGCGCCCCCGGCAACAGCGGAGCCACCTACTGGTACGCGTGGACCTACTCGCCCGGCAGCAACGGCACCTTCCGGCTGATCAACAGGAAGTCCGGCCGCTGCCTCCAGCCCGCCGGCAACACCTCCGTCACGACTGCCGCCTGCAACGGAGCGAGCCTCCAGTCCTGGAAGGTCCTCACCTCCACCTCCGCCGGCCGCACCTTCAAGAACATGAGCGACGGCCGGTGCCTGACAGCCGGCTCGTTCGCCATGACCTACACCTGCGGCTCCGACGGCAGCCAGCTCTGGCGGAACATCTCAGCCCTCTGAGGGCGGGCGGCGGAACACCGCCACCGCGACGTCCCCCTCCGCCCGGAAGGCGACCTCCAGATCCATCCCGATCCGGAGGTCGGCCTCCGGCACGCCGACGACCTCCGTCATCATGCGCGGGCCCTCCGCGAGGTCCACGACGGCGGCGACGTACGGGACGCGCTCGCCGAACGGCGGGAGGTCGTTCCGGTGGACGACCGACCAGGTGTAGAGGGTGGCCCGTCCGCTCGCCGGCTCCCAGCGGACGTCCTCGCTCCAGCAGTGGGGGCAGAACTCGCGCGGGTAGTGGTGGGCGCGGTCGCAGGCGGCGCAGTGGCGGACGAGGAGCCGGCCTTCGGCGGCGGCGTCCCAGTAGGGACGGGTGAAGGCGTCGATGTCGGGGGTGGCGGCCGTCGCGGGTTTCGCGGGCGTCGCGGGTTTCGCGGCCGTCGCGGGCGTCGCGGGTTTCGCCGTCATCAGAAGAGTCCGATCGCGTGGTCGAGGGACCAGGTCTGCCAGGACATGGCGAGGAGGGCGACGAGGGAGATGAGCGCCATCATCGCGTTCTGCCCCTGCTCGGCCCAGTCGTGGATCATCAGGACGAGGTAGAGGAGGTTGAGGAGGAGGCCGGCGACGAGGGCGACCGGGGTGAGGAAGCCGACGACCAGGCCGAGTCCCAGGGCGAGTTCGGCATAGACGACGACGTACGCCATGAGCTTGGGGCGGGGGGCGACGACGGTGTCGAAGCCCTTCTTGACCTGGGGCCAGCGGTGCTTGCCGGCGACGTCGGCGGCCCAGGCGATGCCGGTACCGCGCTCGAACCAGCCCTTCTTGTCCTTGTGGCGCCAGCTCTCCAGCCACCACAGGCCGAGGCCGATGCGGAGGACGGCGAGCCATTCGGCGCCGGTGAGCCAGACGGTCTGCATGCGCGCCCCCTCGGAGAGCCTGATCTGACGGTATGTCAGTTCAGCGCAGGGTGGGCGTGCAGCGCAAGAGGCGGGCACGGAGGGGTGCGGGCCGCGCGCACGTGACCGATTCGCAACCGAAATCCCTCTTGACCGAGACCCACTGCGTGTACACGTCATTACGCTCAGCATTCATGGCCATCACCACCCCCCCTCCACCCCCCGCGCATCCCGTGTACGTCATCGGCGGCGGACCCGGCGGACTCGCCGTCGCCGCAGCCCTGGGCGCGCGGGGAGTCCGGGCCGTCGTCCTGGAGAAGTCCGACGCCGTCGGCGCCTCCTGGCGCGCCCACTACGACCGGCTGCGGCTGCACACCACCCGGCGGCTCTCCGCGCTCCCCGGCCTGAAGATGCCCCGCTCGTTCGGCCGCTGGGTGGCCCGCGCCGACGTCGTGCGCTACCTGGAGAAGTACGCCGAGCAGCACGAGCTGGAGGTCGTGACCGGGGTCGAGGTCCACCGCGTCGAGCGGGACGGCACGGAATGGATCCTGCACGCCACGGGCGGACGGCGGCTCACCGGGCGCGCGGTGGTCGTGGCGACGGGCTACAACCACACCCCGCACGTCCCCGACTGGCCCGGCCGCGACGCGTACGAGGGCGAGCTGAACCACGCGCGTTCCTACCGCAACCCCGGGCCGTACGAGGGCAAGGACGTCCTCGTCGTCGGCGCCGGCAACACCGGTGCCGAGATCGCCGCCGACCTCGCCGAGGGCGGCGCCGCCCGCGTGCGCCTCGCGATCCGCACCGTCCCGCACATCGTCCGCCGCACCACCGCCGGCTGGCCCGCCCAGCGCACCGGCATCCTGGTCCGGCGGCTCCCCGCCCCGCTCGTCGACCGCATGGGCACCCTGATGGCCAAGGTCGCCGTGCCCGACCTCTCCGCCTACGGGCTGCCCCGCCCCACGTCCGGCCTCGCCACCCGCCAGCGCGAGGGCGCCGTCCCCGTCCAGGACGTCGGCCTCATCGACGCCGTCCGGGCGGGCAAGGTCGAGATCGTCGCCGCCGTCGAGGCCTTCGAGGGCGGCGAGGTCGTCCTCGCCGACGGCACCCGGATCGCCCCGGACGCCGTGATCGCCGCGACCGGCTACCGCCGCGCCCTTGAGCCCCTCCTCGGTCACCTGGACGTGCTCGACGGGAGCGGGCGGCCGGTGGTCCACGGGGCGCGCTGCCCGCGCGAGACCCCGGGGCTGTACTTCACCGGCTTCACGAACCCGATCAGCGGCATGTTCCGGGAGCTGGCGATCGACGCGGAGAGGATCGCACGGCGGATCGCGCGTACGCGGGCGAAATGAGAGTGGTGCCCACCCCCGCGGCCGGGGGCGGGCACCGCGTCGGTCCCGGGAAGGATCGGAACAGGTTCAGGTCCCGGGAAGGATCAGAACAGGTTCAGGTCCCGGGAAGGATCAGAACAGGTTCAGGCCCGTCCAGCCCCAGCCCGCCTTGACCCTGGGCTTCATGCCGCCGTTGCCGTCGCCGTCGTACCGCCACAGCACCCCGGCGGTGTCGAGGGCGAGGACGTCGGTGACGCCGTCGCCGGAGAGGTCGCCCGCGCCGGTGAGGGTCAGGCCCTTCCAGCCCCAGCCGATCTTGTCGGCGCCGCCCCGCTCGTAGCGGTAGAGGTCGCCGGCCGGGAAGAGGCCGAGGTAATTCTGGTGGCCGCTGCGCGTGAACGCGCCGACGCCCGTCATGCGCTGGCCGGTGTACCCGGTGCCCTCCCTCTGGCGGGCCTGGAGGCCCCCGCGGCCGTCGCCCGGGTAGTGCCAGACGGCGCCCACCGCGTCGACGGCCAGGACGTCGGGGTAGCCGTCCTCGGTCAGGTCGCCGACGCCCGTGAGCTTGAAGTCCTTCCAGCCGGTGCCGATCTTCACCTTGGCGCCGAAGCCGCCGCCCGCGGTCCCGTCGAGCCGCCAGAGGCCGCCGGTGGCGTCCTGGGCGAGCGCGTCGGGGCGGCCGTCGGCGTTGAGGTCGCCGACGGCGGTGAAGCGGTAGCCCTTCCAGCCCCAGCCGATCTTCTGCCGGGGCCGGAAGCCGCCGTCGCCGGTGCCGTCGTAGCGCCAGAGGACGCCCGCGCCGTCCACGGCGAGGAGGTCGGCGCGGCCGTCGCCGCCGTAGTCGCGACGGAAGGTGCCGTGGGGGTTCCAGCCGCGCGGCGCGACCCAGGAGACCTCGTCGATGAGGGTGCCGGGCGCCGAGAGGACCGTGCGGGGACCGTCGGACGCGGCGGCGCTCCTGACGACGGCCTGCCCGCCGGACTGGTACGCGATCGCGCTGCCGTCCGGGGACCACTCGGCGCCGTACCCCTCGCCCGTGGTCAGGTCGTACTGCTGGCCGGTGTCGAGGAAGTAGGCGCGCGCGTTCCACCCTCCGCTGCCGTCCGCGAAGGAGATCTGCTCGCCGTCCGGCGAGAACCTCGGGTTCATGCCCGCGGCGATGAGCTTCGGCTCGCCTCCGGCGCGCGGGTCCCAGAAGTAGACCTTGGAGTCGCCCTTCCAGCCCTTCACGAAGGTGATCTTCCCGTTCCAGGCCACGTCGGCCTGGCCGGCCCCTCTGAAGGAGGCGGGGAGGGCGTTGTCGATGTCGCCGCTCGCGATGTCGACGCGGTAGACGCAGAGAAGCTCGTGGATGCTGTCGTCGGCCCCGGCCCCGGGCGCGTAGCTCACGACGACCTGCCGGCCGTCGGCGGTCCAGTCGAGGCTGTCGGCCAGGACATCGGGTTCCATGAGGTCCTTGCGGACCACGTGGGCGTTCCTGCCGTCGGCGTCCGCGACCCAGAGGGTGCTGCCGCCGGTGAGGAAGGCCATGCGCAGGCCTTCGGGCGAGAAGGCGACGCCCGAGATCGCGGTCGTGGCCGTCAGGCCCCCGCCGGTGGGCACCAGCACGCGGCGGTCGGTGCCGTCGGCGTTGACCGTGACGAGGGTGTCGCCGGTGCGGACGCCGTCGACGTACTTGTACTCGGTGAAGGCGACCCGGGGCTTCGGCACGCCCGTGGCGGCCTGGGCCCGGCCCTCCGTGGCCGCGGTGAGCGCGGCGGCGGAGGCGAGGACGGCCAGGGCTGCGCCCAGGGCGCGGCGGCGGCCGCGGACACGGGTGGAGCGGGTCACGTGATCCCCATTGCTGTCGGCATCGGATGGCGCGGACGTCGCTCCTGTCGCGGCGGATCCGCCCGTTCCGGCGGACATCCCGCCCGTTTCAGGCATGCCGTCCGTGAGGTGAGACCCCTCTCCCCGTCGAAGGGTTGTACGCCGCCGCAGGATCCGTTCTGCCGTGACCGCCGCACACCCATTCCTGACTGGCCGTCAGTTCTGTAATCTGACTAAGCGTCAGCTGTATACGGATGGGTGAAGGGGCGGGCGGAACACATGCTTGGATCGACTCACGGCACCTTCACCACCGATCTCCGCGCCCGCGTGGTCGCCTGCGGCGAATCGCCCCGGACCGCGGTGCACGGCGTCACCGCCGCCCCCGGCGACCACGACGTCAGCGGGCGCCCGCTGCACGCACCCGTCCCCGACCTCGACCGGTTCTTCCGGCCCGAGTCCGTCGCCGTGATCGGCGCCTCCGACACCGAGGGCCGGCCCAACACCGGGATCACCCGGCAGCTGCTCGCCTGGTCCGAGCGGGTCGGCGCCCGGCTCGTGCCCGTCCACCCCACCCGTACCAGCGTCTTCGGGATCGACTGCGTGCCCTCCGTCGGCGCGCTCGCCGAACCCGTCGACCTCGCCGTCCTGCTCGTCGCCGACCCGCTGCCCGTGATCGAGGAGCTGGCCGAGGCGAAGGTGAGGTTCGCCGTCGCGTTCGCGTCCGGCTTCGCCGAGACCGGGGAGGCCGGCGCCGAGGCCCAGGAACGCCTCGCCGCGGCCGTACGCCGCTCGGGGCTGCGACTGCTCGGCCCCAACACCAACCTCAACGCCTTCGAGCGGTTCCGCGAGGACCTCGACGGGCCCGCCGTCGCGCTCATCACCCAGTCCGGCCACCAGGGGCGGCCCGTCTTCACCCTCCAGGAGCTCGGGGTGCGGCTCTCGCACTGGGCGCCGACCGGCAACGAGGCCGACCTGGAGACCTCCGACTTCATCTCGTACTTCGCGGGACGGCCCGAGGTCGGGTCCATCGCCTGCTACGTGGAAGGGCTGAAGGACGGCCGGTCCTTCCTGCTCGCCGCCGACCGGGCCGCACGGCAGGGAGTGCCCGTGGTCGCCGTGAAGGTGGGACGGACCGAGACCGGGGCCCGTACCGCCGCCTCGCACACCGGGAAGCTGACCGGCGCCGACCGGGTCGTCGACGCGGCCATGCGCCAGTTCGGCGTCATCCGGGTCGACGGACTCGACCAGCTCCAGGACACCGCGACGCTGCTCGCCCGCGCGCGGCGGCCGGTCGCGGACGGCGTCGTCGTCTACTCGATCTCCGGCGGCACGGGAGCGCACTTCGCCGACCTGGCCACGGCGGCCGGACTCGGACTCCCCACCCTCCCGCAGGCGAAGCAGGACGAACTCCACCAGTGGATACCGGAGTACCTGAGCGTCTCGAACCCCGTCGACAACGGCGGGCACCCGGTCGGCGACTGGCGGGGCCGGAAGATCATCGACGCGATCCTCGCCGACCCGTCGGTCGGCGTGCTGATCTGTCCCATCACCGGACCCTTCCCGCCCATGAGCGACAAACTCGCGCAGGACCTGGTCGACGCGGCCGAGGCGACGGACAAGCTGGTGTGCGTGGTGTGGGGATCGCCGGTCGGCACGGAGGACGCGTACCGCACGACACTGCTCGGCTCGTCGCGCGTCGCCACCTTCCGCACCTTCGGGAACTGCATCGGGGCCGTGAAGGCGTACTTCGACCACCACCGCTTCACCACCGGCTACCGCTCCCCCTTCGACGAGGCCCCCCGCACCCCCTCCCCGTCCCTCCGCAAGGCACAGGCCCTCATGCGGCCCGGCCGGCGGCTCAGCGAGCACGCGGCGAAGCAGCTGCTGCGGGCGTACGGGATCCGGGTGCCGCGCGAGCAGCTCGTCACCAGCGCGGCGGCGGCCGTCCGGGCCGCCGGGCTCGTCGGCTACCCGGTGGTGATGAAGGCGTCGGGCGCCCAGCTCGCCCACAAGACGGAACTGGGCCTCGTGAAGGTCGGGCTCACCTCCGCCAGCCAGGTGCGGGACGCCTACCGCGAACTCACCGACATCGCCCGCTTCGAGTCGATCGACCTCGACGGCATCCTCGTCTGCCAGATGGTCGGGCGCGGCGTCGAGATGGTCGTCGGCGTGACCCGCGACGACCTCTTCGGCCCGACCGTCACCGTCGGCCTCGGCGGCGTCCTCGTCGAGGTCCTGAACGACACGGCCGTCCGCGTCCCGCCGTTCGACGAGCACGAGGCCCGCTCCATGCTCGCCGAGCTGCGCGGCCGGGCCCTGCTCGACGGCGTGCGCGGCGCCCCGCCCGCCGACGTCGACGCCCTCGTCGAGGTCGTCCTCCGCGTGCAGCGCATGGCCCTCGAACTCGACGGCGACCTCGCCGAACTGGACATCAACCCGCTGATGGTGCTGCCGCGCGGCCAGGGCGCGGTCGCCCTCGACGCCCTCGCGGTCTGCCGATAGGAGCCCTCCCGATGGCCGACGTACCGCCCGACGTCCTGCACACCGTCGAGAACGGCGTCTCCTGGATCACCCTCAACCGGCCCGAGGCGATGAACGCCGTCACCTGGGACCAGCGCGAGCGGATCATCGCCCTCCTCGCCGACGCCTCCGCCGACCCGGACGTCCGGGCGGTCGTGGTGACCGCCACCGGCCGCGGCTTCTGCGCCGGCGCGGACCTGCGCGGCGCGCCGGGGTCCTCCCCTGCCGGAGTCGGGGAAAGGGTCGCGGGCGACGTCGCCCGCATGATCCGCCTCGGCGCCCAGCGCTTCATCGGAGCCGTACTGGACTGCGAGAAGCCGGTCATCGCCGCCGTCAACGGCACCGCCGCCGGCCTCGGCGCCCACCTCGCCTTCGCCTGCGACCTCGTCCTCGCCTCCGAATCAGCCCGCTTCGTCGAGGTCTTCGTCCGCCGCGGCCTCGTCCCCGACGGCGGCGGCGCGTACCTCCTCCCCCGGCTGATCGGCCCCCAGCGGGCGAAGGAGCTGATGTTCTTCGGCGACGCGCTCCCCGCCGCGGACGCGGAACGCCTCGGCCTCGTCAACCGCGTCGTCCCTCCGGAGGACCTGGAGAAGACCGCCCGCACCTGGGCGGAACGCCTCGCCCAGGGCCCCACCCGGGCCCTCGCCCTCACCAAGCACCTCGTCAACACCTCCCTCGACGCCGATCGCACCACCGCCTTCGCCGCCGAGGCCACCGCCCAGGAACTCAACATGACCACCCGCGACGCCCAGGAGGGCGTGGCGAGTTTCGTGGAGCGGCGCGAGGCGCGGTACGAGGGGCGATGACCCTCGTACCGAGGGGCGCCGGGGCTTCCCATCTGACGAGCCGTCAGTTTCAATGGAGGGGTGATGGGACACGCGGGGATGGCGGCCACCGTCGTCCGACACCTGAGAGCGGCCGGTTCGCCGACGGCCGTGGAACCACTGCCGAGACCGGTGCTGCGCGCGGTACGGGAGGACGAGCGGCCACCCGTCGATCCGGCCGAGTTCCGCCGGGTGCTCGGGCATTTCGCGAGCGGGGTCACGATCGTGACGGCGCGGGACGCCGACGGGCCGGCGGGGTTCGCCTGCCAGTCGTTCGCGTCGCTGTCGCTCGATCCGCCGCTGGTCGCGTTCATGGTCGCCCGTACGTCGACGACCTGGCCGAGGATCGCGGGGGCGGGCAGCTTCTGCGTGAACGTCCTCGGCGCCGACCAGGGCGGCCTGTGCCGGTCGTTCGCCGTCAGCGGCGCGGACAAGTTCGCGGGTGTGGAGTGGGAGCCGGCGCCGGTGACCGGCTCACCGCGGCTGCCCGGTGCGCCGGCGTGGATGGACTGCACGATCAGCGCCGTCCACACCGGGGGCGACCATCTGATCGTGGTGGGTCGGGTCGACGCCCTGGGCGCGGCGGAGGACGGTGATCCGCTGCTGTTCCACCGGGGGCGGTTCGGGCGCTTCAGCGCGTAGGCGGCTCGGTTCGCGGGCCGCTCGGCGCGTAGGCGGCTCGGTTCGTGCCGCCCGGCGCGTAGGCCGCTCGGTTCGCGCCGCCCGGCGCGTAGGCCGCTCTACTTGCGGGCGGCCCGGACCGCGGGCCGCCCGGGTCCAGCGGCCGATCAGTTGGTCGGGGCCGGTGCCTTCACCCGGAGGGCGCGGATTCGTCCGGCCCGCCGGGCGGCGAGCGCGGCCACCGTGAGGACCAGTGCGCCGGTCAGCCACGCCTTGGCCCCGGCCGCCGGGCCCGCCGTCTCGGTGAGGGCCCGGGGCAGGACCGGCACCGTCGCGGCGAGGGCCGCCACGGCCGGTGTCCAGCCGTCCGCGCGGCCGCCGAAGCGGCGCTCCAGTTCCTCGGCGAGCCACACCGTGGGGATCACGAGGAACACGACGGCGAGGAGCAGGCCGAGGAACCACGCGGTCAGCAGAGAGGGTTGCCTGAAGGCGGGCAGCAACCCGAGCCGGTCCTCGCCGGGCCCGGCGAGGACGACGTTTCCCACCCAGGTCACGGCCGCTTCGAGGACCAGCACGACCATCGACACCCACAGCATCCGGGCAAAGGTCCGCCCGTCGTCAGGACCGCTCATCGGCGATCACCCCCTGGGGCTCATCATGCTCCTCCCGGGGAGAGGAGGTCCGTCCGGGGTCGCCTGATGACGAGGGCCATCAGGGCGGCGGCGGCGCACAGGGCACCGGAGGCGTACCAGACGACGTCGTAGCTGCCGAAGAGGTCGCGGGCGACGCCGCCGGCGAAGGCGACGGCGGCGGCGCCGACCTGGTGGGAGGCGAGGACCCAGCCGAAGACGATCGCCGAGTCCTCGCCGTAGTGCTCACGGCAGAGGGCGATCGTCGGCGGGACGGTGGCGACCCAGTCGAGGCCGTAGAAGACGATGAAGAACAGCATCGGCGGGTGTACGGCCGGGGCGAGCAGCATCGGCAGGAAGAGGAGGGAGATCCCGCGGAGCGCGTAGTAGACGGCGAGGAGGCGGCGGGCCGCGAAGCGGTCGGTGAACCAGCCGGAGGCGATGGTGCCGACGACGTCGAAGACGCCGATGACGGCGAGGAGGCCGGCCGCGGCGGTGGCGGGCATGCCGTGGTCGTGGGCGGCGGGCACGAAGTGGGTCTTGACCAGGCCGTTCGTGGAGGCGCCGCAGATCGCGAAGGTGCCGGCGAGGAGCCAGAAGGGTCCGGTGCGGGCCGCCTTGAGGAGGACGGTGACGGCGCGGCGGGCGGCGCCGGTGACGGGCGCGGGCTTCTCGGCGTACGCGCCGCCGTACGGGGCCAGGCCGACGTCCGCGGGGTGGTCGCGGAGCAGCAGCCACACGAAGGGGACGACGGCGAGCGCGGCGAGGGACACGGTCACGGCGGCGGGGCGCCAGCCGTGGTGCTCGACCAGCCAGGACAGCAGCGGCAGGAAGACGAGCTGGCCGGAGGCGCCGGCGGCGGTGAGGATGCCGGTGACCAGGCCGCGGCGGCCGACGAACCAGCGGTTGGTGACGGTCGCGGCGAAGGCGAGGGCCATGGAGCCGCTGCCGAGGCCGACGAGGACGCCCCAGTAGAGGACGAGTTGCCAGGCGGCCGTCATCCACACGGTGAGGACGGACCCGGCGGCGATGACCGTCAGGGCGACGGCGACGACCCTGCGGATGCCGAAGCGGTCCATGAGCGCGGCGGCGAAGGGGGCGGTGAGCCCGTAGAGCGCGAGGTTCACCGAGACGGCGAAGCCGATCGTCCCGCGCGACCAGTCGAACTCGCCGTGCAGCGGCTCGATCAGCAGGCCCGGCAGCGAGGCGAAGGCCGCGGCGCCGATGATCGTGACGAAGGTGACCGCCGCGACGAACCAGGCGCGGTGGACGCGGGGCGTGCGGACGGGGGGCGTGCGGCCCGGGGGGCGGTCGGGTGCGTGACCGGCGGGGCTCTCGGTTGTCTGGGCCATGCCACCGAGCATCCCGTCCGCGTCGCGCCCCGACCATTGGCCCGAACGACAGCTTTCCAAAGGATCGGGACACGGTCCCGGACACGCCGCCGTCCCCGCTCCCCCCGTATCCGCGCCCCCGTGGCCGCCCCTACACCCGCGGCAGCGTCCTGATCGGCCGTACGGCGAGCAGCGCGGCCACCACGAGGACCGCGATGCCCGCCCCCGTGAGCAGCACCTGGTGCGCGCCGACGGCGGCGGCGACCGGGCCCGACAGGGTGCGGCCGACGCCCATCATCAGGAGGGAGCCGGCCACGTCGTAGGCGTGCATGCGGTTGAGGGCCTCCTGCGGGACGTGGGTCTGGACCGAGGTGGACCACATGACGAGCCAGAAGGCGAAGGCCGCGCCGCCGATGAACTGGCCGGCGCCGAGGAGCGCGACGGGTGCGCCGAGGCCGAGCAGGGCGAGGTTCACGGGGAGGCCGAGGAGGGCGACGGCGCCGGAGGCGAGGGGGCGGCTCGGGCGGAGTCTGAGGGCGAGCAGGCCGCCGACGGCGCTGCCCGCGCCGTTGACGGCCATGAGCACGCCGTACGCGGCCGCGCCGTGGTCCTCGGTGACCAGGCTCGCGGTGAGCGGCACCATGGGTCCGGCGACGGTCAGCCCGTACACCGTCCAGATGGATATGACGCCCCACAGCCAGCTCCGGGACCGGAACTCGCGCCAGCCGCCCGCGAGTTCGGCGCCGAGGGAGTCGCGGCGCGCGGAGTCGGAGGGGAGCGGGGCGATCCGCAGGAGGGTGAGGCAGAGGGCGCTGACCGCGAACGTCACGCCGTTGACGGCGAAGGCCGCTCCCGCGTTCCAGACGGCGACGAGCAGGCCGGCGGCGGCGGGTCCCGCCATGGTCATGAGGGCCTCGACGACGCGCAGGACGGCGTTGGCGCGCTGCACGTCGGGGGCGATGCGGGGGATCGTGGAGGCGACGCCGGGCTGGAAGAGGGCGGCGCCCATGCCGGCGGCGACGGAGAGGGCGTACACCGCCCAGAGCGGCGGGCTGCCGAGGGTGAAGGAGACCGCGAGGACGGCGGCGCCGGGCAGCCGCAGGAGGTCCGCGAGGATCATCATGCGGCGGGCGGTGAACCGGTCCGCGAGGACGCCGCCGAAGAGCACGAAGAGCGCGAAGGCGGCCGTCCAGCCGCCGAGCGCGTACCCGACGGTGGAGCCGGGGTGGCCGGCGCCGAGGAGTCCGGCGGCGAAGGCGACCGGGACCATGCCCTCGCCGAAGACGGCGACCGCGCGGGCGACGAAGAAGAGCCGGAAGTTACGGTTCCAGAGTGCGGGCGGCTCGACCGGGGCGGGAATCCGCTCGGTGGCCTCAGACTTGTACGTGTTGTCCGTCACGGACAAGCAGAACTACCGGAAAGTGGTCTGGACCACCACTCCTTTTCCGCCGCCGCCCGCCGAAGGGAGCACGCCCGTGCCGTCGCAGTCCGGCCCCACCCCCCACCGCGTCGCCGTCCTCGCGCTGCCCGGGCTCCTGCCCTTCGAGCTCGGCATCCCGCACCGGATCTTCGGGCGCGCCAAGGACGCCGTGGGGCGGCACCTGTACGAGATCGTCACCTGCGCGCCGGCCGCGGGAGCCGTGCCCACCGACGCCGACTTCGCCGTGTACGTGGAACACGGGCCGGAGATCCTCGCCACCGCCGACACGGTCGTCGTCCCCGCCTCGTACGAGCTGGGGCCCGTCCACGAGGAGGGCAGGCTCACCGAGGAACTGGCCGCCGCGCTGGCGCACATCAGGCCCGGCACCCGGCTCGTCTCCATCTGCACCGGCGGATACGTGCTCGCCGCCGCCGGGTTCCTCGACGGGCGCCCGGCCACCACCCACTGGTCCTCCGCCGAGCACTTCCAGCGGCTCTTCCCGTCCGTACGGGTCGACGCGGACGTCCTCTTCGTCGACGACGGCGACGTCCTGACGTCGGCGGGCGTCGCCGCCGGGATCGACCTGTGCCTGCACATCGTGCGCCGCGACCACGGCACGGCCGTCGCCAACGACGTCGCCCGCAGGACCGTCGTACCGCCGCACCGCGACGGCGGCCAGGCCCAGTACATCGAGCGCCCGATGCCCGAGGCGGGCACCCACACCACGACCACCGCGCGGGCGTGGGCGCTGGCCCACCTGGACGAGCCGATCCAGCTGCGGGACCTGGCCGAGAAGGAGTCGATGAGCGTGCGGACGTTCACCCGCCGCTTCCGCGACGAGGTCGGCATCAGCCCCGGCCAGTGGCTCACCCAGCAGCGCGTCGAACGCGCCCGGCACCTCCTGGAGTCCACCGGCCTCCCCGTCGACCGCGTCGCCCAGGCCGCCGGCTTCGGCACCGCCCAGTCCCTGCGCGTCCACCTGATGACCGCGATCGGCGTGACCCCGACGGCCTACCGCCGCACCTTCCGCACGGGCGCGGACGCCGTCTGAACGTCCGCCCCGCTCCAGCGCACCGACCGCCGCTCCCCCACCGCACCGACCGCCGTCAGCAGCACCGTCAGCCCCACCCCGCACAGGATCGCCGTCGACGGCGCCACGACCTTGAGCAGCCCGCCCGCGAGGCTGCCGCTGACCGCGTAACCGGCGCCCACCGCCGCGTACATGACCGAGTACCCGGCGGCGAGCGCGGACGGCGGCAGGATCTGCCGGAGCGCCAGGTTCCGGGAAAGGCTCGCGGGGGCCTGGAGCAGCCCCGCGGCCACCAGGGCCACCGCGATGGCGGCGGTCCACGGCAGTACGGCGACGAGCGCGACACCCGCGGCCACCGCGAGGACGAGGACCAGCGACTGGGCCGACAGCGAACCCGGCCAGTGCCCCCGCAGCCCGTACACGAACCCGCCCACCGCCGAGCCGATCGAGAACCCGGCGAGCAGCGGCCCCGCCCAGCCGATGCCGATCCCCCGCTGTTCGAGCAGGGCGGGCAGGATCAGCTCGGCCAGCGCGAGCAGCGTCAGGCCGGCGGCCCCCAGGACGTACACCGGCCAGGCCGCCAGCAGCGCCCGCCGCGTCGACACCCCCTCCTCCCGCGGCCCGGCCGCCCAGCCCGCCGGCAGCAGCCACAGACCGGCCACCGAGACGGCGGCCAGGACGCCCTGGAGGAGCAGCGGCACGCCGGGGCCCACGCCCAGCGCGAGACCGGTCGTCAGCGCCGGCGCCGCCGCCCAGATCGCGAAGGTCAGCACCGACTCCATGCTCATCGCCTGGGTGACCGCCCCCTCGGGGACGAGGCTCGTGAGCAGGGCCCGCAGCCCGCCGGGCACGGCGGCCGGGCCGACGCCCGCGAGCAGCGCGAGCGCGGCGAGCACCGCCGGCGGGGCGCCGGGCGCGAGGCCGAGCCCCGTGAACCCGACGGCTCCGACCGCGAGCCCTACGGCCAGCTGCGGCCTGGCCCGCTCGGCGTTCATCCGCATCCCGAGCACCGGTGCGCCCACGATCTCCCCGAGCACGTACGCCGCCGCGAGCACCGCCCCGAGCGAGTACCCCCCGGGCCGCTCCCGCACCAGGAACACCAGCGCCAGCGGCGCCATCGCGACGGGCAGCCGACCGGTGACCATCACGGCGGACCAGGCGAGGACGGGGCGGGTGGCCAGTTCGCGGTAGGACATGGTCGGGACCGTAACGGCTGCCCGCCCTGGGGCCCAGCGCGTTTCCGGCGGACATGGTCGGGACCGTGACGGCTGCCCGCCCCTGGGGCCCAGCGCGTTTCCGGCGGACATGGTCGGGACCGTGACGGCTGTCCGACCCTGGGGCCCAGCGCGTTTCCGGCGGACCCGTCAGAACGTGAGCACGCCCCTGGCCACCTTCCCCTGCTCCGCGTCCTCCACCGCCCGCTCGAAGTCCTCGACGGGGTAGGTGGCGGTGACGAGCTCGTCGAGGAGGAGGCCGCCCGTCCGGTACAGCTCCGCGTAGAGGGCGATGTCCTTCTGCGGGCGGGAGGAGCCGTAGCGGCAGCCCAGGATCGACTTGTCGAGGAACATGGCGGCGGGCAGGAACGTCGCCTCCGCCTTGGGCGCGGTCATGCCGAGGAGGATCGCCTGGCCGTGGCGGTCGAGCAGGTCGACGGCGGTACGGACGAGGCCGGTGTGCCCGACGCACTCGAAGACGTGGTCGGCGCCGGTGGGCAGGACCTCCCGGACGCCGTCCGCGGAGGCGAGGAAGTGGGTGGCGCCGAACCGCCGTGCCACGGCCTCCTTCTCCGGGTTGGTGTCGACGGCCACGATCGTCAGGGCCCCCGCGAGCCGGGCGCCCTGGAGCACGTTGAGCCCGATCCCGCCGGTGCCGATGACGACGACCGTCTCGCCCCGGCCGACCTTCGCCCGGTTCAGCACCGCCCCGACGCCGGTGAGGACGCCGCACCCCATCAGCGCGGCGGACGTCAGCGGGATGTCCTTGGGGATCCTCACCGCCTGGACCGCCTTGACCACCGTCCGCTCCGCGAACGACGAGTTCGACGCGAACTGGTACACCGGCCTCCCGTCCCACGAGAACGGCTGCCCCGGCATCCCGATCGCCTTCCGGCACATCGTCGGCCGCCCCCGGTCGCAGTCCGCGCACGCCCCGCAGTTCGCCAGCGTGGACAGGGCCACGTGGTCCCCGGGCACGACGTGCGTCACCCCGGCCCCCACGGCCTCCACGACCCCCGCGCCCTCGTGGCCGAGGACCACCGGCGGCGGGAACGGGATCGTCCCGTCCAGCACCGAAAGATCGCTGTGGCAGAGCCCCGCCGCCGCGATCCCGACCAGTACCTCGCCCGGCCCGGGGTCCCGCACCTCCAGGTCGTCGACGACCCGCACCGCCTTCCCGTCGAACACGACGCCCCTCATGACCCGTTCTCCTTTCCGGCGTTGGGACGGTCGCCCGCGGCGGCTCCGGCGTTGGGACGGTCGCCCGCGGCGGCGGCGCGCGCCATCTCCTCCAGCCGGGCGAGCATCGGCATGGGGTCGGTGCCGACGGTCCCGGGAAGGAAGTCGGCGATGCGTTCGGGGGTCCAGGCGGCGCCTTCGGCGTAGCCGGCGCGCAGTTCGCGCGGCTGGGCCCAGACGGCGATCTTGGGGCCGGCGATCGTGTAGACCTGGCCGGTGATCTTCTCGGCGCGGGCGCGCTCGGAGAGGAGGTAGACGACGAGCGCGGCCACGTCCTCGGGCTCGCCGATCTCCTTGAGCTCCATGGGGACGTTGGCGGACATGCGGGTACGGGCGACCGGTGCGACGGCGTTCGCGGTGACGCCGTACTTGTGGAGGCCGAGCGCCGCGGAGCGGACGAGGGAGATGATCCCGCCCTTGGCGGCCGCGTAGTTGGCCTGGGCGACGGATCCCTGGTGGTTGCCGCTGGTGAACCCGATCAGCGTGCCCGTGCCCTGCTTGCGCATGACGGCCGACGCGGCGCGGAAGACGGTGAAGGTGCCTTTGAGGTGGGTGGCGACGACGGGGTCCCACTCCTCCTCGGACATGTTGAAGAGCATCCGTTCGCGGAGGATGCCGGCGACGCAGACGACGCCGTCGACGCGCCCGTACTCGGCGAGGGCGACGTCCACGATCCGCTGCCCGCCCGCCATCGTCGAGATGTCGTCGGCGACGGCCACGGCCGAGCCGCCCGCGGCCTCGATCTCCTTCACGACGGCGAGGGCGATCTCGGAGGTCGGTTCGCCGCCCTCGATCGACACCCCGTAGTCGTTGACGACGACCTTCGCGCCCTCCGCCGCGCACGCGAGGGCGACGGCGCGGCCGATGCCCCGCCCCGCGCCCGTCACCGCGACGACCTTGCCAGCCAAGAAGTTCCCCACGCCCGGCCCCTTCCCGCATTTTCTGACGGTCCGTTAGATTCGTCAGTCGTCAGGATTCTACGGTCCGTCAGATACCGGAAAACAAGACCCCGGAGGCCCCGATGTCTCTCCCCGCCGCATTTCACGAGATCGCCAAGCGCGTCAACAACTGGGGCCGATGGGGCCGGGACGACGAGATCGGCACCCTCAACCTCGTCACGGACGAGGTGGTGCGCGAGGCCGTCGCCACCGTCCGCACCGGCCACCGCGTCCCCCTCGCCGTCGACCTGAAGCAGGACGGCGTGCAGACCGGGATGATCCCCGGCCGGGTGAACCCGCTGCACGTCATGGTCCAGGTCAACCAGGAGCTCTTCGGCCCCGGCACCGTCGCCACCAGCGACGACGCCGTGACCCTGGGCCTCCAGGCCGGCACCCACTGGGACGCCCTGACCCACGCCTCGCACTCGGGCCGCATCTACAACGGCCGGCCCGCCGACACCATCACCCCGCACGGCCGCGCCGAGTTCAGCGGCATCCACACCGCCCGGCACCTCGTGAGCCGCGGGGTCCTCCTGGACGTCGCCGCGGCGAAGGGCGTCGACCGGCTGCCCGGCGACCACGCCGTCACCCCGGAGGACCTCGACGAGGCGGCCGACTTCGGCGGCGTCACGGTCCGGGCCGGCGACATCGTGCTCGTACGGACGGGTCAGATACGGGCGTACCTGGCCGGGGACAAGCACGGATACGCCTTCCCGTCACCGGGCCTCTCGATCCGTACGCCGGAGTGGTTCCACGCCCGGGACGTCGCGGCCGTCGCCAACGACACGCTCACCTTCGAGATCTTCCCGCCGGAGATCGACGACCTGTGGCTGCCCGTGCACGCACTCGACCTGGTCGAGATGGGGATGCTCCAGGGGCAGAACTGGAACCTCGAAGCTCTGTCCACAGCCTGTGCACAAGAACGGCGCTACGCCTTCCTGCTCTCCGCCATGCCGGAACCCTTCGTCGGCGGTACGGGCACGCCGGTGGCACCGGTCGCCATCCTCTGAACCACGAGGCCACGGGCGGCGGCGCACTCGCGCGCGCCCCGAGCACGGCACGGACGCCGCCACCCGACCACGACCCGCACACGCCGAGGGCACACGGCCCTCGGCTCCCCTCGCCACGAATCGCTCACACCAGAGTGGGCAAAACGCCACGAACCGTCAACAGCGCACCCGTCCGTGCGACACCACGGCCTGCCCGTGCGACGGGGCCACCGGGGCCCGGTCCACCTCGCACCAGATGCTCTTGCCGGCGCCCTCCGGCTGCCAGCCCCACCGGTCCGCGAGGCCGTCCACCAGCTCCAGGCCGCGCCCGTTGGTGTCGTCGCCCTGCGCGTGCCGGGGACGCGGCGGGCAGCCGCTCGTGTCGGCGACCTCGACCCGCACCCCGCCCTCCGCCGCGAACAGCATCCGCAGCACCGCCGGGCATCCCGTGTGCACCACGGCGTTGGTCACGAGCTCGGAGATGAGCAGGACCAACGTGTCGGCCAGCGGTTCGTCATCCCCTATGCCCGATCCGGCGAGCCGCGAACGCGCCCACCTCCGGGCTCGCCCCACCTCGGCCGGGTCGGGCCCGACCTCCAACTGCACCTGAAGCACCTGCACCGCTCACACCATCCGAACCGGCGGACAACACACCTTCACGGAACGTGATTCCCTTGTGGGACAGCATGGTTGACGTACAGTCACCGCAACAAGCGCTTCGGGCATATTCCAGCGCGAAGGAGTACGCATGGTCCATACTGTGCGACGCACGCTGCGGGTAGTCGAACGCCGGGCGCGAGCGGCGGGCATTCCCGGACACGGGGCCGCCCCAGGGGCGACACCGGGACGATCCGGGCCGACGAGCACTCGCATCCCACGGAGAGTACCGGAGCCGGAGGCCGACTCCGGGCCGTGACGGTCCCGACGAAGGACACAACCCGGTATCGACATTCCGTCACCTCCCGAACGCGCAGCGCTACAGATGGGCCGCCACCACCTCCTCGGCGCGCGCCGCGGGCAGCCACAGCTGCGCCCGCACCCAGGCCCGCTTGAGGTGCAGGTGCACGTCCGCCTCCCAGGTGAAGCCCATGCCACCGTGCACCTGGAGGCAGTCGCGGGCGTTGCCCGTCGCCGCCCCGTCGGCCAGCAACTTCGCCCCCGCGATCTCGACGGGATCCCCCGTGACCGCGGCCGCCCACACGGCCGCCCGCGCCAGCTCGGTCCGCACGAGCATCCCGGCGCACAGGTGCTTCACCGCCTGGAACCCCCCGATGACCTGCCCGAACTGCTCCCGCTCCCGCGCGTGGGAAACAGCCGCGTCGGTGGTCCGCCCGGCACTGCCGACCTGCTCGGCCGCGGTGAGCAGAGCGGCCACGAGCCGGTCGTCCGTCGACGTGACCTCCCGCACCCGGTGCAGAGGCGTCAGCGGGTCCACCGATCGCACCGGTACGGCGTCTTCCGCGTCCCCCCGCACCACGTCGGCTTCGTCCAGCCAAGGGACCAGGCCCCCGTCCGCCGCGGTGACCACGGCTTCCCCCTCCGCCGCCCCCGGCACCACCCCCGCCGCCAGGTGCGTGGCGACCAGCGGGCCCGGCAGCAGCACCCGGCCGGCCTCCTCGAAGACGAGCACCGCCTCCGGGAGTCCGAGCCCCACCCCGCCCTCCTCCTCCGGCAGCCGCAGCGCGAAGAACCCGGCCGCGCCGAGCTCCCGCCACAACTCCCGGTCGAGGCCCCCGGAGTCCACGGCGGCCCGCAGCGCCTCCCGGTCGAAGCGCCGCGCGAGCAGCTCCCGTACGCCCTTCCGCAGGGCCCGCTGGTCCTCGGTGAGTCGGAAGTCCATGGCGGGGGTCACCGTCCCTTCGGCAGGCCGAGGATGCGCTCGGCGACGATGTTGCGCTGGATCTGGGAGGTGCCGGCGGCGATGGTGTACGAGAGCGAGGACAGCCGGTCGAGGGTCCAGTCGTGCCCGAGGTCCAGCGCGTCCGGGCCCAGGACCGTCGCGGCGGCCTCGTACAGCTCCTGGCGGGCGTGCGAGTAGTGCAGCTTGAAGACGGACCCGCCGGCGCCCGGGACCCCGCCGGTCGCCTGCGCCTCGCTGACGTTCGCCTGGGTGAGCCGCCACAGCGCCTGGAACTCGGCGGAGAGCCTCCCGAGCCGCCGCCGCAGGACGGGGTCGTCCCAGGTGCCGTTCTCCCGTGCCGTACGGGCGAGTTCGCCGAGGAGGCGGCGGCAGGCGACGACTTCCCCGACGAACGCGGTGCCGCGCTCGAAGGAGAGGGTCACCATGGTGACGCGCCAGCCGTCGTTCTCGTCCCCCACCCGGTTGCCGACGGGTATCCGCACCTCGTCGAGGAACATCTCGGCGAACTCGGTGGATCCGGCGAGGGTCCGCAGCGGCCGTACGGTGACGCCGGGCGCGTCCATGGGCATGGCGAGCCAGCTGATGCCCCGGTGCTTGGGGGCCGCCGGGTCGGTGCGCACGAGGAGTTCGCACCAGTCGGCGACCTCGGCGTGCGAGGTCCAGATCTTCTGCCCGCTGACGACGTACTCGTCGCCGTCCCGGACCGCCCGCGTGCGGAGCGAGGCCAGGTCGGAGCCGGCGTCGGGCTCGCTGAAGCCCTGGCACCAGACCTCGTCGCCGCGCAGGACCGGCGGCAGCCAGCGGTCCCGCTGGGCGGCCGTGCCCTCGGCGGCGATCGTCGGGCCGGCGTGGAGCAGCCCGACGAAGTTGGCGCCGACGTAGGGCGCTCCGGCGAGCTCGGTCTCCTCCAGGAAGATCAGCCGGTGGGTCGGTGACGCGTCCCAGTGGACGTCGGCGTATCCGGCGTCGTGGAGCCTGCGCTGCCAGCCGCAGTCGTACGCGCGCCGGGCCGGCCAGTCGAGCGGGTCGGGCCTCGGCGGCAACGTGGGCAGGACGACCGCGAGCCATGCCCTCAGCCGAGCCCGGAACTCCTCCTCCTCCGCGCTGTACGCGAGGTCCATCAGACGACGCCCCGGACGCCCCGGTCGAAGTCCAGGTCGAGCATGCGGATGGCGTTGCCGCGCATGAGTTTGTAGACCGTCTCGTCGTCGAGGCCCTGGACGTGGTCGAGGGCGACCGCCTTGGTGTGCGGGAAGGTCGAGTCGACGTGCGGGTAGTCGGTCTCGAAGGTGGCGTTGTCGCGGCCGACGACGTCGAGCGAGGCGATGCCGTGCTTGTCGCGGAAGAAGCAGCAGAAGATCTGCCGGTAGTAGTACGTGGACGGCGGCTCGGGGACGAGGTCCCTCACGCCACCCCAGGCGCGGTGCTCCTCCCACACGTCGTCGGCGCGTTCGAGGGCGTACGGGATCCAGCCCATCTGGCCCTCGCTGTAGGCGAGCTTCAGCCGCGGGAACTTCACCAGCACCCCGCTGAAGAGGAAGTCCATCATCGAGGCCATGGCGTTGTTGAAGCTGAGGCTGGCCTGGACGGCGGGCGGGGCGTCGGGGGAAGCGGCGGGCATCTGGCTGCTGGAGCCGATGTGCATGTTGACGACCGTGCCGGTCTCCTGGCAGACGGCGAAGAAGGGGTCCCAGTAGCCGGAGTGGATGGAGGGGAGTCCGAGGTGGGTGGGGATCTCGGAGAAGGTGACGGCCTTGACG
Source organism: Streptomyces sp. LMG1-1-1.1 (assembly GCF_040815545.1). Taxonomy (NCBI): domain Bacteria; kingdom Bacillati; phylum Actinomycetota; class Actinomycetes; order Kitasatosporales; family Streptomycetaceae; genus Streptomyces; species Streptomyces sp. LMG1-1-1.1. The sequence goes on along the minus strand of NZ_JBFPNH010000065.1, from coordinate 93,903 downwards.
CCGCGGGCGGCGTTGCGCCGGATCTCGGCGACGGCGAGGTCGATGTCCCACAGCGGGATGATGCAGAGCGGGATCAGCCGGCCCCCGCTGTCCCCGCACCATTCCTCGACCATCCAGTCGTTGTAGGCGCGGACGCAGGCGAGGGCGACCTCCTTGTCGTGCGCCTCGGCGAAGGTCTGGCCGCAGAAGCGGGGGAAGGTGGGGAAGCAGAGGGAGGCCTCGACGTGGTTGAGGTCCATGTCCTTCAGGCGAGCGGCCGGGTCCCAGCAGCCGCGGCGCATCTCCTCCCTGGTGATGCCCTCCAGCGTCATGTCGTCGCGGTCGAAGCCGACGGCGGCGATGTTGCGCTTGTACGGGAACTTGAGGTCCTCGTAGATCCACCAGTCGGTGGGCGGGCCTTCCGGGTCCATCGTGATCTGGTACTTGCCGGCGACGTAGGCGAGCTCGCCGATGCCGGCGGTGAGCGGCCGGGGGCCGCGGTCGCGGTACTTCTTCGGGAGCCAGGTCTCGAAGAGGTGGGCCGGCTCGATCACGTGGTCGTCGACGCTGATGATGCGGGGCAGTTCCGTCATGGAGCCTCTCCCGGATTGGGCGGACCGCTCCCGGCCCGTTTCTGATGACCCGTCAGATCTGACGGGATCAGGCTAGCCCCGCACCCCTGGACCGACAAGCGTCGGACCTCTACGCTCACCGGACTATCTGACGGAACGTCAGCCAAGAGGAGTACGGGATGAACGAGACCGCACACGCCCTGGGCGAGTCCCGCACGCTCTGGGAGCTCGTCGAACGCCGCGCCGCACTCACTCCCGACCGGCCCGTCCTGCTCCAGGGCGACCGCGTCCTCACCTTCGGCGGTCTGCGCGACCGGGCCGAGCGGTGCGCCGCCGGACTGTACGAGAAGGGCGTGCGGCCCGGGACGGTCGTCGCCTGGCAGCTGCCCACCCGCATCGAGACGGCGGTGCTCTCCTTCGCGCTCGCCCGCATCGGAGCCGTACAGACGCCGGTGATCCCCTTCTACCGGGACAAGGAGGTCGGCTTCGCCCTGCGCGCGTCACGCGCCGAACACTTCGCCGTCCCCGGAGTCTGGCGCGGATTCGACCACACGGAGATGGCCCGGCGACTCGGCGCGCACGGGATCCTCGAAGCCTACGAGGACCTCCCGGACGGCGACCCGGCCGTCCTGCCCCCACCGCCCTCGTCGGGGACCGACGTCCGCTGGATCTACTGGACCTCCGGCACCACCTCCGACCCCAAGGGCGTCCTCCACACCGACCGCTCGCTCCTCGCCGGCGGCTCCTGCCTCGCCCACGCCCTCGAGCTCACCGACACGGACGTCGGCTCGATGGCCTTCCCCTACGCGCACATCGCCGGACCCGACTACACGGTGATGCTGCTCCTCTACGGGTTCCCCGCCGTCATGTTCGAACAGTTCGCGCTGCCCGACGCCCTCGACGAGTACAACCGGCACGGCGTGACCGTCGCCGGCGGCTCCACCGCCTTCTACTCCATGTTCCTCGCCGAACAGCGCAAGCAGCCCGACAAGCCCGTCATCCCCACCCTCCGGCTGCTCGCGGGCGGCGGCGCGCCCAAACCGCCCGAGATCTACCACGCCGTACGGAAGGAACTCGGCTGCCAGCTCACCCACGGATACGGCATGACCGAGGTCCCCATGATCACCATGGGCGCGCCCGACGACACCGCCGAGAACCTCGCCACCACCGAGGGCCGCCCGCCCGCCGGCATGGAGATCCGCATCACCGGCGACGGCGAGGTCCGGCTCCGCGGCGAAGCCGTCTGCCGCGGCTACCTGGACCCGGCGCAGACGGCCGCCGCCTTCGACGAGGACGGCTTCCTCATCACCGGCGACGTCGGGCACCTCACCCCGACCGGCCACCTCGTCCTCACCGGCCGGATCAAGGACATCATCATCCGGAAGGGAGAGAACATCTCGGCCAAGGAGATCGAGGACCTCCTCCACCGCCACCCGGACGTCGGCGACGCGGCCGTCATAGGCCTCCCCGACGCCGAACGCGGCGAACGCGTCTGCGCCGTCGTCGAGCAGCCCCCGGGCGCCGCCCCGCTGACCCTGCCCGCGGTGACGGCCTTCCTGCGGGAGGCCGGCCTCTCCGTCCACAAACTGCCGGAACAGCTGGAACTGATGGACGCGCTCCCCCGCAACGAGACCCTGCGCAAGGTGCTCAAGTACCGGCTCAGAGAACGCTTTGGCCCGGCACCCCGGTGAGCGCCTCCGGCACGTCCTCGTACACCTCGAAGAGGCGCCGCACACCGAGCGCGGACAGCACCCGGTCGACGTGACCGTGACCGTCCCCGGCCCACTCCTCCCCCAGCCCGTCCTTCCCGGCGCGCCCGGGGAGGATCAGGCGCAGCCGGCCGCCGCACGAGCGGAGCAGGCGGCGGGCCGCGATGAGGACGCCGACACCGCTCGAGTCGCAGAACCGCACCCCCGACAGGTCGACCACCAGGTCGTGCCGGCCGCCCGCCACGGCGTCGTGGACGCTGCGGCGTATCCGGGGGGAGGTGACCAGGTCCAGTTCTCCCCGGACCCGCAGAACAGTCCAGGAGCCGTACACGTCCTCGTCGACCTCGATCGCTGTCACGGTCGCCGCCTGCCCCACCGGCACGGGCCGAAACCCCGGGAGCCGGGGATGACGCGTTCCTTACCATCCACACCGGCGTCAAGGGCGCACTTGCGGCAAACAGGCGTACGCCGGCCGTGCCGCGCACTACTTTGGACGGGGAAGGACGGGACCGGAGACCGGGAGGGGCGGAGGGCCGGATGGCGACGGACACACCACTGCGCTGGGACCGCAAGATGCAGCAGCGGCTCGCGCGCGGGGAGGCCGCCGCGCTCGGCGAGCTCTACGACCGCTTCGCCGCCCTGGTGCACAACCTCGCCCACCGCGTCCTCGACGACGACGACGCCGCCGACCAGGTCACCCGCGAGGTCTTCGGCTACATCTGGGAGAACCCCGACGCCTACGACCCCAAGCAGGGCAACATGCGCTCCTGGGTCGCCCGGCTCACCCAACGACAGGCCGTCCACCGGCTGCGGCAGGCCGAAGCCACGGCGTACGCGGAGACGGGACTCGGCTCCGCCGAGGAACTCGAACAGAAAGTCCGCCGGGCCAACGTCGCGGCCCGCGCCGACTACATCGTGACCTCCATGCCGGCCCCACTGCGGGCCGCCCTCGAACTCGCCTACTTCCAGCGGCGCGACTACCGCCAGACCGCCGCCGACCTCGGCGTCACCGACGACGAGGCCCGCCGACGCCTCCGCCTCGGCCTCCAACTGCTCTCCACCGCCAACACCCGCCCCCACGGCGGCTCCTCCCCACCCGGCTACGGACCTGCGCTGTGAGCGACGCGACCGGCGACTCGGCCGACCCCGCCCGCACCCCCTGGATACCCGCCCCCCGACAGGCCGCCGACGACCACGCCGACCTCGACACACCCCCGCCCGCGTGGCCGAGCACACCCGAACGCGACGCGGACGAGCCCGAGCGACACGGGGTCGAGGCCGGGGCCGGGCCCGGGGCCGAGCCTGGGCTTGGGCCTGAGAGCTATGGGGGCGAGCCAGAGCCCGAGGTGCCCGTCCTGAGCCACGCGGTGCTCAAGTCCCTCCTCGGGGCGTGGGCGCTCTCGGCGTGCTCCGGCGGCGAGACCAGGGCCGTCGAGGACCACCTCACCGCGTGCGCGCCCTGCGCCGACGAGGCACTGCGGCTCCGCGACGCGGTCGCGCTGCTCCACGAGGACCGCGACCTCGACCTCGACCCGCTGCTCCGCTCCCGGGTCCTGGAGAACTGCCTCGGCCGCCGGCCCGCCCGCATCCCCGTCCCCGCCTGGGTCACCCCGTACGACGCCGAGACCGCCCGCCTCGACGCGCTCCTCCGGGACATCGGCGAGTCCGAGTGGCACGCGCCGGTACGGCTCAAGTGGTACGAGGAGAACCGCGTCGTGCGCCGCAAGGCCACCGTCGCCGGTGTCATCGGCCACCTCCTCGCCGTCGACGGCCTGGTGACGGCCGCGCTGGGCCTGGACGACCCGCTCGGCACCGGCGTGCCCGAACTGTCGCCGGCCGAACGCACCGAGGCGTTCTGGTCGGGGCTCGACCGGCCGCCGAACCGGGCGCTGCGCGACCCCTGGCGTGAGCAGAGCCACACCCTGATCCGCACGGTCTCCTTCGCGGGGCGGGGCGTCGCCGACCTCACCGTCACGTACAAGGACTTCGCGCTGCCGCTGCGCGACTCGCTCCTGGAGCGGGCCTTCGAGTGCTGGGTCCACGCGGACGACATCGCCAACGCGATCGCCTACCCGTACGCCCCGCCCAGCGGCGCCCACCTCCACGGCATGATCGACCTCGCCGCCCGGCTCCTCCCCGCGGCCCTCGCCGCCCGCCGCCGCACCGGCCTCGCCTCGCCGGCCCGCCACCTCGTCGCCGCGGGCACGCCCGGCCGTTCCCTCCACCTCGAAGTCGAGGGCGCCGGCGGTGGCCACTGGTACATCCCCCTCGACTCCCCCGCCGCCATCGGCTCCCCCGACCAAGCCGTCGCCCAGGTCGCCATGGACGGCGTCGAGTTCTGCCAGCTCGTCGCCGGCCACATCTCCCCCGACGAAGCCGCGGCCGGCCAAGACGGCGACCGCGAAGCCATCCGCGACGTCCTCTCCGCCGCCGCCTCCCTCAGCCGCCTCTAACCCCACCCACCACCCGCCGCCCGCCGCCCGTCGCCCGCCGCCCGTCGCGGACAACCCAGCCGTGCCGCCCCTCGTCGTGGGCAACGTCCCGCTGGGGGCGGTGCCGACCCGGGCCCGGGGCGGTCAGGCGAAGACGACGGTGCGGCGGCCGTTGAGGAGGATGCGGCGTTCGGCGTGCCATTTGACGGCGCGGGCGAGCGCCTGGCATTCGACGTCGCGCCCGACGGCGACGAGCTGGTCGGGAGTGACTTCGTGGCCGACGCGCTCGACTTCCTGCTCGATGATCGGGCCTTCGTCGAGGTCGGCGGTGACGTAGTGCGCGGTGGCACCGATGAGCTTGACGCCGCGGGCGTGGGCCTGGTGGTACGGCTTGGCGCCCTTGAAGCTGGGGAGGAAGGAGTGGTGGATGTTGATGATCCGGCCGGACAGCTGCTTGCAGAGGTCGTCGGAGAGCACCTGCATGTAGCGGGCGAGGACGACGAGCTCGACGTTCTGTTCGCGGACGAGTTCGAGGAGCTCGGCTTCGGCGGCGGCCTTGGTGTCCTTGGTGACGGGGATGTGCCGGAAGGGCAGCCCGTAGGAGCCGACGAGTTCCTCGAAGTCGGTGTGGTTGGAGACGACGGCGACGATCTCGACGGGCAGCGCGCCGATGCGGGAGCGGAACAGCAGGTCGTTCAGGCAGTGCCCGAACTTGGAGACCATGAGCACGACCCGCATGGGCTGGTCGGCGCGGTTGATCTGCCAGTCCATCTCGTAGGCGTCGCCGACCGCCGCGAAGCTGGCCCGCAGCTTGTCCACGTTCACCGGCGCCTCGGCGGAGAAGTGGACGCGCATGAAGAAGAGCCCTGTGTCCCGGTCTCCGAACTGCTGGCTGTCCTCGATGTTGCACCCGGTGATGAAGAGGTAGCTCGACACGGCGTGCACGATGCCCTGCTTGTCGGGGCACGAGAGGGTGAGGACGTACTGATCGGTCATTCCGGCAGCCTGCCACACCGGGGTGCGCCGGGTGACCCGGTGTCCGTCAGGCGGAACGGTTCGCGGACGGTTCGCGAGCACCGCGCGGGCGGTGCGCGAGCCGGGGCGCGAGCGGTGCGCGAGCCGGACGGCAGCGGGTCAGGAGCGGGTCATGATGCGGAGGACGTCGAGGGTGCGCGGGGGCGCGTCGGGGTCCTCGCCGTCGGCCTGTGCCATCCGTACGTGTGCCTCGCGGGCGGCGCGTACGGCTTCGGGCCAGCCGTGGTGTTCGAGGTAGGCGGAGACGGGGGCGTCGGGGCCGACCTGGTGCATGATCCGGAGGACCCGGAGGACGGCGACGTCGACGAGGGCGGCCTCGCCGGTGTCCCGGAAGACGGCGCCGACGTATTTCTCGGCGGACCAGTTGTCGAGCCAGGTGTCCTCGACCAGGCGGTAGACGGCGTCGGTGACGTCGCCGTACCCGTCGAGGCCGGCCAGCCAGGTCGTCTCGTGGAACCCGGGGTCGGAGAGCATGTGCAGCGCCGAGCGCACGTTGATGCGCCAGCGCCACCACGGCATGTCGTTGAGCGGCATGTCGCCCATGGTGGAGGAGCGACGGCCGCGACGGGAAGAGTTAACCGAACCGGAGACTGGACTGGACACGTTTCGATCGTACGTTCCCTTGCGGCATAAGCGGACTCACCCCCTCCTCATTCCGGCCTGACCCCCGTAATTCACCTTCACGTCACCCATCGTTGAACCGTGCTCACTCCCGCGTTACCCGTGAGGCGGAAATGTGCATGCCCATGACCGGTAGGCGACTGACCTCACTCCTCGCGTACGTCACGACCGCGGCGACCGGAGCGTCGCTGCTCACCGGGTGCGGCGTGCTCCCTGGGGCCACGGGGGGCTCCAGGGAGCCCCTCACGGTGATGACCTGGGCTCCCGACCAGACCCGAGCGACCAACATGCCCGGAATGCCCGCCATGGCGCAGGCCTACGCCCGGTGGGTCAACTCCCAGGGCGGCCTCGACGGCCACGAACTCAGGGTCCTCACCTGCAACGAACAGAACACCTCCGCCGGCGCCGCCGACTGCGCCCGCCGGGCCGTCCGCGAGAACGCGGTCGCGGTCGTCGGCTCGTACAGCCAGAACGGCCGCGCCTTCATGGCCCCCCTCGAGGCCGCCGGCATCCCGTACATCGGCGGCTACGGCATCTCCGAGGACGAGTTCACCAGCCCGCTCTCGTACCCCGTCAACGGCGGTCAGGCCTCCCTGATCGCCGGGCACGGCATGCAGCTCGCCGAGTCGTGCCGGAAGGTCTCGCTCGTCCGGCCCGACACCATCGCCGGGGACAAGCTGCCCGGGCTCCTCAACTCCGGCCTCCGCAAGGCCAGTCACCGCAGCGCGGTCGACATCCCGGCCATGGAGGACGCCGCCGAGTACTCGCAGCAGGCGGACCGGGCCCGTACCAAGGCCGGCCACGAGGACGGCTGCGTCACCGCCGTGCTCGGCGAGCGCACCCAGACCTTCTTCGACTCCTTCCGCCGCCTGCCGGACGGCGGGCGGCGCGACGACGCGAAGGGCGGGGACGAGGCCGCCGTCCGCATCTCGTCGGTCCTCGGCAGCGTCGGCCAGCCCGTGATCGACCGCACCGGCGGCGCCCACAGCCCCTTCGAGGGCGCGTACGTCACCGGCTGGTACCCGGAAGCCTCCGACAAGAGCTGGGCGCCGATGCGCAAGGTCATCCAGGAGCACGCGTTCGCCGACAACCGGGTCGACCCGGCCGACGCCGGCGTCCAGACCACCTGGATCGCCTACACGGTCCTCAGGGAGGTCGTCGAGGGCCTCGACACGGACACGGTCACGGCCGCGAAGATCAGCCACGCCCTCGACCGGGGCGCGCGCATCGACACCGGCGGCCTGACGCCCGTCCTGCGCTGGAAGTACGAGGACCTGCTCGGCGCCCCCGGCTTCCCCCGGATCGTCAACCACGAGGTGACGTTCCAGGTGGTCCGCCAGGGACGCCTCGTGGCGCAGAAGCCCGGCTTCGTCGACGTCGGCGAGACCGTCCTCAGCGCCCCCTGAGCCGCCGAGCCCCTACAGCTGCGAGTAGGTCCGCTTCTCCAGTCCGTACTTCGCGGCGGTCGGGTTCCACAGCCCGGCCGCCTTCTTCTTGGCGGTGGTGGCCTCGCCGCTCTTGGCGTTCGCCGCGACCAGCTGGTCGGTCGAGCGGGCCTTGCCGCCCTTGCAGGCCTTCTTGGACTTCATCTGGTCGGCCCAGGCCGCGTAGTGGTCGTCGGCCGACGCCGACGCCTGCCAGGCCTTGGTGAGGGCCGCCGTCAGCGCGGTGTTGTCCGGGATCTGGTCGACCGAGAGCGACTGGAGCTTGGTCACCAGGCCGCGGCGCTGCTCGGCGGCTCCCCGCAGGTCGGTGGCAGCCTTGTCGAGGTTCTTGCACTGCTTGATGGACTCGACGGAGCCGATCACCGTGTCGCGGCTGCTGCTGCTGGTCGCGAGGAGACTGCTCAGTTCCCGCGCCTGCGCCTCCGCCGGATCGGCCGGCTTCTCCGCGGGCGCTCCGGTGGAGGGCGCGGCGGAGGTCGCCGCCACGTTCTGGCCGCCCCCCTTGGGGTCCTTCTCCTCGTCCCCGCCACTGAGCAGCGCGCCCGCGCCGAGGCCGACGACCGCGCAGCCGATGACGACGGCGGCGATCAGCGCGACCGGCGACTTGCGGCGCGGCGCGGGCTCGTCGTCGTAGTAGGCGTCCTCGTAGCCGTACTGCTGGGACTGCGGCGGCTGCGGAGGCTGGAAGCCCTGCTGCGGGGGCTGCTGCTGGTAGGCGGGCGGGGCCGGCTGCTGCTGGTAGCCCTGGGTCGGCTGGGGGTGCTGCGGCGCCCTGGGCGCCTGCGGCGCTTCGGTGCGGAAGAGGCTGTCGAACTCCGCGGGAGGCTGCCGCTCACCGGACCCCTGCCCCGGTACGGGGGCGATGAACCGGGTCGCGTCCGACGCCCCCGCGGGCCCACCGCCCTGCCCGGCGCCCTGCTGCGGGAGCGGGCCCGTGCCGAGGAACTGGGTCGCCGAGCCCGCGCCCTGCTGCGGCGGCACCGGGGCGATGAACTGCGTGGCCTGCATGTCGCCGGCGGCCTGCGCGGCCGGCGGCGGGTACCCGTAGCCGGGCTGCTGCGCCTGCACCGGCGGCATCGCGCCCGGGACCGGCGCGATGTGCTGGGTCGCCTGCATGTCGCCGGCGGCCGGGCCGCCGGGGTGCGGGTAGCCGTACCCGGGCTGCGCCTGCGCCTGCTGCGGGAAGGGCTGGGGAGCCTGCGGCGTCTGGGACGCCTGCTGCGTGTGGGACCCCTGCTGCGTCTGGGACCCCTGCTGCGGCGGGATCGGCGAAAGGTACTGCGTCGACTGCATGTCCGCGGCACCCGGCGCCGCCTCCGGGGGCAGTGGCTGCGCGGGCGGCAGCGGCTGCCCGCCCGGCTGACCGCCGGCGGGACCCCAGGCGCCGCCCCACGGCTGCGTTCCCCCGTGGGCACCGTCGTGCGCGGGGGGCACCGCCGGGTACTGCGGCTCCGGACCCTGTCCGTTCTGCGTCACCGGGACTCCTACTGATAAACCTATGGAATCGTCGGCTCACGCTACCGGGTGCGCCCGGGCCTCCGCACACACGTGTGAGCCCGGTTACACAACCTTCTCGCGCGACCTCCTCGCGCCTCCTTCCCCCACGGCCTCGTCGTGCGGCCTCCTCGCGCGACTCACTCGCGCGGCCTCCTCGCACCTTCCTCCCGCGCGGTCTTCTCGCGCCACGGCGGAATCGACTCCCCGGCCCACGAGCCCGCCTGAGCGGCGCGGCGACACACCGCCTACGCCGCCGCGAGATCCATCCGCGCCCCGAACTCCCGCACCACCGCCTCCCCCGCGTACGGCTCCAGGCGCTCCCTCAGGTCCTCCAGGTATTCCGCGCCCCGTGACGACCGCAGCGTGCCGAGCAGTTCGAGGGCGCGCGTCCCCGTGCGGCAGGCCTGCTCGATCTCGCGCTGCTGGACGCGCGCCGACGCGAGGAGCGCGAGGCCGATGGCGCGCCGCCGCGTGCGGGTCTCCGGGTGCCCGGCGATCGACTCCTCCGCCGCCCGCGCCGCCGCGTCCGCCTGCCCCAGGTCCCGGTGGCAGTGCGCCAGTTCGTCCGCCAGGTAGGCGTGGTCGAAGTGGGCGATCCACACCGGGTCGTCGCCCGCCTCCGGATCGGCCTGCTCCAGCGCCCGTACGGCCCGGCCGGCCGCCGCCTCGAAGGCGCCGACGTCGCCGAGCAGGGCGTGGCCGCGCGCCTCGGCCGCGAAGAACATCGCCTCGGCCCGCGGCGGCACCTTCCCGCGCGCCCCCTCCTGCGCGGCCCGCGCCAACTGGGCGATCTCCCGGGGGTTTCCGAGCTGGGCGGCGAGATGACTCATCGACGCGGCCAGGACGTATCCGCCGTAGCCCCGGTCGCCGGCGGCCTGCGCGAGGCGCAGCGCCTGGATGTAGTAGCGCTGGGCCAGGCCCGGTTCGCCCGTGTCGACCGCCATGTACCCGGCGAGCTCGGTGAGTCGCGACACCGCGGCGAACAGCTGCCGGCCGACGGCCTCCCGGTACGAGCCGGACAGCATCCCCGACACGACGCTGTTGAGGTAGTGGACGACCACCGGCCGGACGTGCCCGCTGCCGAACCGCCGGTCGAGGTCGACGAGCGCGCTCGTCATCTCCCGTACGGCGGCCACGTCCGCGACCCCGACGCGGGCGCCGGCGAGCCGGGCCACGTGCGGGTCGGGGACCGTGATCAGCCAGTCCCTGCTGGGTTCGACGAGCGCGGAGGCCGCCACCGCGGAACCCGAGAGGAAGTCCCGGCGGCCCACGTCGCTGCGCCACAGCTCGCAGACCTGCTCGATCGCCCCGGGCACGGTCGGCGCGAACTGGAGGCCCACCCCGGCGGCGAGGTTCCGGCCGTTGGCCATGCCGACCTCGTCGATCGTGACCGTGCGCCCCAGCTTGCGGCCCAGGGCCTCCGCGATGATCCCCGGCGCCCGGCCGCGCGGCTGCTGCCCCCGCAGCCAGCGCGCCACGGACGTCTTGTCGTACCGCAGGTCGAGTCCGCGCTCCGCGCCGACCATGTTGACCCTGCGGGCGAGGCCGGCGTTGGAGCAGGCCGCCTCCTGGATGAGCGCCTGGAGCCGTTCGTTGAGCTGACGCGGAACGAGTGGCCTGGCTGCCATGAGTACCCCCTGAGGCCGTGCGGTGATCACCGGAGGAGTGATCACTGCCCGGTGGATATCCGGTCAATGCCGATGTGAACACGCGAAACCGGACACGTCCGCCGCGAGGATGAAGCCATCCCGCCACCGACGTCCCCACCTGTGCGTACCCACCCCCGCTCCCCGGCCCTCCGCGCGCCCCCGCGAGTGCACCCATGCGCCCCGCATGCAGGATCGATGCGTCAACACGCCCGCCGCCGCGCCCGTAACCCCAGGTGGCGGGGGCAGTTGTGTTCACCGTGGAAGAGACCATCGGAGTCACGGAAGCCGCACAGATCCCCCAGCAGCGAGGCGAGCAGCTACTGGACAGCGCCGTGCGGTACGCGGAAGAGCGGCACTGGGACGTGTTCCCCGGGACCTGGCTTGAGGCCGTCGAGGGCAGGGAGCGCTGCTCCTGCGGCGCGGAGGCGTGCGCCGTCCCCGGCGCCCACGCGGTCAAGCCCGACTGGTCGACCCAGGCCACCGGGAGCGGGGTCGGGGCGCGGCGCATGTGGTCGAAGACGCCGAAGGCGTCGATCCTGCTGCCGACCGGCCGGACCTTCGACGCCATCGAGGTGGCCGAGTCCGCCGGATTCCTCGCGCTGGCCCGCATGGAGCGGATGGAGCTGACGCTCGGCCCGGTGACCTGCACCCCGGACCGCCGGATGTACTTCTTCGTGCTGCCGGGCGCCGCCGCCAAGGTGCCCGACCTGGTCCGCAAGCTGGGCTGGACGCCGGCCGCCATCGACCTCACGACGCGCGGCGAGGGGCATTACGTGGCGGCCCCGCCGACCCGCATCGGCGGCTGCGGCGCGGTGCAGTGGGCGCGCCGCCCCACCCCGGCGAACCGCTGGCTCCCGGACGCCGAGGAGTTGATCAGCGCCCTCGCGTACGCGTGTGGCCGGGAAGCGGCGGAGGCCAGGAGCCGCACGTCGTGACCCTGGGGGCCGCTCGGCCTCGCCCTTAGGGTGGTGCCCGTAAGGATGACGGGGACGACCGAAGGGTTGACGTACATGCCTGACCAGGCATTTGACGGAGCGTTCGACAATACGGGTGCCGCACCGGGCACCGCACCGGCTGCCGGTGCGGTGCCCGCGGTGCGTATCGAGGGCCTGTGGAAGCGTTTCGGCCAGCAGATCGCCGTGAACGGCATCGATCTCGTCCTGCCCGCGGGGAAGTTCATCGGGCTCGTCGGGCCCAACGGGGCCGGCAAGACCACCACCCTCTCCATGATCACCGGCCTGCTCCGTCCCGACCACGGACGCATCCTGGTCGCCGGGCACGACGTCTGGGCCGACCCCGAGTCGGTCGCCGAGGTCAAGGCGCGCATCGGCATCCTCCCCGAGGGCCTGCGCATGTTCGAGCGGCTCTCCGGCCGCGAACTCCTCGCGTACAGCGGGCGGCTGCGGGGGCTGCCCGGTTCCGAGGTCGACAAGCGGGCCGCGCAACTCCTCGACGTACTCGACCTGACGGGTTCGCAGAACAAACTGGTCGTCGACTACTCGACCGGCATGCGCAAGAAGATCGGCCTCGCCGCCGCGCTCCTCCACAACCCCGAGGTCCTCTTCCTCGACGAGCCCTTCGAAGGCGTCGACCCGGTCTCCGCCCAGACCATCCGCGGCGTCCTCGAGCGGTACACCTCCTCCGGCGCCACCGTCGTCTTCTCCAGCCACGTGATGGAGCTCGTCGAGTCGCTCTGCGACTGGGTCGCCGTCATGGCCGCCGGCCGGATCCGCGCCCAGGGCCCCCTGGCCGAGGTGCGGGGCACCGCACCCTCGCTCCAGGCCGCGTTCCTTGAGCTCGTCGGCGCGAACGGCCGCACGGCGGCCGGGGATTCGCTGGACTGGCTGGGCGGCGGTACGGGGCCGGGCTCGACGGGCGGTGCGGGCGGTACGGGCGCTTCGGGCGCTTCGGGCGGTACGGGAGTCACCGGCGCCTCGGGCGGTACGGGTGTGACCGGTTCGGCGGGCGGTACGAGTGTGACCGGCGCCGCGAGCGGCACGGGCTCCACCGGCGCCACCGGCGCCACGAGCGACGCGAACGGGGCCGAGGGATGAGCGCCGGCACCTCGACCACTCCCCCCGTATCCCCCGCCCCCTCCGTACCCCCCGCCGCACCCGTACCGTCGCTCACGTCGGTCTTCGTACGGCTCAAGCTGTCGCTGCTGCGCAACGGGCTGCGGCAGTCGGGCGGGCGGACCGCCGCGTACGTCTCCACGATCGTCTTCGGCACCGTGTTCGCCGCGGCGATACTCCTGGCCTTCGTCCTGATGCGGGGCAGTGCGAACGCCGACAGCATCGCGATCCTCGTCACCGGGTTCCTCGCGCTCGCGTGGACGGTGATGCCGCTGTTCATCCCGAGCGGCGACGAGACCCTCGACCCGTCCCGGCTCGTGATGCTGCCGCTGCGGCCCCGGCCGCTGGTCCGGGCCCTGCTCGTGGCCTCGCTCGTGGGCATCGGGCCGGCCCTCACCCTGATCCTGGTCCTGGGCGCCGCCCTGGCCGTCGCGCACGGCGCCGCCGCGACCGTCCTCGCCGTCCTCGCCGTCCCGCTCTCGGCGGTGACGTGCGTGGCCCTGTCCCGGGCCGTGGCCGCCGCCAACGTCCGGCTGCTCACCTCCCGCAAGGGCCGTGACCTGGCCCTGCTCAGCGGCCTGGTCATCGCGGTCGGCATGCAGCTCGTGAACTTCGGCGCCCAGCGCCTCGGCCAGGCCGGCGGCCTGGAGTCGCTCGAACCCGCGACGGCCGTCGTCGGCTGGCTGCCGCCGGCCGCCGCGATCGGCGCCGTGGACGCGGCGAGCACCGGCGACTACGCGGTGGCGGCGGCCCGGCTGCTCCTCACGGCGGCCGCGCTCGCCGGGCTCGTCCACTGGTGGCAGCGGAGCCTCGTACGGCTGATGGTCGAACCCGACGGCTCCACCATCGGCGCGGCCGCCGACGCGGGCGTCCGCGAGAAGGCCGACGGTACAGGCCGGCTCGGGCGGCTCCTGCCGGGCGGCCGCACGGGCGCCGTCATGGACCGCAGCCTGCGCTACATCTGGCGCGACCCGAAGACGAAGGCCTCCTGGGTGACCTCGCTCGCCATCGGCCTGATCGTCCCGCTCTTCAACGCCTTCCAGGGCGTCGGCTCGATCTACTTCGCCTGCTTCGCGTCCGGCATGCTCGGGATGCTGATGTACAACCAGTTCGGCCAAGACGGCTCGGGCTTCTGGATGGTCGCGCAGACCATCTCGACGAGCGCCGACGCCTACGCCGAACTCCGCTCCCGCGCCCTGGCCATGCTCACCATCACCCTGCCGTACACCGCCCTCGTCACCGCCGTCACCGCCGGCGTCCTCGGCGACTGGTCACGGCTCCCCGAGGCCCTCGGCCTCGCCTTCGCCCTGCTCGGCGCCATGATGGGCACCGGCGCGGTCACCTCGGCGACCTTCCCCTACTCCATCCCCCAGGACAGCGGCTACAAGAACGTCGCCCCCGGCCAAGGCGCCCTCGCCTGGATGTCGATCCTCGGCGGCATGATCGCGGGCGGCCTCCTCTGCGCCCCCCTCATCGCCGCGACCGTCTACCTCCACCTCTCCGACCACCAGTCCCTCCTCTGGCTCGTCCTCCCCCTCGGCACCCTCTACGGCGGACTCCTCGTCCTCGCGGGCCTGAAACTGGCCGCCCCCCGCACGGCCGAGCGCCTACCGGAAATCCTGGCCGCGGTCAGCAAGGGCTGACACGCCCCCGCCCGGCGCCCCGCGCCCGGTTCCGTCCCTCCGTACGGCTCCGTGCTCCGTGCTCCGATGGCCCGCTCACGTGTCCGAGCGGGCCATCGGCGTACCGGGGCGGGCCCCTTACTAGGGGCGGACCCTCGGCGTACCCGGGGGGCCCTCGGCGTACTGCCCGGAGTGGATCGGGTGCCGGCGACGCGGGCGCTCAGTGCCCCCCGAGGCCCGGAAGGCACGTACCGTCCAAGGTGCGTCCCGTGACCTCGGCCGTGGCGCCTCCCCCGCGCTCGTCGATGCGGCCGATGACGCAGACCTTGCCGTGGCCGCCGCCGACGAGGGAGCCCGCCCGGCCCTCCGGCCGGTACTCGATCCTGTCCGGTGCCAGGCCGAGGGCCGTGGCGGCCGCCGCCCGGACATCCGTCTCGTCGGCCCGCTTGCTTTCCTCCAGCCCCCGCAGGGCCTCGACGAGGGCCTCGGCCTCGCCCCGCGCACCGGCGCGCTGCTCCTCGGTGATCTCCATCTCCTGCTGGAACGCGTGGTTCTCCCGGTACTTCTCGTTCGGGTCCTGCGAGATGCACGGCGTACCCGGCGGAAGCCTCGGCTCCTCCGGGCTCGGGCAGTACCGCATGGTGTCGCGCGGTTCGCCGCCGTCGGCGACGGCGTAACCACCGACCAGCACGGCGAGGGCGACGCACACGAGCGAACCGATGGCGGCTGTACGGGAACGATGACGGCGCATGAACCTCATCCTCCGTGCCGGAGCCGAAATCCCCGACGCCCGACCGGAGCTGTGACCGAGCTGTAGCCGCTCGCGCCGCCGCGACCTCGGGAAGACTTTCGAGAAGACCCGCCCGACACCGATGAGTTCGCCCGGGCAACTCCGTCCTATCCAATGAAGCAACGACGACCCACGACGAAGGAACCCCCGATGCGCACCCTGATCAGCACCGCCTTCATCTCGCTCGACGGCGTCGTGGAAGGCCCGGGCGGCGAGCCCGGCTACCGCAACTCCGGCTGGACCTTCAAGGACGTCGACTTCGTCGCCGAGGCCTTCGACATCAAGGCCCGCGAGCAGAAGGAATCCGCCGCGATGCTGCTGGGCCGCACGAGCTACGAGGCGTTCAGCCCCGTCTGGCCGGACATGGCGGACTTCGCCGACTACAAGGCGATGCCCAAGTACGTCGTCTCCACCACGCTCACCGACGCCGACCTCGTGTCGAACTGGGGCGACACCACCATCCTGCGCTCCCTCGACGACGTCGCCGCCCTCAAGGAGACCGAAGGCGGCCCGATCATCGTCCACGGCAGCGCCGCCCTCAACCACAGCCTCTCCGACGCCGGCCTGATCGACCGCTACCACCTGCTCGTCTTCCCGCTCCTCCTCGGCGCCGGCAAGCGCCTGTTCAGCACCACGGACAAGGACACCCAGAAGCTGAAGCTGGTCGAGCACGAGGCGTACGCCAACGGCCTGCAGAAGAACGTCTTCGACGTCGTCCGGTGACGCGGGGGCCCGCGGGGTCCCGAAGGGGTCCCGAGGAGCGATCACGGGGGTCCCGAGGAGCGATCAGGGGTTCGCGGAGGGGATTCCGCAGGGGCCGACCCGAGGGTGGGGCCCCGCAGGGGGGTTTCCGCAGGGGGTTTCCGAAGGGGGCCGCGGGATGGGTCCCACGGGTGGATCCTTACCCGTCCGCCAGTACGCGCGCGAGTGCCGCCCTGCCCGCCGGTCCCCACGTCGGTTTGCCGCCCGGCAGGCCCTGGTCCCCGGCACGGCCGATGTCGATGAGCCCGGCGGCACGGAGGAGGGCCCAGCCCCGGGCCCGGCGGACAGTGGCCTCGTCCACGTCGCCGACGCCGACGCCGACGTCGCCGTCGCCGTCGCCGTCGCGGTCGCGGTCGCCGTACGCCTCGAAGAAGCGCGGGGCCGCGCCGGCGGGGAGGAGCAGCCACGCGGCCGAGAGGTCCGTGGCCGGATCGCCGGAGCAGAGT
Source organism: Streptomyces sp. LMG1-1-1.1 (assembly GCF_040815545.1). Lineage (NCBI taxonomy): Bacteria > Bacillati > Actinomycetota > Actinomycetes > Kitasatosporales > Streptomycetaceae > Streptomyces > Streptomyces sp. LMG1-1-1.1. The sequence continues at coordinate 77,272 of NZ_JBFPNH010000065.1, read as the reverse complement.
TCGCCGAAGTCGAGGACCCCGGAGAGCCTGCCGTCGGTCACGACGACGTTCGCCGGGTGCAGGTCACCGTGCAGCCACACCGGCGTTCCCCGCGCCTCGGGCGCGGCGAGGGCGTCCTCCCACACACGCCGTACGGCCGCCGCGTCGGCGAACTCGGCCAGGAGCCGCAGCCCCTCCTCGAACCCGTCCGCATGGGCGGACAAGGGCACCCCCCGATGCGGGTTGACGGGCGCCTCCTCGGGCGCCTCACGATGCAGGATCCGCAGGAAGCCACCCAAGACCTCGGCCGCGTGCCCGCCCCGCGTGACGGGCACGGCGTCGGCGGGTTCGCCCGCAACCCACCGGGCCACCGTCCAGAACCGCGGAAATCGCGCCGACGGCTCCCCCGTCCGTACGGGAACGGGCACCGGCAGCGGAAGCGCCGGCGCGAGAAGGGGCAGCCACCGGAACTCCTTGCGCAGCAGCTCCGGGGCCCGCTCCGTACGCGGCATCCGCACGGCCAACTCCTCCCCCACCCGCCACATTTGATTGTCCCAGCCACCCGGCACCTCCCGAATGGACAGCTCCGCCAGATCCGGGTGCTGCTCCCGAAGCAGCCCACGGATCAGCCCCTCGTCGACGTGTACGTCCATGCCCTCACCCGTCCTACCCGTCCCGTTTCCGGCGGCCCTTCAGCCGCGACCCGGCGCCCGACGCGGCCCGCCCTCGGCCGGGGCTCGGCGACCCTCGTCTCGCGGCCGCTTAGGTCAGCCGTCTCCGGCAGTGCACCTTCGGCGCCGCGTCTCGGGCCATACGATCACGAGCGCGCGCCGGGGACTCGGGGGAAGGCCTGAACGACTTCAACACGGGGGCGGCGGCAGAGGCATCCGTATCCGGGCCCCCATCGGGGGCCGCGGCCGGAAGCGCATCCGTGAGCACGCATTCCCCCGGCCCGCTTCCCGGCCTGACGGAAACCCCTTGCGGCTCGACAACCACCCGAACCATCCTCGCCGCATGGAATTTCCGCAGCCGCAGCCCGAGTCGCCGTCCCAGCCGGAGTCGCGGCTCCCGCACGAGTCCCGGCTCGACACGGAGTCGCGGCCCAAGAGCGAGCCCGGGCTCCAGCACGAGTCACAGGCCCTGCCTCAGGCCCGTATCGAGCTCGACGGCGGTCTGACGCTGCGCGCGTTCGAGGGCGAGGCGGACCTTCCGGAGTTCTTCCGAGTCATCGAGGAGTCGCTGGAGCACCTGCGGCCCTGGATGCCCTGGGCCTCCGAACACAGCCTCGCCCAGACCACCGCATTCCTCGCCGGCCGCGCCCAACTCTGGGCCGACGGCGAGCAGTACAGCTACGCGATCCTCCTCGACGGCGCCATCGTCGGCAGCTGCGGACTGCACCGCCACGACGAGAACACCCCTGCCGACACCCTCGAAATCGGCTACTGGCTCCACCCCGGCGCCACCGGCCTCGGCATCGCCACCCGCGCCGCCCGCGCCCTCACCTCCCAGGCCTTCCGCCTCCCCACCATCCACGCCATCGAAATCGTCCACGACTCCGCCAACCACCCCAGCGCCGCCGTCCCCACCCGCCTCGGCTTCACCCCCCACCTCCACCGCCCCCACACCCCCACCGCCCCCGCCGAAACCGGCAACGACCAGGTCTGGCGCCTGACCCGCGCGACATGGGCCTCCACGCAGTGAGCCGAGCCAAGTGGACCTCCGTGGACCTCCACCCTGTGAGCCGAGCCACGTGGACCTCCACCCTGTGAGCCGAGCCACGTGGACCTCCACCCCGTGAGCCGAACCACGTGGACCTCCACCCCGTGAGCCGAGCCACGTGGACCTCCACCCCGTGAGCCGAGCCACGTGGACCTCCGTGGACCTCCACCCTGTGAGCCGAGCCCCGTGGACCTCCACCCCGTGAGCCGAGCCACGTGGACCTCCACCCCGTGAGCCGAACCACGTGGACCTCCACCCCGTGAGCCGAGCCACGTGGACCTCCACCCCGTGAGCCGAACCACGTGGACCTCCACCCCGTGAGCCGAGCCACGTGGACCTCCACCCCGTGAGCCGAGCCACGTGGACCTCCACCCCGTGAGCCGAGCCACGTGGGCCTCCACCCCTGACCCGGCTCCTGTACGTCCCGCACTGCCTGCGCCTCGCCGCCGCACGGTCCGCGACGCGAGCTGCGCCCGTAGCGTCATAGGCGGCCCGCCGGCGTGAGCCGCGCCCGTGCTGTCGCCCGGACCGCCCGAGTGGCCTCGGCCGTACCCGCTGTGTGGGCGCTGCGCCTGCGCCGCCGTAAAGTCCGCCCGCGTGATCCGGGCCCATGCAGTTGTACAGCCCGCCCGCGCGACTTCAGCCCGTACCGACTGAACCGCTGTGCGAGCTGCGCCCGCGCCGCCGTAGGACCCGCTCGCGCCCTAGTTGTCTACGGCCGGCCCGCGTGACTTCAGCCCGTACCCGCCTGAACCACTGTGCGAGCTACGCCCGCCCCACCGAAGGACCTGCTCGCACCCTGCTGTCTACGGCCGGCCCGTGTGACTTCAGCCCATACCCGCCTGAACCACTCTGCGAGCCGCACTCGCGCCGTCGTAGGGGCCGCCTGCATGAGCCGCGCCCGCGCTGTCCCACGGCCCTCTCGTGAGCCATGCCCACGCTGCCGCACGGCCGGCCCGGCCTCGTGAGCTGCGCCACCGCCGTCGCACGGCCCGCCCGCGTGGACGGCGTCCACACGCCGGCCGAACCCGTCACGTGAGCTGCGCCCGTACGCCCGACCAACCCGGCGTGCGGGCCGTACCCGCGACCCCGCCTCGTGCGGGGTGCGCCCGCGCGCCCGTCGTTCACGTGTGACCCGCGCGCGCGTCGTGTGGGCTGCGCCCGAAGCCGCCGCCAGCCTGCCGTGCCCGCCCGCGCCTCGTGCGGGACGCGCCATCCGCCCGCCCCGCCCCGTGTGGGCAATCGTCCCGCTGGGGCGGGACGGGTGGGCACACGGGACGGCGCCCTCGGCGGCGCCTCGCCCCCATGTGCCTGGCCCCGCACCCCATGTGCGCCGTACCTGTGGTGCGGGTTCAGGCGCGGAAGCCTAGGCCCGGCAAGGGGCGCCGTCCGTTGTGCCCACCCGTTCCGCCCCTGGCGGAACGAATGCCCACAACGGGGGTGGACGAGGGGGGTGACGTCCCAGGCCCCACCACGGGGGCGAGCGGGGCAGGCACCGTCCGTTGCACCCACAAGGCGCACGAGCCGCACGCAGGCACCAGGCCAAGCCCCTTCAACCCCACAGGCCGCACGCAGGTACCAGGCCAAGCACCCTCAGCCCCGCAGCCCGCACACGACTACCGAAGTGAGCTTCAGGGCACGTCGGGCGTGCCCAACCACCCACCCAACCGACCAATCGACCCGATACCCCCCAGGTCCTGTCATCCGCCCCGCGTCAGTTCCCTCGGGCCGTAGAGGGCGGAAGGGGCGGCGGTTGTCAGGGCCCAGTAGCGGTCGCCGTAGGACCAGTGCCACCACTCGGTGGGGTAGTTGACGAGGCCGGCGGTGGTGAGGGCGGTGGAGAGGAGGGAGCGGTGGGCGCGGGCTTGGGGGGTGATGTGGGGGGCGTGGGTGTAGCAGGCGCCGTCGCTTTCCTCGGGGTCGGCGTTGAGGGGGGTGCCGAGGTCGAGTTCGCGGCCGGAGGGGTCGGCGAGGGTGAGGTCGACGGCGGCGCCGGCGCTGTGGGGGGCGATGGAGGGGGGTGAGACGTAGCGGCTGGTGGCGGTGTGGAGGCGGTCGTCGGACCAGGTGGGGTGGGTGGAGCGGAGTTGTGCGGCGTACTCGTCGAAGTAGGCGCGCTGGAGTGAGGGGGGCCTGTAGCCCTCGACGAAGAGGAGGCGTAGGCCGTCGGGGAGGAGGGTCTGGGCGGTGAGCAGCCGTTCGAGGACGCCTTGGCGGAGGTGGGCGTAGGCGTGGTCCGGATCCTGCTTGCGCGTGTCGACGAGCAACGAGCTGTCGCGGACGTCCACGAGCGGTTCGCCGCACTCCAGGACGGGCAGGGCGGCGACCTTGGGGTCGGCCATCAGAACGATCTCACTCATGGGTCGATCATGCCTGCGCCGTGGTGCATGATGAGGGCCGGAGGGGATTTGAATGCGTTCAGAAATTCCTGTCGAGGTGTCGGCGCAGGCACGGATGCGACCCCAGGCCCCGGTCCAGGCACGCCCGAAGGACAGGTTCGGCGCCGTGGTGTCGGCCTCCGTCTCGGTGATGTTCGTCGAGGCCGCGATCGGGATGATCGCGTACGGGGTATGGGAGCGGACGCTTGAGGGCCCCGAACTGCCGTACAACGCGCTGGGTTTCCTCGTGATGGCCGTCGCCGCGCCCTTCCTGGCGCTGGCCTGGGCCGTCCTCGGCGCCTTCCTGACCGTCGGCGTGGTGATGCCCGTACTGGCCTCGGCCGCCTGGCTCGGCCGCAGGTTCTCGGGGCGCGAGGCGTGGGGGTGGGTTCCGGCGGCGACGGCCCTCGCGGCCGCTCCGCCGGTCGTCGTCCTGGCGATCCTCGCGGAGGCCGGGCTCCTGGCGGGTCTCGTCGGATGGCTCACGGCGACGGTGGCGCTCACGGCGCCCGCCCTGATCGCCCGCAGACTGCTGCTGCCTGACCGGCGGACGCTCACGGGTCGCGGGATGTTCTGGCGGGTGGCGGGATACGGCACGCTCGCCGTCGTCTCCGCCTTGGCCGTCGCCGGCATCGCCCTGTTCGCCGGTGCCGGTTACGAGCCTCCGCGGCTGAACGCCGAACAGCTCACCGGCACTTACTCCGACGGCGACGGCGGCACCCTCACCCTGGGCCCGGACGGCAAAGCCATGGCGTCCCGCGTGGACACTTTCGACTTCCACGAGACCGTCGACCCGTCCGGACCCCGGATCCGCGAGTGCTCCGGCGTCGGCACCTGGGCGTTCGACCCAATCGGTGACCCCCACACGGTCACCGTCTCCATCGACTCCTGCCCCGCCGACATGGACAGCTGGAGCGTCTACGGCACCCGCGAACACCCCAAGCTGTACGTCTTCGTGGGCGACCCCGACTCCTGGGAGCTGTACACCCTGCGGCGCGAGTAGACCGGTCGACTCGTCGGCAGGTTGGCAGGTCGGCAGGTGGTCGGCACGTCGACCGAGACCCCGAACGGCGACCCCGGAAGCTTCGGCCTTGCCGGTCCCCTCATGACGTTTCTCCGCAACATCGACAAGGCACCCCTAGCGGTACGCCTGGCGGTACGCCTGGCCGTACGCCTAGCGGTATCTGCTCAGGCGGGGGCCGCGGATGGCGGGGAGGCCGATGAGGGTCCAGGTGAAGGCGTGGCGGTGGGGGGTGAGGGGGCACCAGGGGTGGGGGACGAGGGTGTAGTCGTCGCGGAGGACGCCGGGTGGGATGACGCCGGTGGCGGGGGTGGGGGAGGTTTCGCCGGGGTGGACGAGGTAGGCCCAGACGCCGCTGTCGAGGGGGACGACCGGGGACTCGTCGCCGGGTGGGCGCCAAGGGGCGCCCGTGAGGGGGTGGCGGGGGACGAGGAGGACGTCGGGGCGGGGGTGGGGGGTGGGGATGCCCGGACCGGCCAGGGCTACGGAGCGGGTGTCGGGGCCGGCCGGGAGGCAGCGGTGGACGGCGGGGCCGAACAGCTCGGTGACGGGGCCGGCGGGGAGGGTCACGGGACGGTCGCCGGTCACGGCGACGAGGTGGGCCAGAGCGACCCCGAGCGCCGCCTCCCAGCGGCGGCTCCACGACCCGTCGGGTTCGAAGGGCGGGACGCGGTGGTCCGCGCGTTCCAGGTCGTCCCAGTCGGGAGGCGGAACGGCCGGGAGCCCTGAGGGGCGGCGTACGACCGCGTCGGGCTCCAGCCAGACCGTCTGCCACATGCCGCAGTCGTCCATGCGGGTCGCCACCGCACGTCCGCACTGCTCACACGCCAGATTGGGGCCGTCCCGGCCGTCGACTCCCATGCAGTAGCCGTCGCACTTGTCGAGGATCAGCGTCATGGACCGCGAGTCGCCGGGGGCGATGACGATCCTGTTCCGCGCGCCGAACGAGACCCGGTACACCGGCGCGTACACGCCCTGCCGCGCGGCCTCGTCCTCCCCGACGTCCTCCCACAGCCGCCAGGGCGGCCCGGTGGGCAGCGGTTCGACGGCGTACGTCCCGGGATCCATCAGCGGCGGGTGGAGCTCCTCCCACCCCCCGAAGTGGGTGTGGACGGGGAGCGCGACCCGCGCCACCGGCGCCGTCAGTTCCGTGCCGCACCCGGCACACACGAAGAGGTCCAAGCAATCCCGTCCTAGCTGTGCGCAGCCGTCGGCTTCCAGTCCCGGGCAAGCAGCCCGAGGATCACCTCGTCGAGGAACTCGCCCATCACCCAGGCCGACGAGCGCAGTACGCCCTCGCGTACGAAGCCGTTGCGCTCGGCCGATCGCAGCATCGCGTGGTTGTCCGACAGCGTTTCGATCTGGAGGCGGTGCAGCCCGCGCACGACGAAGCCGTAGTGGCAGAGGGTCGCGACCACGTCCGTGCCGTAGCCCTTGCCGCGGGCGGACGGAAGCAGGCCGAGGCCGATGTGCGCGCCCCGGTTGTGGGTGTCGATGCCCCACAGGTTCGCGCTGCCGATCAGCGTGCCGCCTTCCGACTCCACGATGGAGAAGGGGACGTTCCGCTGGTCGGACTCGTCCACGACGAGTCGCGGGTCCTTCGAGCCCGGCGTGATCGGCCGCCACGGACCGCCCTCGGCGCGCGCGGCGTTGACCACGTCGTCGTACAGCTCGGTCCGCAGGATCGGGATGTCTTCGTCGTGCCGGGCCCTGAGCCCGATCTTGCCGCCGGTAAGCATGCAGGCTTCCTATCCGACCGGCTTCACCGGCGGCAATCCAATAAACGTGCGCCGGAACGGAATTCCGCCCTACGCGCGCGGTGTGCCGTCCCACCGCCACGTGGTCGGACGCGGCCGCCCCTCAAGATCGCCCCGCCCCGTCGCCCACAGCAGCGTGGGCCACGGATCCGTGCCGGACGGCGCCTCGGGGAACAGCCGGGCCAGCACCCGCGCGCAGATGTCCGCCGGCGGAGTCCACACGAGCCCCAGTCCCTGCGCCAGGTCGTACGTGTGCACCACGGTCTCCACGATCCCCATCGCCGCGAAGCCCTCCGGGTCCGAGACGCCGAACACGTGGTACGCCCGTGTCTCCGGCGACGCCGTACGCGCCATCGCGACCAGCAGCGCGCCGCTCGCGTCCAGCACCTGCAACAGCCCGGCCGGCCCCGCCGTACGGTCCGCGTGGATCGCGTTCGCCGGCCCGCCGGCCCTGCGGCTCTCCCACACGAACGGCACTTCCCCGTCCAGCGGCGGTGCCTTCGGCCCGAGCTGCGCCGCGTACGCGAACAGGTCGTCGCTCAGGTGCTCCACGGTCTCCCAGCAGTCCCACTCCAGCGAGCCCGCCTTCTCCTCCCACGCCTCCGGGGGCGCGCCCCGCAGGACCTCCAGGGCGAGCTGCACGGCCAGGTCCAGGTCGTCCGCGGTGACGGGCTGCCGGGACACGTCTGTCTTCTCTGATCGGGACATGGCAAGACCGTAACGCCTGTGCCACCGGGGGCACCCTCCTGGCCGCGACACGAAGAAGTGAGGGCCTCCACCCGGTGGGTGGAGGCCCTCACTTCACACTCACGGCACTACGGGGCGGAATCCGCCGCGCAGAACGTACGGCTCAGAACGTGCAGCTCAGAGCCTGCCGCGCAGAACGTGCTGATCCGAACGTGCCGATCCGAACGTGCCGATCAGAACGTGCCGCGCAGATGGGACCAGTCGACGTCCTGGCTCTCCGGGGAGCCGGGGTTGAGGCCGCCGGTGCCCTTGCCGCTGTAGAGGACGAGGCAGCCGACGCCGCGGCAGCCTTCGCCGACGTACGAGCTGGTGGTGACGGTCGCGAGGTCGTTGAGGCCGTCGCCGGTGAAGTCGCCGAGGGCGAGGAAGGCGGCCATGACGTTCCAGCCGCCGGAGCCGATCAGGACACGCGGGCCGAAGGTGCCGGAGGTGGTGGCCGGGTAGAGCCAGAGCTTGCCCGTGGAGGCCTCGCGGGTGATGAGGTCGGCCGTGCCGTTGCCGTTCATGTCACCGGGGGCGACGAGCGCGTTCATCGCGTTCCAACCGCCGGTGCCCAGGAGCTTGCGGGCGCCGAGGGTGCCGGCGGAGGTGCCGGGGTAGAGCCAGAGCTTGCCCGTCGTGGGCTCGACGGCAAGCAGGTCGGAGCGGCCGTCACCGGTCAGGTCGCCGTACGCGGTGAGCTTGGCCATCGCGTTCCAGCCGCCGGAGCCGATCAGCTTGCGGGTCCCGAGCGTTCCCGTCCCGGTTCCCGGGTAGAGCCAGAGCTTGCCGGTGGCGGTCTCGCGGGCGATGACGTCCTCGCGGCCGTCGCCCGTGAAGTCACCGTGCCGGGTCAGGGCGTTCATGACACCCCAGCCGCCGGTACCGACGAGACGGCCGGTGTTGTCACCGGGCAGGAACCACAGGCGCCCCGCCTCGTCCCGGACGAGGACATCCGCCTTCTTGTCCGCGTTGAGATCGCCGAAACCGGCCTTCGCCGGAGACGTCGCCGCGTTCCACGACGGGTACGCGAGCCCGCTGCACTCCCGCTCCGTGGGCACGAACTTCAGCGAGCTGATCGAGTTGCTCCCGGGGCCGCCCCACTCCGTGCCGGCCGGATCCGGCGGAATCACCGTCGCACCGGGCGAGCCGGTGTAGTTCGCGTCGTCGTACAGGCACAGCCACTTGTTCGTGTGGTTCACGATCGAGCGGAACGCGTTGTCCCAGCTCCCGAGCGTCGCCTGGTTCACATTCGTCTTGTACATCGTGCCCGTGCCGTTGTCCGACTTCCAGGCACAGAAATAGCCGGACGGGCAATCGCTGATCGCCGCCTGCGCCGGTGTGGCGCCCGCGCCCAGGAGGCCGGCCGAGGCGAGGCCCAGCGTCGTGGCCGCCGCGGCCAGGCGCCGCGTGATGGAAATGCGCATCGAGTTCCCTTCGGGCGGCGCGGAGACGTCCGTGCTCGACGCGCCGTGTGAGGGACGCTACCGCGCCCCTCCCCCCACCCCCGCAGGGGTCCCCCCTACCTCCCCGCGCCCGCCCGCACCCTGTTGCCCGGCCCCGCGCCCGCACCCCGTCGTCCGGACCCGCGCCCGCACCTCGCTGTCCGGACCCGTGCCCGCGCCCTGTTGCCCGGCCCCGCGCCCGCGCCTCGCTGTCACCCGTGCTCGCGCCCCGTCGTCCGAACCCGCGCCCGCGCCCCGTCGTCCGAACCCGCGCCCGCGCCCCGTCGTCCGGACTCGTGCCCTGGCCCCGTTGCCCGGACCTGGGCCCGCGCCCCGGTGTCCGAACCCGCGCCTCGTGCGGGCTGCGCCCGCCGCCCGGCCCACCTCCGTGTGGGCAATCGTCCCGCTGGGGCGGGACGGGTGGGCACACGGGACGGCGCCCTTGGCGGCGCCTCCGCCCCCTTGTGCCCTGGCCCGCACCGACACGGCGCCGTGCACGGGGTGCGGGTTCGGGCGCGGAAGCCTAGGCCCGGCAGGGGGCGCCGTTCCGTTGTGCCCACCCGTTCCGCCCCAGCGGAACGATTGCCCACAACGAGGGTGGGCAGGGTGGGCGGCGTCCGTTGCGCGCACGACGAGGGCGGCCGGGGGGGTGGGCGGCGTCCGTTGCGCGCACGACGAAGGTGGCCGGGGGGGGCGGCGGCGTCCGTTGCGCGCACGACGAAGGTGGCCGGGGGGGGGCGGCGGCGTCCGTTGCGCGCACGACGAGGGTGGGGGGCCGGCGTCCGTTGTGCCCGCAACGGGGGTGGGCTGGGGGAGCCTCCCGCTGGGCTCCCCACAGGGGTGGGCCGGGCTGTCTGTTGGGCTCGCGGCGAGGGTGGTATCGGGGTGGGTGCCGTCCGTTATGCCGGCAACGGGGGTGGGCGGGGGCGCTGTTCTCAGGGCTGACGGTAGGGGTGGGGGGTCAGGGGGTGAGGAGGCCGGTGAGGAAGGGGGTGGTGGCGGTGTGCCAGGCGGAGGGGTGGGAGTAGTGGAGGAGGTGACCGGCGTCGGGGATTTCGGCGTAGGAGCCGTGGGGGAGGACGCGGACCATCTCCTGGGCTTCGGCGCGGCCGAGCTCGCCGTCGAGGCCGCGGACGACGAGGGTGGGGCAGCGGACTTCGGCGAGGGAGTCCCAGTGGGCGTCGTGGACCCAGGTCTCGCGGGAGGTGAGCATGTGGGCGGGGTCGAAGACGGGGCGCCAGCCGTCGGGGTGTTGGGCCATCACCTCGGCGAAGAAGGCGCCGCGGGCGGGGTTGGGGCGCTCGACCCACGGGTCGTCCTCGCCGAACCAGCGGCGGACGGCGTCGAGGGACGGGAAGGGGGTGGGCCAGCGGCGGAACCAGTCCTGCCACTCGCGCTGGGAGGCGGCTCCGAGCGCCGAGGCGCGCATGTCGCAGATGACGAGGGCGCGGACCAGGTCGGGGCGTTCGGCGGCGAGTTGCCAGGCGGTGAGGGCGCCCATGGAGTGGCCGATGAGGGTCGCGGGGCCGAGGCCGAGTTGTTCCACGGCGGCGGCCGCGTCGGCGACGTACGCCTCGCGGGTGAAGACGCCGCCGGGTGGCCGCTCGCTGTGGCCGTGGCCGCGCTGGTCGAGGGCGACCGTGCGGGTGCGGCCGGTGAGGCGGCTGATGGCGGGGGCCCAGTGGGCGGCGTGCCCCATGAGGCCGTGGAGGAGTAAGACCCCGGGGCCCGAGCGCGGGGCGGTGCCGTTCGTGAAGTCCCAGGCCGCCAGCCGTACGCCGTCGGCCCCGGTGACGTCGAGTCGTCGCGCCATGTCCCTGGCACCCCCTCTTTCCGTCGAACCCAGCCAGACTATCGAACTCGCATTCGAAAATGCGCTTCTGCCACCCAACACCCCTCGTTCGAGTGACAGGACTCAAGGATTGGTTCCCGCTGCCGAGGGGAGATCTTGAACGGGAGGCGGACCGCTCGGGGAAAAACGGTCCGAAGGGGATTGACCTTGAGAGCTCGGGGCTCCAGGTCAGCACAGGGGAGGACAGGCCCCGGCGCCCAAGGGCGCCGGGGCCCTCTGTCGTCCGCAGCCCCTCATGGCCCCACCCCCTCCACGCCCGGCTCGTACCAGCGTGGCACGGCGAGGGCGCGGGCGTGACCATTCCGGCGTAAACGGGGCGCACGAGGGGCCGTTGAGTCTTACGGCCGGGTCGGCGCGACCGGGTCGATACGGCTTCGTGACCCGCATCCGCGCAACCGGACCGCGCCCTCGCCGGTCCACGAAGCGTGCTGTCACCCCAGATACTCGCCAAGGGCGCCGACTCGGCCGTCCTCGAAGACGACCGGCTCGTCATCACGACGACCGAAACGCGCAAGGAGATCCCCCTCGCGGTGATCCAGGAGGTCCGGCGGGACACCGAGACGTCCCTCAAGGTCGTCCTGACCGACGGCGTCCCTCACCGGGTCATGGGCGGCAACCCGACCGCGACCACGTTGTTCCACACGGCCCTGGACGCCGCCCTCCCCGCGGAGCGGGATCCGGCCGGCAGCTCCCTGGTCACCGTCGAGGACGACCCGGGCGCGATTCCCTGGTGGTCGGTGCTCGGCTGGAGCGTGGCCTTCGTCGCCGCCTACACCGGCTACGTGTGGTGGACCGCCGTCGCCCACGGCGGCGGGATGGCTTGGATCGCCTTCTTCGCCGGGTTCGGGACGCTCATCGGCCTGCTCGGCGTCTTCGCCGTCGTGCGCCACCTCCACGACCGCTGGGTGCTGAAACGGCGCGGCGTCACCGTCCGGGCCACCGCGGACCACTACGCCAACGGGAAGCGGTCGGACTTCTACAAGTACACCGACACCCACGGCAACGAGTACCTCCAGCGCGGTTCCAGCAACGCGACGCCGCACATCCACGTCGTCTACGACCCGCGGAAACCCGGCCGTCACGTCCAGCGGAAGTGGCTCCCCATCCTGGTCGCGCAGTACGCCTTCGGCTCGCTCGCCGCCCTCGGCGTCCTCGCGCTCGGGCTGTGGGGAGTCCTCGCCCCGTACATCTGAGGACCTCTGAAAAGGATCGGGGCGCGCGGGCGGCGGAAACGGTCGAGGGGCGCACGGCACAGGCCGGGCGCCCCTCGCTCACGTATCGGAAGGCGTCAGCGCTTCGCCACGAAGACGTGCGCCGCGACCTCGGCGTCCAGCTCGGCGGCCTCGCCGCTGCTGCCCACCAGGACTCCGCCCGGCGACTCCGACACCGACACGACGGAACCGGGCTGCACGCCCGCCCTCCGCAGCGTGTACATCAGCTGGGCGTCCGTCTGGATCGGCTCGCCGATCCGGCGCACGACGACCGTCTTGCCGCCGCTCGCGTCCAGGTCGGCCAGGGACACCATCGAGTCGTCGAGGAAGGCCTCCGCCTCCGCCTTCTCGCCCAGCTCCTCAAGGCCGGGGATCGGGTTGCCGTACGGAGACTCCGTCGGGTGGCGCAGCAGCTCCAGGACCCGCCGCTCCACGGCCTCGCTCATCACGTGCTCCCAGCGGCAGGCCTCCGCGTGCACCTGCTCCCACTCCAGGCCGATCACGTCGACGAGCAGACACTCGGCGAGCCGGTGCTTGCGCATGACACGGGTGGCGAGGCGGCGGCCCTCGTCGGTGAGCTCCAGATGGCGGTCACTCGCCACGGCCACCAGGCCGTCGCGCTCCATCCGCGCCACCGTCTGGCTCACGGTCGGGCCGCTCTGATCGAGCCGCTCGGCGATCCGGGCACGCATCGGGACCACACCTTCCTCCTCAAGCTCGAGGATGGTGCGGAGATACATCTCCGTTGTGTCGATCAGTCCGGACATACGTGCCCCTCGATGAGTCGTGCGCTGGCCCTGCCCCAATTCTGACGCATCGAGCCGACAACCGGGCCTCACCCGGGCGAGGCGGTATTGACAGAGCAATGGTCCAGACCGCACCGTGATCCGCGACCACGACGAGAAGGAGCCGCCGCCATGGGCGAGAGCAAGCTGGCCGGACAGTTCTTCGAGGCCGCGATCGGCCTGCTCCAGCAGGTCCGCGACGAGGACTCCGCCGAGATCGCCGCCGCCGGGGCGGCGATCGCCGAAGCCGTCGAGAACGGCAACCGGCTCTTCGCCTTCGGCGCGGGCCACTCCTCCCTCGCCGCCCAGGACGTCGTCTACCGGGCCGGCGGCCTCGCCCTGATGAACCTGCTCGCCGTCCCCGGCGCCGTCGGCGTCGACGTCATGCCCGCGACCCTCGGCTCCGCCCTGGAGCGCGTCGACGGCCTCGCCGGCGCGGTCCTCGACTCCTCCCCCGCCCGGGCCGGGGACGTCCTGATCATCATCTCCCTCTCCGGGCGCAACGCCCTGCCCGTCGAGATGGCCATGAACGCCCGCGCCCTCGGCCTCACCGTCATCGGGGTCACCTCGGTGGCCTACGCGACCGAGACGAAGTCACGCCACGTCTCCGGGTCCTACCTCAAGGACCACTGCGACATCGTCCTCGACTCCAAGATCGCAGTCGGCGACGCCGAGCTCACCCACGAAGGCATCGAGGCCCCCTTCGCCCCCGCCTCCACCGTCGTCACCAGCGCCCTCATGCAGGCCACCATGGCCGCCGCCGCCGAGGACCTCGTCCGCCGCGGCATCGAGCCGCCCCTGCTGCGCTCCGGCAACGTCGACGGCGGCCACGAGTGGAACGGCCGCGTCATGAGCGAGTACGGCGACCGGATCTTCTTCCGGCACTAGGGAGCTTCTCGGCGAGCCCGGCATGGTCGGCATAGTCGGCAGGACACGCCATGGTCGGCACGATCGGCAGGACACGCCATGGGTCGCCAGGGTCGGCAGGACACGCCCTGGCCGACGCTCGCGGGGTCAGGCCGTCGGATGCGCGCCTCGGGAGGGGCGTGCGGCCCGGACGGGTCGGGGGGCCCAGCGGCTCGCCGCGATGAAGGCGATGCCGGCGAGTTCGACGCCGTTCCCGACGAGGGCGAACCAGGGGTGGTCCGACAGGGCCCCGGCCTCGGCCAGCGCGAAGTACGTGGCTCCCGCGACGAGGACGCCCGTGCCGGCCATCACGACGCCGACGCCGTACACCCGGGGGCGGCGGACGCTCCGGCGCGCCGGGGCGATCATCCAGCCCGTACGGAACGCGGCCACTCCCCTCACGATCGCCACCACGCCGAACGGCATGAACGATCCCATCAGCCACGCCATCATGACGGCCCCCCCACAGCTCCCGAACGTGAGCACATGGTCGTCCTGCCCGCCCGGGGCCGTCCATGCCGGGTCCCGGCAGAGTCCGGCCGCCCTTGGTTGCCCGTCCCGACGAACGCCCCGCCGCACACCCCGCCGCACACCCCGCCGCCCGCCCCGCCGCACGACGGCGCCGGCCGTCAGCGGCGGGTGAGGACCTGGGTGACGCGGGTGAAGCCGTCCGCGCCGTAGCCGCGGTCCACGGCGCGGAGGGCCAGGGCCTCGGCGGCGCGCATGACGCTGGCGTCGAGGCCGTGGGCCTCGGCGGCGTGCACGACGTGGGACATCGTGGACACGGCCGAGGTGAGCGGGTTGCCCTCGCCCGAGTACGAGCCGCCGTCCACGTCCTCGGCCCACTCCTCGAAGAGCGGGGGCAGGATCGCCCCGATGCCCGCCGCGAACGGCGCGAGTTCGCGGGCCTTGATCCCCTCGGCGCGCGCGAGCTCCAGGGCGTGCACGTACCCCGTCATCGACGTCCAGAAGATGTCCAGGAGTGCGACGTCGTACGCCGCCGCCCGGCCGATGTCCTCGCCGAGGTGGGTGTGGACGCCGCCCAGCGCGTCCAGCAGCGGCCGGTGCTCGGCGTAGAGCGGCTCGGGCCCGCTGTGGAGGAAGACCCCGGCCGGCGTCCCGATGCTCGGCGTCGGCGTCATGATGGCGCCGTCCAGGTAGCCGATGCCGTGCTCCCCGGCCCAGCGGCCGGTGTCCCGCGCCCGCTCCGGGACGTCGGCGCTCAGGTTCACCAGGGTCCGCCCCTTCAGGGCGTCCGTGACGGCGGGCTGCCGCAGGACGGAGTCCGTGGCGTCGTAGTTGACCAGGCAGATCACGGTCAGCGCGCTCGCGGCGACCGCCTCCTCGGCGCTCCCGGCGAGGACAGCGCCCCTCCCGACCAGGTCGCCCTCCCGGCCCGGGGTGCGGTTCCACACGGTGGTCCGCACCCCGGCGTCCAGGAAGGCGCCGGTCAGCGCCCGGCCCATCGGCCCGAGACCGAGAACGGTGACGGAGAGCGCCTCGGCGGACGCGGAGGAGGTCGCGGCGGAGGTCGCGGAAGCAGTCACGGAAGAACCCGTGGAAGAAGCGGACGTGTCGGAAGAAGACATGGGTGAACTCCCTTGCACATGAGTGAAGTAATGAGGGGACCGACGAAGGAGAGGGACGCGCATGACACGCCTCCGGGCCCAGGACACGAACGTCTGCGGAGTGACGGCCGCGATCGCCGTGATCGACGGCAAGTGGAAGACGTCGCTGCTGTGGCTGCTGGAGTCCGGGCCGCTGCGGCCCGGCGAACTGCGCCGCAGGCTCCCCGAGATCAGCGAGAAGGTACTGACGCAGGCGCTGCGCGAGATGGAGGAGGACGGTCTGGTGCACCGCGAGGTGCATGACGTACTGCCCCCGAAGACCGTCTACTCCCTGACGGTGTTCGGACGTGAACTGTCCGGACTACTGGGCCCGTTGTCGGACTGGGGCCATCGCCGGCTCGACCGGATGACGGAAGCGGGGGCCGCTCCCCCGGGCCCTGTCGCTCCCTCTCGTCCGGGCCACCACCAGGTTCCCCCCGGCACCCGGACCCCTACAAGTACCCACAAAAAAGTGGGTGTACGGGCAGGCTCCTAGCCCCGGTCGCCGAGGTCGAGGAGGGCCGCGACCCGGGCCGCGACCGTCTCGCCGAACACCACGTCCTCGCGTTCGAAGGGCGACCGGCAGGCGGCCCGCAGGAAGGTCAGCACGCCGACCGTGCGGCCACGGGAGCGCAGGACCAGGCACAGGGCGTGCGCGGCGTCCCCGGGCCACTGGTGGGCCTCGGCCCAGACCTCGGCGGTGCGGCCGGCGGTCGCCCGGACGGTGCCGAGCCGGTCCCAGGCCTGGAGTGCCGGGTGCCTCGGGCCGTAGCGCAGCGGGATGCCGCCGCCGACGACGGGCGAGGACGGGCCGGGGGCGGCGCCCGCCGGGGTCGCCAGGGCGCGGGTGAGGCGCCGGTCCCCCGCCGGGCGGTCGACGAGGGCGTGGTCCGCGAAGCCCGCGAGCGCGAAGTCCAGGAGGACCGTGGCCGCCTCGTCCGGGTCCTCGCACTCCGCCGCCGCCGCGCCCGCCCGGTGCAGCTGGCTCCACCGGAACCGCATCCGGTCGGCCTCGCGCGCCGCGAGGCGCTCCTCCGTCACGTCCTGGAACAGCCAGGCCACGCCCAGCGGCACCGGCTCCTCCGCCATCGGTGACGACAGCAGCAGGAAGCCGCTGCGCCAGCACCGGCGCCGCTCCTCCCCCGAGGCCGTCCGCAGCGTCACCCACACCTCGGCGGGCGCGGTCGGCGACCCCTCCGCCAGTACGTGCTGGAGGGCCGCTTCCAGCTCCTCCGCGCCCTGGACGACGACGTCGCCGAGCGGCCGCCCGAGCAGGGCCGTGCGCCCCGTTCCCAGCGCGCGGGCGGCATGGGGGTTGATCATCGCGGGGCGCAGGTCGGCGTCGACGAGCACGACCCCCCACGACGCGTCGTCGAACAAGGCCTCGCTCAGGGCGACCGACCGCTCCAGATCCAGCTGGACGTGCACCTCGCTGAACGCGCAGTACACCCCTGCCGGGGCCCCGTCCGCTCCGCGCACCCCCGCCGCCTGGCTCCGTACGAGCACCCGGCCGCCGTCCTTGCGCAGCAGTACGAACTCGTGGACCTGCCGCCCGGGCCCCTTCATCGCCCCCATCAGCCGACCCAGGGTGTCCTCGGCGTCCGCGCTCCGCGCCGCCCACCCTCCGAACCCCCGCCGCCCGACCGCCTCGGCGGCCGACCACCCGAGGATCCGCTCGGCCTCCCTGTTCCAGTGTGTGACGGTCCCGTCCGCGTCGAACGCGCACAGCGCCGCGTCCATCCCGTCGAGCAGCGCCGCCAGCAGATCTCCCCCCGCTCCCGGAACGGAAGCGGTCTCGCTAGCGGACCCCGTGAAGGCACTCATCCGGTACTCCCCCCATGCTGGGGCCATTCAACTGGAACGTGACGCAGAGCACACCCCCGTTCCGTGATTTGAATAAATGGGTTGAGGCACGCGGGGGCGCTTCCTAGGGTGTGAGTACACGCGAAAGGAGGTGATCCGAAAACATGATTTCTTTTCGGACTCGTGAGGTGACTGCGGGCTAAGGCCTGCCAGTCGCACTCTGTGCACCTCGGCAGGCCTCTGCCGAACACCAACGCAGTCACCCGACCCGTGAGTCGCCGGCAGTCCGGCCGGCAGGCTCCGTCCGAACCTAGGCGGACGGTGCCAAGACTCACGGGTCGTCTGCGTGCCCGAACCCGTGACGCGGGGGCCGGGGGCCCCGGGGCCTCAGGGGGCCAGGCGTTCCACGTGCCAGGTGTCGCCGTCGCGGAGGTAGCGGAGGCGGTCGTGGAGGCGGTTCTCGTGGCCTTGCCAGAATTCGACGGCGTCGGGGATGACGCGGATGCCGCCCCAGTTCGGGGGGACGGGGACCTGTTCGGGGTCGGGGTAGCGGGCGGCGAGGTCGTCGTAGCGGGCGAGGAGGTCGCTGCGGGAGGGGATGACGGTGGACTGGGGGCTGGCCCAGGCGCCGAGCTGGGAGCCGTGGGGGCGGGTGCGGAAGTAGGCGACCGTCTCGTCGCGGCCGGTGTGGACGGCGCGGCCGGTGACGATGACCTGGCGGGCCAGGGGGTGCCAGGGGAAGAGCAGCGAGGCGTGGGGGTTGGCCTCCAGCTCGCGGCCCTTGCGGGAGCCGTAGTTGGTGAAGAAGACGAAGCCGGCGTCGTCGTAGTGCTTGAGGAGGACCGTCCGGGAGGACGGGCGGCCGTCGGGGGTCGCGGTGGAGACGATCATGGCGTTCGGCTCGTGGATCGCCGGGTTGGCGGCGGTCTCCTTGAACCAGCGGGTGAACTGCTCGATCGGCTCGGGTGCGAGGTCGGCCGCGAGGAGCTCCGTGGTGCGGTACTGCTCGCGCATGTCGGCGGGGTCCAGGGCGTCGGTCACAGGGTCATCCTGCCGCAGCGGCCGAGTCTGCCCGGCACCACGCGGCCCTAATCCTCACTCGCCGGATCGGCGCAGTGTGCCGGATGTCACGCTTCCCCGCATCATCGGAACCGTACAGACTCTTCCGCTGGATGACTGTTGATTCTCCACCATCGACCAACACGGTTGATCGATCATCGATAGAGGAGCCGCCTGATGTCCGACTTCGTACCCGGGCTCGAGGGAGTCGTCGCGTTCGAGACGGAGATCGCCGAACCCGACAAGGAGGGCGGTGCCCTCCGCTACCGCGGGGTCGACATCGAGGACCTCGTCGGTCACGTCTCGTTCGGAAACGTCTGGGGCCTGCTCGTCGACGGGGCGTTCAACCCGGGCCTGCCGGCCGCCGAGCCGTTCCCGATCCCGGTGCACTCCGGTGACATCCGGGTCGACGTGCAATCCGCGCTGGCGATGCTGGCGCCGGTGTGGGGCCTCAAGCCGCTCCTCGACATCTCCGCCGAGCAGGCCCGTGACGACCTCGCCCGCGCGGCCGTCATGGCGCTGTCGTACGTCGCCCAGTCGGCGCGCGGCCAGGGCCAGCCGATGGTCCCGCAGAGCGAGATCGACAAGGCGCAGTCGGTCGTGGAGCGCTTCATGATCCGCTGGCGCGGGGAGCCGGACCCGAAGCACGTGAAGGCCGTCGACGCGTACTGGACGTCGGCCGCGGAGCACGGCATGAACGCGTCCACGTTCACCGCCCGTGTCATCGCCTCCACCGGCGCCGACGTGGCGGCGGCGCTGTCCGGCGCCGTGGGTGCCATGTCGGGCCCGCTGCACGGCGGTGCGCCCTCCCGTGTCCTCGGCATGATCGAGGAGATCGAGCGGACCGGCGACGCGACGGCGTACGTGAAGCAGGCCCTCGACAAGGGCGAGCGCCTGATGGGCTTCGGCCACCGCGTGTACCGCGCCGAGGACCCCCGCGCGCGCGTGCTGCGCCGTACGGCCAAGGAGCTGGACGCGCCGCGCTACGAGGTGGCGGCCGCGCTGGAGAAGGCCGCCCTCGACGAGCTGCACAACCGGCGCCCCGACCGGATCCTGGCGACGAACGTGGAGTTCTGGGCGGCGATCGTCCTCGACTTCGCCGAGGTGCCGGCGCACATGTTCACGTCGATGTTCAGCTGTGCCCGTACGGCCGGCTGGTCGGCGCACATCCTGGAGCAGAAGCGCACCGGGCGCCTCGTGCGTCCGTCGGCCCGCTACACGGGCCCCGGCCAGCGGGACCCGCGCGACATCGAGGGTTACGCGGACATCGCCGGCTGACCCTCCGGGTGCAGCAGGAGCTCCGCGTGGTGGCGGGCGGCCACCGACGGGTGGGCGCGGAGCTTCCCCTTCAGTTCGTTGCGGCCGTACTCGGCGAACAGCGGGTTCGCCGGGTCGACGGTGACGCCGGGGGCCCGGTCCGCGTGCGGGAAGACCAGCGGGGAGATCCGGGCGTCGAGCCGCGGGTTGTAGAAGAACGGGACGGAGTAGCGCTCCGTCGCCCCGGGCGGGGAGACGACCCGGTGGTTGGTGGCGATCAGGTAGCCGTTCGTCGCCACTTCGAGGAGTTCGCCGAGGTTGACGACGAAGGCGCCGGGGAGCGGCGGCACGTCGTGGAAGTTCCCGTCCTCGCGCTGGACCTGGAGGCCGCCGACCTGGTCCTGGAGCAGCAGGGTGAGGAAGCCGTAGTCCTTGTGCGCGCCGACGCCCTGGTCGTCGCCCTCGCCGCTGCTGCCGGGGTAGCGCACCAGCTTGAGGTGCGGGTGGGCACGGGGGCCGAAGATGTCGTCGTAGAAGTCCGAGGGCGCGCCGATGGAGGCGAGCAGTTCGTGGAGGAGGCGCTCGGCGACGCCGCTGAGGCGGTCGATCCAGTGCAGGGCGGCGGTGCGCAGCTCGGGGAGGGCGGCGGGCCACTGGTTGGGGCCTTCGAGCCACCAGTAGGGGGCTTCCCAGGGTGCGGGGGCGTGTGCGGGGCGTTCGGCTCCGATGTCGAGCTGGTCGCGCCAGTCGCGGGCGCCGGCGGTGCGTTCGTCGCCGATGCGGGTGTAGCCGCGGAAGTGCGGCGAGTTGATGTTGTCGAGGGCAAGCCGGTCGGCCTCGGGCAGGGCGAAGAACGCGCGCATGGCGGAGGTGAGGGCCCTGGTCTCGGCTTCGGTGATGCCGTGGCCGATGAGCTGGAAGAAGCCCACGTCGTGGGCGGCCGAGTGGAGCTGGGCGTGGAGCAGCCTGCGGGCCTGGGGGTTCCGGTCGGCGGCCGAGAGGTCGACGATGGGGAGCTGGGAGGGGTACGAGCTGTGCGTCATGTGTGCATCCGCGGGGTGTACGGGTGCCCGGGGCGGCCGCGAGGGTGGGGCGGGGGCCACGGGTGCCGGTCGGCGTTGGGGGCTCGGACGAGGGACCGCCGGGGCGTGGTGTGGTGCCCGGAAGGTCAGACGGAGCGGCGACAGCTCATGCTCGTGACGCGGACGAAGTCCACGTGACGGCGGCGTACGAGCGTAGGCATGGGACCAGGGTACTGCGGGTGCGCGCGGGGGACTGTGGTCCGGGTCACGGAGCGGGCATCGCTCTCGGGGTCTGTTCAAAACGGCGGGGGTAGGCGAAGATCGCCGCCATTGAGTGGCGAGTACACGCCAAGCTTCCCGTCGCAGCATCCCATCGCAGGAGGATGTCCATGACCCGCCGCACCTCTCGTGGCCTGGCGGCCGCGGCCGCCGTCACCGTGGCCGCCGCCACCGCGGCGCTGCTGCCGTCCGTGGGAGCCTCCGCCGCTTCCGCGCCGCAGGCCCGCGTCTTCATGGTGAACCCGGTCCAGTCCTCGGGTGACCAGTCCCTCACCGACCACAAGGACGCGGTGAGCGACGTCCCGTCCTCCGCGTACACCACCGTCACGCTGCGCAACCTCGACGCGAGCGGCGGCCTGTCCGGAAAGTGGGCCGTGGTCCGCTCGGAGACCGGCAAGCCCGCGAAGGTCGCGGAGGCCACCTCGTTCGACCGCTCCGACGACGAGTTCGAGCAGGTCATGGCGTACTTCTGGGTCAACGAGGCGCAGGAGTACCTGCAGGGCCTCGGCTTCGGCACCGAGCTGCGCGGGGCGAACGACCGCGTCCAGCCGGTCCGGCTGAACCAGTGGGGCGCCGACAACTCCTTCTTCACCGACAAGAAGGACGAGATCCGCTTCGGCAAGGGCGGCGTGGACGACGCCGAGGACGCCGAGGTGATCGTGCACGAGTACGGGCACGCCGTGCACGACGCCCAGGTCCCCGGCTTCGGCACCACCCCGGAGTCCGGCGCGATCGGCGAGGCCTTCGGCGACTACCTGGCGGTGGCCGTCGGCACGAACGCGGTCGCGAAGTACGGCTGGCCCATGAAGGCCGACCAGGCCTGCGTGGCCGACTGGGACTCGACCGGCTACAGCGCGGCCCCGCACTGCCTGCGTCGGATCGACGGCACGAAGACGTACGCGGACGTGGAGGGCGAGGTCCACGCCGACGGCGAGATCTGGTCGCGGGCCCTCTTCGACATCCGGGGCAAGCTCGGCGCGCGTACGGCCGACCGGATCATCGTGAACGCCCAGTTCGGCTTCGCCGCCGACACCAGCTTCAAGGACGCGGCCCTCACGACGATCGCGACCGCGCAGAAGATGTACGGCACGGCGGCCGCGGACGCGGTACGGAGCGCCTTCCGGGCGCGCGCCATCCCCGGCGTCTGACCCGCGGCGGCGGGACACCGCCTACGGGGTCACGCCAGCGCCTCCTCCACCAGCCGCGCCCACTGGGACACCACGCGTTCCCGGCGGGCGCGGTCGTCCGTGAGGAGGGTGGCGAGGCCGAGGCCGCGGGCCATGTCGAGGAGGCCCTGGACGGTCTCGCGGACGCCGGGGCGGGACTCGTCGGCGCCGAGCACCTCGACGGCGATGCGGTGCGACTCGCGGCCGACGCGGGCCTCCAGCTCGGTGACGCGGTCGCGGAGCTGGTCCTCGTCGGACGCGGCGACCCAGAGGTGGAGGGCGGCCCGGAAGAGGGGGCCGGTGTAGAGGTCGACGAGGGCGGCGACGGCCTCCTTGCGGTCGCGGGACGGCAGGTCGCGCAGCGCGTGGGACCGCTCCTCGGCGACGTACTCGACGGCGGCGGTGAAGAGGTCCTCGCGGGTCGGGAAGTGGTGCTGGGCCGCGCCGCGGGAGACACCGGCCCGTTCCGCGACGACGGCGACCGTGGAGCCCGCCCAGCCGCGTTCGGCCAGGCAGGCGACGGCCGCTTCCAGGAGCCGCTGCCGGGTGGCGCGGCTCCTGTCCTGCTTGGGGTTCCGGTCCGGTCTGGGTGCGGTCACAGCCGCCATGCGGGGTCCCGTCGTTCGAGGAAGGCCGTCATCCCTTCGCGTGCCTCGGCGGAGGCGAAGAGCGTGGCCGACCTCTGCACCAGGTCCTCCGCGTCGCGTTCGAAGGTTTCCAGGACTCTAGCGGTGACCAGCCGCTTCGCCTCCCGCAGCCCTTGCGGGGAGCCGGCGCGCAGGGCGTCGAGGACGGTGGCGGCGTCGGTGTCGGGGGCGGTGACCAGGCCCATGGCGATGGCCTCGGGGACACCGAAGCGCTCGCCGGTGAGGTAGTGGCGGGTGGCCGCGCGGGGTTCGAGGCGGGGCAGGAGGGTGAGGGAGATGACGGCGGGCGCGACGCCGATGCGCACCTCCGTGAGGGCGAAGTCGGCCCCCTCCCCCGCGAGGACGATGTCGGCGGCGCCGAGGAGCCCGAGGCCGCCGGCCCGGGTGTGGCTGCCGGCGGTGACGTGGGCGACGACCGGTTTCGGCAGCTCGACGATCTGCCGGAGCAGGTCGACGAAGGCGTACGGGCTGGGCGGTGCCTTCAGGTCGGCGCCCGCGCTGAAGGTGGTGCCGGTGTGGGTGAGGACGACGGCCCGGACGGCCGGGTCCTTGCCGCAGGCGGTGAGCGCGTCGGCGAGCTCGGCGACGAGCGGGGCGGAGAGCGCGTTGCGGGTGTCGGGGGAGTTCAGGGCGAGGGTCGTGACGCCCCGTTCCTCGGTGGTGGTCACCAGGGTCATGCGCGGTCCCTCAACTCTCTGCGGAGGATCTTCCCGGACGCTGCCCGGGGAACGGTGTCGATGAACTCCACGGCGCGGACCTTCTTGTACGGGGAGACGCGCGCGGCGACGTGGGCGAGGACCTCCTCGGCGGTGAGTCCGGCCGCGGCGGGCTGCCGTACGACGAAGGCCTTGGGTATCTCGGTGCCGTCGGCGTCGGTGACGCCGATGACGGCGGCGTCGGCGATGCCGTCGTGGGTGAGGAGGAGGGCTTCGAGTTCGGCGGGGGCGACCTGGAAGCCCTTGTACTTGATGAGCTCCTTGACCCGGTCGACGACGTACAGCCAGCCGTCCTCGTCGACGCGGCCGATGTCGCCGGTGTGCACCCACCCGTCGGCGTCGATCATGGCGGCGGTGGCGTCGGGGCGGCCCAGGTAGCCCTTCATGACCTGCGGCCCCCGGATGGCGACCTCGCCCTCCTCGCCGGGTGCCGCGTCCTTCGCGGGGTCGTCGAGGGACAGGATCCGCATCTCGGTGGAGGGCAGCAGCCGCCCGACGGTGCCGGGCGGCGGGTTCTCGGCGTCGAGCGGCACGACGTGGGTGCCGGGCGACAGCTCGGTCATCCCGTACGCCTGCCGGACGGGCGGCAGTCCGAGGCGGGTGGAGCAGGCCTCGGCGAGGGCCGCGTCGAGCGGGGCGGCGGCGCTGACGATGTACTCCAGGGACGACAGGTCGTAGTCGGCGACGGCCGGGTGCTTGGCGAGGGCGAGGACGATCGGCGGGGCCACGTAGAGCCCGTTGATGCGGTGCCGCTGGATCGCGCCGAGGAAGGTGTCGAGTTCGAAGCGGGGCAGGACGACGACGGTGGCGCCCTGCCGGAGCGGGGCATTCATGAGAGCCGTGAGGCCGTAGATGTGAAAGAAGGGCAGTACCGCCAGAATGCGGTCACCGGGGCCCATCGGGGCGAACGGCTCCAGCTGGGCCAGGTTCGTGGCGATCGACGTGTGGGTGAGCATGACGCCCTTGGGGACGCCGGTGGTGCCGGAGGAGTAAGGGAGCGCCGCCACGTCCTCGTCGGGGTCGATCGCGTGGTCCGGGACGGGGCCGGTGCTCCCCAGGAACTCCTGGAGGGACCGGACCCCCTCGCCCTCCGGCGCCTGGTCGCAGACGAATATCTCCTCGATCCCGCCGGCGAGTCCGGCGGCGGCGCGGGCGGCGGCGAGGAGCGGGGACACGGTGACGATCCACCGCGCGGACGAGTCCGTGAGCTGCTTGGCGAACTCCTCCGGCGTGGCCAGCGGGTGCACGGTGGTGACGGCGGCCCCGGCGCGGGTGGCGGCGTAGAACGCGATCGGGAACAGCACCGTGTTCGGGCTGTGCAGGGCGAGGACGTCGCCCTTGCGCACCCCCGCCTCGGCGAGTCCGGCCGCCACCCGCCGGTGGAAACCGTCGACCTGCCCGTACGTGAGCGTGAGCTCCCCGGCCCCGTCGATCAGGGCCGGGGTGTCCCCGTACGCGGCGGCGCGCCCCAGCACGGCGTCGTGGATGGGCAGGGAGAGGGTGGGAACGGCCTCGTACTCGCTGTGGAACACCATGCGTTGACCCCCTGGAGAGGTGAGCGGTGGACGCCAGGATCGCTGCTTCGCGCGGGACTTGGGGAGACCCTGTCAGCCCTCCGAAAAACAATCAAGCGTGCCTGCATGGTTTGGTGCGGGCCGGTCAGCCCTCGCAGGCGACCCCGTCGCCGTCGCGGTCGAGGTGCCTGCCGTAGCCGGGCTCCCCCACGTGGATGGGGGCGGCACCGGCGGCCCGGACGGCGGTGCAGTTCTCGTAGTAGACCTCCGGCTCCGGCTCGGCGGTCTCCGGCGGCCGGGTCGTCTGGACCGGCTTCGGCTTCACGGGCCTCGGCGTGGTGCGCGTCGGCTCCGGCGCCCGGGTGGTCGGCGCCTCGGTGGTCGGCTCCGGGGCCTCGGTGGTCGGGGCCTCCGTCGTCGGCTCCGGGGTGGGCGACTCGGTGGTCGGGCTCGGTTCCGGCGTGGTGGCCGTGGGGCTCGGCTCGGTCGGCGTCGGCGTCGCGGGGGCCGTGGCCGTCGTGGCGGGCTTCGGGTCGTCCGTGCCGTTCTTCTCCGGGTCGTCGACGGCGAGCGCGATGACGAACCACAGGGCCGACAGGACCGTCGCCACGATCTTGGCCCGGCCGCTCCAGCGGCTCAGCCAGGCCAGGGCTATGCCGCCCGGCGGGAAGAGCACCAACAGCGTGACGACCAGGGCGGGGTGCTGCCACCAGCGGCGGGTCGGCACCCACGGCGGCGGGGCTTGGTACGGGCCGGGCTGCTGGTACATGCGCGTCTCCCTGGCTCATGGCGCTCGATGTGAGCGAAACGAGGGGATCGTATACACGGTCTTCACAACCGGAGGCGGGATTGACCGAGTTGGGGCGGGAGATGCCTGCCGTGATCGGTCCGGACAGGGCCTAGCCTGCACGCATGGTCTTCAAACGTCTTCTGGGCAGGGGCGGGATACCGCTCGAAATCGACACGCTCGTGGAATCCGGGCCGGCGCGGCCGGGTGGGCTGCTGACCGGGGAGGTCGTGGTGCGGGCGCCGGAGCGGGCGGTGGAGGTGGGGTCGATGACGCTGCGGCTCACGGCGAACGCGCCGCTGTTCCACAAGGGGGACGGCGACGGGGAGCGGAAGGGCGACCGCTTCGACTACGTCGGTGCGAGCGGCTACTTCGGCCTGAAGAAGGGCGAGGAGCGGCGCGTGCCCTTCCGGCACCGGCTCAAGTGGGAGACCCCGCTGTCGGAGATCGACGGGCGGGAGCTGAAGGGGGCCCTGCTCACCCTGCACACCGAGGTCGAGGCCGAGGGCATCACGTCGCAGACGGACAACGACCTGGTGCGCGTCACCGGAACGCCCCTGCACGAGGCCGTGTTCGGAGCCTTCGCCGCCGCCGGGTACGACTGCGACACCTCGCGGATCTTCACGGGCACGATCCCCCGCTCCGAGTACCACCTCTACCTGGTGCAGGGGTTCCTCCTCACCTCCCGCACGGACGGCGGCGACCGTCCGCGCGAGCTGGAGCTGACCTTCCGGCCCAACGCGGTCGGCAGCGAGGTCTTCCTCCGCAGGGCCTCCCTCGGCCGGCAGTACTGGAAGGACAAGAACCCGGCCCTCCGCCACCTCGTCGCCCACCACGACGTCGGCCGGGTCGACTTCGGGGCGGAGGTCCTCCGCTGGATCTCCGAGGTCGACGGCCTGGGCGACGGCGACGGCTGGTGCCCCACGGGCACGGACGAGGCCGACAGCTGACGCGGGACTCAGGGCTCAGTACGCAGGGCTCAGAGCTCAGAGCTCAGGACTCAGAGCTCAAAACTCAGAGCTCAGCGCTCAGCGCTCAGGGCTCAGGGCTCAGGGCTCAGTACGACTTGGGCAGGCCCAGGGTCTGGTGGGACACGTAGTTCAGGATCATCTCCCGGCTGACCGGGGCGATCCGGGCCACCCGGGCGGCCGTGACCAGGCGGGCGAGGCCGAACTCGCGGGTGAGGCCGTTGCCGCCGAGGGTGTGGACGGCGGTGTCGACGGCCTTCACGCAGGCTTCGGCGGCGGCGTACTTGGCCATGTTGGCGGCCTCGCCGGCGCCGGCGTCGTCGCCGGTGTCGTACAGCTTCGCCGCCTTCTGCATCATCAGGCGGGCGAGTTCGAGCTCGATGTGCGCCTGTGCGAGGGGGTGGGCGATGGCCTGGTGGGAGCCGATGGGCGCCTTCCAGACCTGGCGCTCCTTCGCGTAGGCCACGGCCTTCTCCAGGGCGTGGCGGCCCATGCCGATCGCGAACGCGGCCGTCATGATCCGCTCGGGGTTGAGGCCGGCGAAGAGCTGGAGGAGGCCGGCGTCCTCGTCGCCGACGAGCGCGTCCACCGGAAGGTGGACGTCGTCGAGGGTCAGCTCGAACTGCTTCTCGTCGGCGGCGAGTTCCATCTCGATGTGACGGCGGCCGAAGCCGGGCGCGTCCCGCGGGACGATGAACAGGCAGGGCTTGAGGTTGCCGGTGCGGGCGTCGGAGGTGCGGCCGACGATGAGGGTCGCGTCGGCGATGTCGACGCCCGAGACGAAGACCTTGCGGCCGTTCAGGACCCAGCCGTCCTCGGTGCGGGTGGCGGTGGTCGTGATGCGGTGCGAGTTGGAGCCGGCGTCGGGCTCGGTGATGCCGAACGCCATCGTCCGCGAGCCGTCGGCGAGACCGGGCAGCCAGGCCCGCTTCTGCTCCGCCGTGCCGAAGCGGGCGATCACGGTGCCGCAGATGGCGGGCGACACGACCATCATCAGGAGCGGGGCCCCGGCGGCGCCCGCCTCCTCCAGGACGAGGGACAGCTCGGCGATGCCGCCGCCCCCGCCGCCGTACTCCTCGGGCAGGTTCACGCCCAGGTAGCCGAGCTTCCCGGCCTCCGCCCACAGGGCGGCACGGTCGGATCCGGGGCCGTGGCGGCGACCGAGGGCGGAGACGGCGGCGCGGAGTTCCGTGTGTTCCTGCGGCTCGATGTCGGTGCTCATACGGGGTCTTCCTCCGTTGCTTCGGTCTGTACGACGGCGAGCAGGGCGCCGACCTCGACCTGGCGGCCGGGGGCGGCGTGGAGCGCGGTGAGCGTGCCGGAGGCGGGAGCGGTGACGCGGTGCTCCATCTTCATGGCCTCCAGCCAGAGCAGGGGCCGGCCGGCGGTGACCCGGTCGCCGACGGCCAGGCCGTCCGCGACCCGGACGACGGTGCCGGGCATGGGGGCGAGCAGGGAGCCGGGGGCGGTCTGCTCGCTGGGGTCGGTGAAGCGGGGGCGGGAGGTGAGGCGGTGCGGGCCGGAGTACACGGTGCCGTCGCCGTACGCGTCGACCGTGAAGTCCCGAACGACTCCGGCGACTTCGAGCCGTACGCGATCGGGCGACGCCGACACGACCCGTACGCCCTCCGGGGCGGTGACCTGGTGGCCGCCGTCCCTGGTCGGCCGGTAGTGGACCTCGTGGTCCCCGTAGGTCCGGGTCTCGTCCTGCGAGCGGAGGTTGCGCCAGCCTCCGCCGAAGCGGCCCCTGTGGGCGGCCGCTGCGGCGAGGGCGGCGGCGACCGCCGCGTACTGCTCGCCGTCCGGGGCGGCGGTCAGGGCGGGCAGGTTCCGCTCGTAGAAGCCGGTGTCGAGGGCTTCCGGGGACGTGTAGTCGGGGTGGCGGAGCGAGGCGACGAGGAGGGCCCGGTTGGTGACGGGGCCGTGGACGCGGGCCCGCTCCAGCGTGTGGGCGAGCTTGCGGGCGGCCTCGGCGCGGGTCGGGGCGTGGACGATCACCTTGGCGAGCATCGGGTCGTAGTGGACGCCGACGGCGTCCCCGGAGGCGTACCCGGTGTCGACGCGGACGCGCCCCTCGCCCGGGACGTCGAAGCGGTGCAGGACGCCCGTCTGCGGTGCCCACTCCCGCGCCGGGTCCTCGGCGTAGAGGCGGGCCTCGATGGCGTGCCCCTGGGGGGCGGGGGGTTCGGGCGGCAGGGCCCGGCCCTCCGCGACGGCGAGCTGGAGGGCGACGAGGTCGACCCCGTACACCTCCTCCGTGACGGGGTGCTCGACCTGGAGGCGGGTGTTCATCTCCAGGAAGTGCGCCCGGCCGTCCGCGACGAGGAACTCGACCGTGCCGGCGCCGACGTAGCCGACGGCCTTCGCCGCGCGGACGGCCGTGTCCAGGAGGGACGCCTCCAGGGCCGCGGGCAGGCCGGGCGCCGGGGCCTCCTCGATCACCTTCTGATGGCGGCGCTGGAGCGAGCAGTCGCGGGTGCCGAGCGCCCAGGCGGTGCCGTGGGTGTCGCACAGCAGCTGCACCTCGACGTGCCGGCCGTTCTCCACGTACGGCTCGACGAAGACCTCGCCGTCGCCGAAGGCGCTCGCGGCCTCGGCGGACGCCGCCTTCAACTCCTCGGGAAGTGCGGCGAGTTCGCGGACGATCCGCATGCCGCGGCCGCCGCCGCCCGCCGCCGCCTTCACGAGAACCGGCAGGTCGGCCTCGGTGACGTCCGCGAGGGGTGCGATGCCGAGGAGTTCCTTCGCCCTGGTCTTGGACGCCATCGCCTCGATCGCCGCCGGCGGCGGTCCGATCCAGAGCAGGCCGGCGTCCGTCACGGCCCGCGCGAAGTCGGCGTTCTCGGAGAGGAAGCCGTAGCCCGGGTGGACGGCGTCCGCGCCCGCCGCGAGCGCCGCCTTCACGACGAGGTCGCCGCGCAGGTACGTCTCCGCGGGCGCGGCTCCCGGCAGCCGTACGGCCGTGTCGGCCGCCCGGACGTGCAGGGCGTCGGCGTCCGCGTCGGAGTACACGGCGACGGTGGAGATGCCCAGCTCACGGCAGGTGCGGAAGACGCGGCAGGCGATCTCGCCCCGGTTCGCGACGAGGAGGGAGGTGATCAAGGTGTGCCTCGCATGTGGAGGGAGGTGATCAAGGTGGGCCTCACATTCGGAAGACGCCGAAGCCGCCGCGCGCGCCCTCGACCGGTGCCGTGTGGATCGCGGAGAGGCACAGACCGAGGACCGTGCGGGTGTCGCGGGGGTCGATGACGCCGTCGTCGTAGAGCCGGCCGGAGAGGAACATCGGCAGGGACTCGGACTCGATCTGCGCCTCGACGAGGGCGCGCAGTCCCGCGTCCGCCTCGTCGTCGTACGGCTGCCCCTTCGCGGCGGCGGACGCCCGCGCCACGATCGACAGGACGCCGGCGAGCTGCTGCGGGCCCATCACGGCGGACTTCGCGCTCGGCCAGGCGAACAGGAAGCGCGGGTCGTACGCCCGGCCGCACATGCCGTAGTGCCCGGCGCCGTAGGACGCGCCCATGAGGACGGAGAGGTGCGGGACCTTCGAGTTCGACACCGCGTTGATCATCATCGCGCCGTGCTTGATGATGCCGCCCTGCTCGTACTCCTTGCCGACCATGTAGCCGGTCGTGTTGTGGAGGAAGAGCAGCGGGATGTCCCGCTGGTTGGCGAGCTGGATGAACTGGGCCGCCTTCTGCGACTCGGCGGAGAAGAGGACGCCCTGCGCGTTCGCGACGACCCCGACCGGGTAGCCGTGCAGGGCCGCCCAGCCCGTCACGAGACTCGGCCCGTACAGCGGCTTGAACTCGTCGAAGTCGGAGCCGTCGACGATCCGGGCGATCACCTCGCGCGGGTCGAACGGCGTCTTGAGGTCCCCGGGCACGATGCCGAGGAGCTCCTCCGCGTCGTGCTTCGGGGGCTCCGCCGGACCCGGATCCCCGTGGTGCTTGCGGTGGTGGAGGCGGGCGACGATCCGGCGCGCCTGCCGGATCGCGTCGGCCTCGTCGACGGCGTAGTGGTCGGCGAGGCCGGACGTCCTCGCGTGCATCACGGCGCCGCCGAGCGACTCGTCGTCGCTCTCCTCCCCCGTCGCCATCTTCACCAGCGGCGGGCCGCCGAGGAACACCTTCGACCGCTCCTTGATCATCACCGCGTGGTCGGACATGCCGGGGACGTACGCGCCGCCCGCCGTCGAGTTGCCGAACACGACCGCGATCGTCGGGATGCCGGCGGCCGACAGCCGGGTGAGGTCGCGGAACAGTGCCCCGCCCGGAATGAAGATCTCCTTCTGCGAGGGGAGGTCGGCGCCGCCGGACTCGACGAGCGACACGACGGGCAGCCGGTTGGCGAACGCGATCTCGTTGGCCCGCAGCGACTTCTTCAGCGTCCACGGATTGGAGGCACCGCCCCGCACGGTCGGGTCGTTGGCGGTGATCAGGCACTCGACGCCCTCCACGACCCCGATGCCCGTGATCAGCGAGGCGCCCACCGTGTAGTCGCTGCCCCAGGCCGCGAGCGGCGACAGCTCCAGGAACGGCGAGTCCGGGTCCACGAGCAGCTCGATCCGCTCCCGGGCCAGCATCTTGCCGCGCCCGTGGTGCCGGGCCGTGTACTTCTCACCGCCGCCCGCGAGGGCCTTGGCGTGCTCGGCGTCGAGCGCGGCGAGCTTGTCGAGCATGGCGGCGCGGGCGTCCGCGAAGTCGGGCCCGCCGGTGTCGAGGGCGGAGGCGAGGACGGTCACTGGAGTTCCTCCGGAACGTCGGGCGGGAGGGCGGCCGGGGTGTCGGGGGGTGCGCCCGGTGCGGCGGGCGGGACGGCGGCCGGGGTGTCGGGGGATTCGCCCGGTGCGGCGGGCGGGACGGCGGCCGGGGTGTCGGGGGATTCGCCCGGTGCGGCGGGCAGGAGGGCGGCCGGGATGGCGAGGCGGCGGGAGCGGAGCCACTCGCCGAGGGCCTTGGCCTGGGGGTCGAAGCGGGCCTGGGAGGCGACGCCCTCGCCGAGGATGCCGGCGACGGTGAAGTTGAGCGCCCGCAGGTTCGGCAGGACGTGCCGGACGACTTCCAGACCGGCGGTCTCCGGCAGGAGTTCGCGGAACCTCCCGACGGTGAGGGTGTGGGCGAGCCAGCGCCACTCCTCGTCCGTGCGGACCCACACGCCGACGTTGGCGTCGGCGCCCTTGTCGCCGCTGCGGGCCCCGGCGATCCGGCCGAGCGGCGCCGTCAGGGTCGGCCCCTCGGGGTACGGAGGCGGAAGCTCCGGGTCGGGTACGGGTGCCAGGTCGCGGGTCTCCGGGGGTACGGGGACGTCCCGGCGGGTCCCGTCCGGGAGGACCGCCGTGTGCGGGACCTCGGCGGCCGGCACGTACACGGCCTCGAAGACGCCGTAGGGCGCGCCCTTGCCGGGCGGGGCGGTGACGTGGAAGCCGGGGTAGCTCGCGAGGGCCAGCTCGATGGCGGCACCGGTGAGGGCGCGGCCGACGGGCTCCGGGGCGGGATCGCGGACGACGAGGCGGAGCAGGGCGCTCGCGGTCTCCTCGGTGGCGGCGTCGGGGTGGTCGGTGCGGGCCAGCTCCCAGTGGACCTCCGCCGGCCGGGTCGCGGTCAGCGCGTCCTCGACCTGGTCGCGCACGAGCCGCGCCTTGGCGTCGACGTCGAGGCCGGTGAGGACGAACACGACCTCGTTGCGGAAGCCGCCGAGCCTGCTGCGGCCCGCCTTGAGCGTCGGGGGCGGCGCCTCTCCCCGCACGCCGTCGATCCTGACCCGGTCGGGGCCCTCCTGGGTGAGGCGCACGGTGTCGAGGCGGGCCGTCACGTCGGGGCCGGCGTAGCGGGCGCCCGCGGTCTCGTAGAGGAGCTGGGCCGTGACCGTGCCGACGTCGACGAGGCCGCCGGTGCCGGGGTGCTTGGTGATGACGCACGTGCCGTCGGCGTGGAGCTCGGCGAGGGGGAAGCCGGGGCGGCGGAACACCTTCGGGTCGTGGTCGGCGAAGAACGCGTAGTTGCCGCCGGTGGTCTGGGTGCCGCACTCCAGGACGTGCCCGGCGACGACCGCCCCCGCCAGCTCGTCGTACTGCTCCGGGCCCCAGCCGAACCGCCACTGCGCCGGGCCCGTGACGAGGGCGGCGTCGGTGACCCGGCCGGTGACGACGACGTCCGCCCCGGCCGCGAGGCAGGCGGCGATCCCGGCGCCGCCGAGGTAGGCGTTCGACGTCAGGACGCCGTCCGAAGGGGTCAGCCGGTCGCCCTCGACGTGGGCCACGCGGACCGGCAGGCCGAGCTTCCCGGCGAGCGCGCGCAGCGCGTCGGCGAGTCCGGCCGGGTTCAGGCCGCCCGCGTTGGCGACGATCCTGACGCCCCGCTCGTGGGCGAGACCGAGGCCCTCCTCCATCTGCCGGAGGAAGGTCCTCGCGTACCCGGCCGACGGGTCCTTCAGCTGGTCGCGGCCGAGGATGAGCATGGTCAGCTCGGCGAGGTAGTCGCCGGTGAGGACGTCGAGTCCACCGCCGGTGAGCATCTCGCGTACCGCGTCGAAGCGGTCGCCGTAGAAGCCGGAGGCATTGCCGATGCGCAGCACCGCTACGCCTCCCGGGGTGCGCGGCCGCCGCCCGCCGGGCCCGCGAAGGCCTGCGCGATGCCGAGCCACCGCTCCGCGTCGGGCCCGTCCGCGACCAGGGCCGTGTCGGCGCGGTGGACGCGCTGGGTGACGAGGAGGCAGAAGTCGAGAGCCGGCCCGGTGATCCGCTGCGCCGCCCCCTCAGGCCCGTACGTCCACGACTCGCCGTCGGGCGCGACGAGTTCGACCCGGAACGGCTCGGCGGGCGCCGGGATGCCCCGTACCAGATAGGCGTAGTCACGGGCCCGTACGCCGATCCAGGCCACGTGCCGGAGCCGGGCCGTGGGCGCGCGGACGACCCCGAGCGCCTCGGCGACGTCCTGGCCGTGCGCCCACGTCTCCATCAGCCGGGCGGTCGCCATCGCCGGCGCGCTCATCGGCGGCCCGTACCAAGGGAATCGGGCGCCGGGCGCGACCTCCCGCAGCCCCGCCTGGAGGAGCTCCCGGCCCTCGCGCCAGCGGGCGAGCAGCTCGGCGGGCGGAAGCTTCGCCCCCTCCTCCGCCCCCTCGTCGACGAACCGGTCCGGCGCCGCCAGCGCCTTCTCCGTCTCGGCGGCGAACGCCTCCGCGTCGGTGGCGGCGAGCAGAGCGGCCCTGTCGGTCCACGCGAGGTGCGCGATCTGGTGGGCGATCGTCCAGCCGGGCGCGGGAGTCTCCGCCCCCCACTGCTCATCGCTCAACTCGCCGACCAGTGCGTCGAGTTCTTCACTCTCGGCGCGCAGGTCGTCAAGGACGACGACGGAGTCGGACACGGTGCGCTCCCCTCGGGGACGGGCGGTCACGGGCCTTCGCGAGGAGCATGGCAGCGGCACCAGAAACAATCAAGCGTGCTTGCTTTAGATTTTTCGGGCGCCGGATCACGCCTCGCAGGTCTGCCGCATGGGGGAGCAGCGGACAGACGACCTGCCCCTCCCCCTACGCCACGCCCCTCCGCGTCGGCCGGGCCACCAACTCGCCGCCGCAGTTGGGACAGACCCCGCCCATCTCCTCCGCGCACGGCACGCAGAAACTGCACTCGTACGAACAGATCCGGGCGGGCCCCTCCGCGGTCAGCACCGCCGTCTCGCACCGCTCACACCGGTCCCGCATCTCCAAGGCCATGACGCGACTCCTCCTTCTCAGAACGCTCTCGAACCCCATCGTCAGCGCCCGCCCCCACCCCCCGAAACAGGCCGGGAGCCAAAGATCAACAGGATCCGGCCCCCGGGACGCCGCGGAAGGCGACAATGCACGGGCGACGGATCGGACGACTTGGGGGAACGACATGCTCACCGGCATCGTGATCGACGCACTCGACGTCACGCGCTTGGAACGCTTCTGGCAGGACGCCACACAAGGCCGCACGGACGGCCTCCGCCTCCGCTTCACCCCGGCCACGGAACCGAAGCCCGCGGCCAAGAACCCCCTCCACCTCGACCTCGCCGGAGGCCCCGCCTGGGAGACCGAGGTCGACCGCCTGCTGTCCCTGGGCGCCACCCGGGTCGACATCGGCCAGGGCGACGTCCCCTGGGACGTCCTCGCCGACCCCGAGGGCAACGAGTTCTGCGTCCTCCGCCCCGGACACCCCGGCGTCCTCGCCGACTCCGGCCTCGTCGCCCTCTGCCTCGACACCACCGACGAGGACCGCCACGCCCAGTCGGACTTCTGGCAGTCCCACACCGCCTGGCACGCCATCGAGTCCCACGACTGGGGCGTCAGGCTCCGCCGCACCCCCACCAGCACGGTCTCCATGGTCATGGGCCCGCCCGCGACGGCGAAGAAGGCCCGGAACCGGCTCCGACTCGAAGTGACCCGCCCCGACCACCGCCCCGGCGAGTTCCTCGACGCCGCAGGCAACGAGTTCCACATCGCGCACTGACGCGCAGGCACCGGCGTCCACCTCACGCTCCGACGCGGAGGCACCGGCTTCCGCCGCGCGCACCGACGCGGAGGTACCGGCTTCCACCTCGCGCGCTGACGCGGAGCAAGCAGGGGCCCGGCGGATCGCGATCCGCCGGGCCCCCGGGCTCTACGGGCGCGCGTCCCGGCTCAGCCGGCCGACGTCTCCGAGGACCGCGCGCCGAACCACTGCTCGGCCCCGAACTCCTCGAACCGCTCCACCTCGACGAACCCCAGCTTCTCCGCGAGCCGCATCGCCCGCTCGTTCGCGCTCTGGGTCGTGAGGACCACGGGCTCCCCGGGGTGCGCCCCGGTGAACCATCCGAGGGCCGCCAGGCAGGCCTCGCCGGCGTATCCGTTCCCCCACGCCTCCGGCAGGAACAGGTAGCCGAGCTCGGCCTCTCCGCCCTCCGGCACCGCTCGCGGCCGACGCTCCGCGTCCCGCCGGTCGAGCGTGATCATCCCGATCATCGTCCCGTCCCGCTCCACCACGAAGAGCCCCGGCCGACGTCCCGGCACCTCCGGCATGGCGCTCTCCAGCTGATCCCGCGGCTGGGCTCCCCCGACGTACGTCCCGACCTCCGGCGACGCGAACAACTCGACGAACCGCGCTCTGTCCCGCGCCTCCGACTCACGCAGCACGAGCCGTTCGGTCTCTATCGGGGCGGGCGGCCATACAACGGAACCGAGTTCAGTCATGCCCGGCAACCTATCGCACGCCCGAAAAATCGACCGGTGATCCGCCCCGCGGACGCAATTCGTCCTGCCCGGCGGCCGGTCGGGTCAGCCTACGAGCCCCCACAGGCCGGCGCGGGGGCATCGTAGATCGCTTCCCCCTCAGTGCCGCACCAGGCAGAACGGATGCCCGGACGGGTCCGCGTAGACCCTCCAACTCCGCTTTCCGTCGCCCTCGTCGAGGAGGGTCGCACCATGGGCGAGGACCTGCCCGTGGGCGACGTCCAGGTCGGCGACGCCGAAGTCGAGGTGGAACTGCTGGGGGCGGTCGGGGTCGGGCCATACCGGGGGGCGGTGGTCGGCGACGCCCTGGAAGCAGAGGACGAGTCCGCCGGGGGTGTGCAGGGTCGACCAGGCCTCGTCGAGCGACCAGCGCCGGTCCGGGCGGTCGACCTCGCCGCCGAGCACGGCGCGGTAGAACGCGGCGAGTTCGCGGGGAGCGGGGCAGTCGATGACGAGGCACTGCAGTTCGGCGATCACGCGCGGAGTGTAGGGGTGAGCGGAGCCGAAGCCGGCGGGTCGGCCGGGACCGTCACGTCGGCCTGGACGATCGGGTCGGCCCAGCCGGCCCAGCCGACCCGGCCGACCCGACCCGGTCGGTCGACCCGGCCCGGTCGGTCAGCGTTCGGCCGGTGTCGCGTCCTGGGCGTCGCGTCGGGCCGCGCGGGCCTGGGTGCGGACCGCGCCGATGCTGGCGGCGATGACGAGGGCGATGGCGAGGGCGTCGAGGAGGGAGAGGGCTTGGCTGAGGAGGAGGAAGCCGGCGGTGGCGGCGATGGCCGGTTCGAGGCTCATGAGGACGGCGAAGGTGGGGGCGGGGAGGCGGCGGAGGGCGAGGAGTTCGAGGGTGTAGGGGAGGACGGAGGACATGAGCGCGACGGCGAGGCCGAGGCCGATCGTCGACGGTACGAGGAGCTTGTCGCCGGCCTCCACGATGCCGAACGGCAGGCTGAGGACCGCGCCGAAGGCCATGGCGAGCGCGAGCCCGTCGGCCTGCGGGAAGCGGCGGCCGGTGCGGGCGCTGAAGACGATGTACGCCGCCCACATGGCGCCCGCGGCGAGCGCGAAGGCGGCTCCCGCCGGATCAAGGCGGTCGAAGCCGCCGCCGCTGAGCAGGACGACGCCGCCGAGCGCGAGCCCCGCCCAGAGGAGGTTCGTCAGCCGGCGGGAGGCGACCACCGAGAGGATCAGCGGGCCGAGGACCTCCAGGGTCACCGCGGCGCCCAGCGGTATCCGGTCGGCGGCCTGGTAGAAGAGGATGTTCATCGCCGCCATGGCGGCACCGAAGACGAGGACCGTGCCCCAGTCGGCGCGGCCGTAGCCGCGGACCTTGGGCCGGCAGACGATCAGCAGCACGGCCGCCGCGAGGACGAGCCGCAGGGTGACGACCCCGAGGGCCCCGGCGCGGGGCATGAGCAGGACGGCGACGGCGGACCCGAACTGTACGGAGAGCCCACCCGCGACGACGAGCGCGACGGGCCCGAGGCGGCGCCCCGCGGTCCCCCGCCCGGCGACACCGGGACCGACACCGGCATCGGCACCGGCGCTGACGCCTTCGCCGACGCCGGGAGGCCCTGCCTCCGCGACGTTCACGACGGGGGCGGGGCCCACGACGGCAGCGGCGGCCGGGGCGACCACATCCTTGACCGGACTGTCCACCGACTACTCCTCCGTACGACGACTCCACACGACCCACTGATCATGCAGTCCATGAAACTGAACCCCTAGTTCAGAATAATGCACTCCACGCCGGCCGTCTCCCTGATTCCCCCTCCCCCGTCACCACCCACGCTACGAGCCTCCGCGCGGCACCGGAAATGCCGATTGCCCTGCGGTTATGCTCCCGGCGCATGAGCATCGAGCTGCGCCACCTCCGCTGCTTCCTCGCCATCGCCGAGGAATCCAGTCTGACCAGGGCGGCGGCCCGGCTCCACCTGACGCAGCCCGCCGTGTCGCGTACGCTCGCCGCGCTCGAACAGCACCTGGGCGCGCGCCTCGTCGACCGGTCGACCCACCACCTCGCCCTGACCACCGAGGGCCGCGCCTTCCTGGACCGCGCCGCCGCGGCACTCGCGGCCTTCGAGGACGCCGTCGACCCGGCGCGACTCCGCCACCGGCCGCTGCGGCTCGGGCACGCCTGGTCGGCGTTCGGGCCGTACACCACTCCCCTGCTCCGGCGCTGGCAGCGCGAGCACCCCGAGACGCCCCTCGAACTCCTCCGCGTCGACGACCGCACCGCGGGCCTGGCGCGGGGCGAGGTCGACGCGGCCCTGTTGCGCGGCCCGGTGGACGCGCCGGGCCTGGTCACGGAGGAGCTCACCACCGAGCACCGTGTCGCGGCCCTCCCGGCCGACCACCCACTCGCCGACCGGCCCCGGCTCGTCCTCGCCGACCTCACCGGCGAGACCGTCGTCCTCAACACCGTCTCCGGCACGACCACGCTCGCCCTCTGGCCGCCCGCCGCCCGCCCCGCCGCCACCCTCACCGTCGCCAACACCGACGACTGGCTCACCGCCATCGCCGCCGCCCGCGGCATCGGCGTCTCCTCCGCCTCCACCGCCGCCCTCCACCCCCACCCGGGCGTCACCTACCGCCCGCTCCCCGACGCCCCCGCCCTCCCCGTCGTCCTCGCCTGGCGCGACGCCTTCCCCCACCCGGCGACGCGCGCCCTGGTCGCCATGGCACGGGACATCGTCGGCGGAACGTGAGCCCGCCCCGCCCCTCGCCGCGCCCGCGCCGGGAGCCGGGGCGGTTCGTGTCGTCGGAGGGAGCGACGGACGGGGCCGGCCGGGTGGGCGCGGCGGCGTCCTTCTATTGCGGCGGGGCCGGCAGCCCGGGTGACGGCCGTCCGCCGGCCGGAGGGTCGTCCGGCCAGCCGTGGGCCGGGGCCTCGTCCAGGGCCTCCGCCAGCAGCTCGGCCAGGTGGCGGCCGCGGTGCCCGGTGAGGTCGGCGATCTGGGTGCGGCAGGAGAAGCCGTCGGCGAGGACGGCGGTCTCGTGGGGCGCGGACGCCAGGGCGGGGAGCAGTCGGTCCTCGGCGCAGGCGACGGAGACGTCGTAGTGGCCGGGTTCGAAGCCGAAGTTGCCGGCGAGGCCGCAGCAGCCGCCGACGAGGTCGCCGGTGAGGCCGGCGCGGGCGCGGAGGCGGCGGTCGGGGGCGTCGCCGAGGACGGCGTGCTGGTGGCAGTGGGTCTGGCCGGTGACAGGGCGGTCGAGGCGGGGCGGCGTCCAGTCGGGGGCGAGGGTCTCCAGGGCCTCGGCGAAAGTGACGACCGAGGCGGCGAGGCGGGCCGCCCGCGGGTCGTCGGGGAGGAGTTCGGGGAGGTCGGTGCGGAGGGTGGCGGCGCAGGAGGGTTCGAGGACGACGACCGGGCGGCTCGGCTCCCCCGTCACGTCGAGTGCCCTCCGCATCACCTTCCTGGCCGCGCCCAGCTGTCCCGTCGAGACGTAGGTGAGGCCGCAGCAGACGCGGCCCGGGGGGAGTTCGACGCCGAGGCCGGCGTCCTCGAGGACGCGGACGGCGGCACGGCCGACCTCCGGGGCGAGGTGGTCGGTGAAGGTGTCGGGCCACAGGGTCAGGGCGGGGGGACGGTCGGAGGCGCGGTCGGCGAACCAGGAGACGAAGGACTGCTCCGCGACTCTCGGCATGGTCCGCTCGGGGGTCACTCCCGCGAGCCGTGCCGCGAAGGGCAGCCGCATCGCCGTGTTCAGGCCGCGTCCGAAGAGGTCGAGCCAGTGCGGGAGGCGGCCCATCGTCCAGTGGGAGCGGGGCCGGCGCCAGGCGCCGGTGGGGCCCGCGTAGTGGTGGTGGAGGAATTCGGCCTTGTAGGCGGCCATGTCGACGCCGACCGGGCAGTCGCTGCGGC
Source organism: Streptomyces sp. LMG1-1-1.1 (assembly GCF_040815545.1). Classification (NCBI taxonomy): domain Bacteria; kingdom Bacillati; phylum Actinomycetota; class Actinomycetes; order Kitasatosporales; family Streptomycetaceae; genus Streptomyces; species Streptomyces sp. LMG1-1-1.1. Next base: position 37,577 of record NZ_JBFPNH010000065.1, on the reverse strand, counting down.
AGCCCTTGCAGGAGAGGCAGAGGTCGAGGGCCTCGCGGACCTCCTGGGAGCGCCAGCCGTCGGTGATGATCTCGCCGAGGGCCATCTCGTGGAGGAGTCGGGCGCGGCCACGGGTGGAGTGCTTCTCGTCGCCCGTGGCCCGGTAGGAGGGGCACATCACGGCGGGGCCGGAACTCGGTCCGTCGACGCGGCATTTGGCGACGCCCACGCAGCGGGCGGCGTCCCGGCCGAGGCCGACGAGCGGCAGGCCCGCGAAGCGGAGGCCGGAGTCCAGGGGGGCGGGGCGGACCAGCATGCCCGGGTTGAGGCCGCCGTCCGGGTCCCAGACGTCCTTCACCGCGCCGAAGAGGCCGACGAGCTCGTCGCCGTACATCTTCGGGAGGAGTTCGGCACGGGCCTGGCCGTCGCCGTGTTCGCCGGAGAGGGAGCCGCCGTGGGCGACGACGAGGTCGGCGACGGCTTCGGAGAAGCGGCGGAACTCGCGTACGCCGCGGTCGGTCCAGAGGTCGAAGTCGATGCGGACGTGGACGCAGCCGTCGCCGAAGTGCCCGTACGGGATTCCCCGGAGGCCGAATTCGGTCAGGAGGGCGCGGAATTCGCGGAGGTACGCGCCGAGCCGGGCGGGTGGCACCGCGCAGTCCTCCCAGCCGGGCCAGGCCTCGCCCCCGCCCCGCGGGCCCGTGCGGGAGGCCTCGCCCCCGGGGCCCGTCCGGGTGGCGCCGCCCGGCATCCGGGTGGCCGTGCCGGCCGCGTCCTCGCGGATCCGCCACAGGGCCCGCTGCCCGGCCGGGTCGCGTACGACGACGGCGTCGATCGGGTCGGCGGCGCGGACGAGGGTGCGGGCGGGCCCTTCCCCGTCGACCTCGCAGAAGAGCCAGGCCGCGCCCCGGGGCAGTCCCGTCGCGCCTTGGACCAGGTCGGCCGCCATGCCTTCGACGGTCAGCGGCCCGTACGGGAGCAGTCCCGCGGCGGCGTCGGCCGCGGCGGTCTCGTCGGCGTAGCCGAGGACGACGAGGACGGGGTCCGTCGGGAGGGGGACGAGGGCGACGGTGGCCTGGGTGATCACGCCGAGGGTGCCTTCGCTGCCGCAGAAGGAGCGGGTGACGTCGACGCCGCGCTCGGGGAGCAGGGCGTCGAGGGCGTAGCCGGAGATGCGGCGGGGGAGGCCGGTCGGGTAGCCGGTCCTGAGCAGGGCGAGGTGGCGGTCGACGAGGTCGAGGAGGCCGGCCGGGGCGCCCTGTCCGCCGGGGCCGAGCGTCAACTCCGCGCCTCGGTAGGTCACCACGTCGAGGGAGCGCACGTTGTCCGCGGTGGTCCCCCAGGCGACGGAGTGCGCCCCGCACGCGTTGTTGCCGATCATGCCGCCGAGGGTGCAGCGGCTGTGGGTGGAGGGGTCGGGGCCGAAGGTGAGGCCGTGGGGGCGGGCCGCGTCCCGCAGCCGGTCGAGGACGAGCCCCGGGCGGACGACGGCGGTGCGGTCCTCCGGGTCGAGGGAGACGATCCCGCCCATGTGCCGTGTGAGGTCGAGCACCACGCCGGTGCCGGTCGCCTGGCCTCCGATCGAGGTCCCGGCGCCGCGGGCGACGACCGGGGTGACGCCGTGGGTGCGGCACACCTCCAGGGCGGCCGCGATGTCGGCGGCGTCGCGCGGGGCGACCGTACCGGCCGGAACGCGGCGGTAGTTGGAGGCGTCCATGGTGGTCAGGGCCCTGGCGGTGGCGGAGAAGTCGACGTCTCCGGCGACGGCGGCGCGGAGGGCGGCGGCGAGGTCGGACGCGTGTTCCTGGTGTGTTCCCACAAGGCCAGGATGTCTCAGTCCTCGTCTCATCCGGCGGACATCGGGCGACCGGCCCCTACGGGACCCGATACTCTCCGCCTCGTGGCTGATATCCAGATTCCCGCTGACATCAAGCCCGCCGACGGCCGTTTCGGCGCGGGCCCCTCCAAGGTGCGTACGGAGGCGCTGGACGCCCTGGCCGCCACCGGCACCTCTCTCCTCGGCACGTCCCACCGCCAGGCTCCGGTCAAGAACCTGGTCGGCGAGGTACGTACCGGCATCAGTGACCTCTTCTCGCTCCCCGAGGGTTACGAGGTGATCCTGGGCAACGGCGGCTCCACCGCCTTCTGGGACGTCGCGACCCACGGTCTGATCGAGAACAAGTCGCAGCACCTCACCTTCGGCGAGTTCTCCTCGAAGTTCGCGAAGGCCGCCAAGCTGGCGCCGTGGCTCGGCGACCCGACCGTGGTGTCCTCCGACCCGGGTACGCACCCGGAGCCGGTGGCCGAGGCGGGCGTCGACGTCTACGCGTACACCCACAACGAGACGTCCACCGGTGTCGCCGCCCCGATCAAGCGGGTCGCCGGCGCCGACGAGGGTGCGCTCGTCCTGGTCGACGCGACCTCCGGTGCGGGCGGCCTGCCGGTCGACATCACCGAGACGGACGTCTACTACTTCGCCCCGCAGAAGTCCTTCGCCGCCGAGGGCGGCCTGTGGCTCGCGGCGTTCTCCCCGGCCGCCCTGGAGCGGGCGCAGCGGATCCACGGGTCCGGCCGTCACGTCCCGGAGTTCTTCTCGCTGCCGACGGCGATCGACAACTCGCTGAAGAACCAGACGTACAACACCCCGGCGCTCTCCACCCTCTTCCTGCTCAACGAGCAGCTGAAGTGGATCAACGGCCAGGGCGGTCTCGACTGGGCCGTGGCCCGGACGAAGGAGTCCTCGGACGCGCTGTACGGCTGGGCCGAGGAGTCCAAGTACGCGTCGCCGTTCGTCGCGGACGCGGCGAAGCGCTCGCAGGTCATCGGCACGATCGACTTCGCGGACGAGATCGACGCCGCCGCCGTCGCCAAGGTGCTGCGCGCCAACGGCATCGTGGACACCGAGCCGTACCGCAAGCTGGGCCGCAACCAGCTGCGCGTCGCGATGTTCCCGGCGATCGACCCGGCGGACGTGCGGGCGCTCACGGCCTGCATCGACTACGTGATCGAGAAGCTGTAACACCCGGTTCCGCGGGGAGGGCCCGGCGTCGGACATCGTCCGCGCCGGGCCCTTCGGCGTACCGCCGGGGTCAGCGGCTCCCGCGCCGGTGGTCGCTGGGCGCCATGCCGTACGCGCGGCGGAAGGCGCGGCTGAAGTCGGCCTGGTGCCGGAAGCCCCAGCGGCTCGCGATCTCGCCGACGCCGTGGTGGCGGAGCTCCGGGTCGGCGAGGTCCGCCCGGCTGCGTTCGAGACGGAGCCGCCGGATGGTGGCGCCGACCGTCTCCGGCTCGTCGCGGAAGAGCAGGTGGAGCAGGCGTACGGAGATGTGGTGGTGGGCCGCGATGGCCGCCGGGCGCAGGTCGGGGTCGGACAGGTGGTGGTCGATGAAGGTGCGGATGCGGGCGCGCAGGACCTGTTGCCGGGTCTCGGCGGGCAGGGGGGCGGGGCTGTCGCTCGCGGCGGCGAGGAAGGTGGCGGCGAGGTCGAGCGCGATGCCGCCGAGGCGGCGCAGCTCGGCGGGCTCGCAGCGGTCGGCCTGGGCGCGGAGCCCGTTCAGGTAGGTGGCGAGCAGGGCCCCGGATCCGGTCCGCGAGGGCAGCGCGGTGCCGAGGAGCCGGTCCACCCGGTCCTGGTCGAGCGGCATGGCCGCCCGGGGCAGTCGCAGCAGGCTGACCCGCGAGAGCCGCCCCTCGTCGTGGAACTCGCAGTCCAGGGGGTGGGAGGAGTCGAAGAGCGCCATGTCCCCCGCGGTGAGCAGGGAGTTGTTGCGCCGTTGCTCGATGCCGATGGGGCTGCCGTGGACGAGGAAGAGGAAGTACTGCTCCGGGTCGGCGCGCCGGATGTCGGCGGCGGCCCGCCGCGCGGACATCGGGGAGAAGGCAAAGCAGGAGATGTCGGTGTCGTGGAGGTCGATCGCGGTGGCGGAGCCCTGGAAGCGGTCGACGTACGGGCTGGTGATCGACACCGGCATGACCAGGTCGCCGACCATGTGGGCCCACCATGCGAAGCCGTCGCGCGCGCTGACGCTGGTGGTGGAGACCGATGCCTTCACCCTCACCCCCGTGGTGTGTCCCGCCCATAGTGGGCGGCGGGTGGGGCCCGCAACAGCGGGATCTCGGTCAACTCACCTGAATTCAGCGGAACTTTGCGCCCACTGTGACGCGAATATGCGTCCGGCGCCAACGACCGGGACCGAGGACGAGCCGCACAGTGGTGACCCGGACCGGCACCGTGCCGGGACGAGAAGCAGAGGTGACCCAGTGGCAGAGCAGCGAAGCTTACGGACGCACGGGTGGGCGAAGGCCGTCACCGCCCTCGTGATGACGCTTTTGGCCCTCGTGGCCGCACCCGCCACGGCCGGAGCCACCACGGGCGGAGCCACCACGGGCGGCGGCGAGTTCGCGGCCCAGGCCAGGTCCGCCGGGCTGACCGGAGCGCAGGCCAGGAGCCTCCAGGGCCGCGTCGACGACTATCTGGCGAAGACGCACGGCACCCAGGTCGGCGCCAACAAGATCGCCCTCGACCGCGGCGGCTTCCTGCTGCTCACGCTGCCGGGCGAGCAGCGGGCCCGCGACCTCGACGCGAAGGACGCCGCGGCGGCCGCTGCGCTCTCCTGCCCGTACACGTACGTCTGCGCCTACAAGTACGAGGACTTCACGGGCGACGCGATGTTCCTCTTCGACTGCGGCGTCATGAACCACATCATCTGGAACACGACCGGATCGTGGATCAACAACCAGCGCTCGACCCTGTACGCCAAGTTCTACGACTCCGCCGGCAACCTCGGGTGGACCTCCCCCGGCGGCTACAGCGAGGACCGGCACGCGCCCTGGGGCTGGGTGTGGTACCTGAGCCCCTGCTGATCCGCCGCTCCGGGCTCAGCCCCTGCGCAGCAGGCGCTTGACGCCGACCACGAGGACGGTGGCGCCGGCGAGGACGAGGAAGCCGAAGGTGACGTTGCCCTTCTCGCCCTCGGCGGCGGGCGCCGAGGGGGACTTCGGCGCTCCGCCCGGCGCCGCCTCCGTCGGCTTGCCCGACGGGCGGCCGGCGTCCGGCCGGTCCACCCGCACCACCCGGCTGTCACGGCCCTCGGAGCCGAACATGAAGGCCGAACCGTCCGGGGTGTACGTCACCGACTCCGCCTGGCCCTGGAAGGGCGCTCCGGCGGAGGTGCCGTCGTCGCCGAGGCGGCCGTCCTTCCAGGTGTACTCCTTGGCGCTGAAGTAGCCGCGGAGGACGAGCCGGTCGCCGTCCGGGGAGAACGCGCCGTCGGTGACCCACGGGACCTCGTCGAGGCGGCGGAAGACGTTGGTGCCGGACGCGGAGAGGCGCTCGGGGCCGGCGTAGAGGCCGCCGCCGTCCTCGTTCTTGCTGGCGATGTAGACCCGGCCGGTCTTCGGATGGACCATCATCGCCTCGGCGTTGCGCGGCCCGTCCGCGTACTTCACGTCGTACTGGGTCGCCGTCACCGTCTGGTCCTTCAGGACCTTCGGCTCGGGGAAGCGGTAGATCCAGACGTGGTTCCAGGAGCCGTCGAGGTTGTCGCCGATGTCGCCGACGTAGAGGTCGCCGTCCGGGCCGACGGAGATCGCCTCCATGTCGCGGGGCGTGCCGACGCCCTTCATCGTCAGGGTCGCGACCGTCTTTCCCGTACGGGAGTCGATGCCGTAGATCAGGGGCGCGTCCTGGTCGTTGTGCGTCCAGTAGATCCCCGGGTGGGCGCGGCTCGCGGCGAGGCCGCTGGACTCGGTGATCCTGGGGTCCTCGATCGTGAAGTCCCGGTCGGGTTCCTGTCCTTCGGCATGGGCATGGCCGGCCGGGAGCAGCACCAGGGCCGCCGCCGCGCCGAGGGCGCACAGAACGGATCGCATGGGCCCAAGCCTGCCACGGCGGTGGTGCGGACGCCGGGCGGTGCGGCGCCTCCGTCGTCGGCGAAACCTTGTTGACCTGCGGCGGAGGCCCTGCCATCGTCGCGCGCATGCCCACCTTCACCGCGCCCGACGGCACGGAACTCGCCTATCACGTCTCCGGTTCCGGCTCCGGAGAGCCGCTGCTCTGCCTCCCGGGCGGTCCGCTCCAGGACTCCGCCTATCTGGGTGACCTCGGCGGCCTGGCCGCCCGCCGGCCGCTGGTCCGGCTCGACCTCCGCGGCACCGGCGCCTCCGCGGTGCCGGCCGACCCGGCGTCGTACCGCTGCGACCGGCTCGTCGAGGACGTGGAAGCGCTGCGCGCGCACCTGGGCCTCGACACCGTCGACCTCCTCGGGCACTCCGCGGGCGCGAACCTCGCCGCGCTGTACGTGACCCGGCACGCGGCGCGCGTCGGCCGGCTCGTGCTGGTCACGCCGGGCGCGGCGGCCCCCGGCCTCGACACGAGCGGCGAGGAGCGCCTCGCCGCCGCCCGGCAGCCGTGGCGCGAGGCGGAGCCGTGGTTCCCCGAGGCATACGCGGCCCTGCGGGACCTCGCTGCCGGGCGCGGTTCCGCCGCGGCCTTCGCTGCGGTCGCGCCGTTCTTCCACGGCACCTGGGACGAGGCCGCACGGGCGCGGCACGCCGACGGCGACCGGCAGCGGAACGGCGCCGGCGCGGCCGTCTACGGCAGCGAGGGCGCCTACGCCCCGGAGGCCACCCGCGCGGCGTTCGCCGCGTTCGACCGGCCGGTCCTGGTCGTCGCCGGCGAGGGCGACGCGAACACCCCGGTGCCGACGGCCACCGCGTACGCGGACCTCTTCCCGAACGCCCGCCTCGCCGTCCTGCCGGGCGCCGGGCACTTCCCGTGGCACGACGACCCGCAGTGGTTCGCGGAGACCGTCGGCGCGTTCGTCGCGGCTTAGGCGAGGCGTAGGCGGGGCATAGGCGAGGCGTGGCACCTCCACGGGCCCGGCAGGCCCCCGTGTCCCGGATCACGTCGCAGCGCCGGGAGGCGGTCCGCGATGATATGACCATGCGTTTTCTGTTCGTCGGCGACAGCATGACCATCGGACGCGTCGGCGACTGGACCTGGCGTCACCGGATGTGGCAGCACCTGGAGGCCGTGCTTCCCGGCGGGTACGAGATCGTGGGGCCGCGCACCGGGCTCTACGACCCCACGGCCGCCGACGCGCCGGACGGCGTCGAGGCCTACGCGGACCCCGACTTCCCCGCCGCGGCCCGGCGCCACCTGGCCGGCTGGGGCGAGGGCTGGCTGCACATGGCGCCGGTGATCGGCGAGACCGTCACGGCCACGGGCGCGGACGTCCTGCTGATATCCCTGGGCCTGATCGACCTCGGGTTCTACACGAACAGCGACCAGACGGAGGAGAACGTCCGGGCGTTCGTCGCGGCGGCCCGCGCCGCGAACCCGCACGTGCGGGCCGTCCTCCTGCCGGTCATCCCCAATGTCCGCGCCGGCTACGACGCCCCCTTCGCGGCCGAGTGCGCCCGCTTCAACGAACTCCTCGCCAAGGCCGTCGCCGACCTGGACACGGCCGCCTCACCGCTGCTGCTCGCGACGATCCCCGAGTCGTACGACCTCGCGACCGACACCTACGACGGCACCCACCCCGGCCCCACCGGCGAGCACAAGCTGGCCGCTGCCTTCGCCGACGCGATGCACCAGGCCTGGGGCCTCGGCGGCGCGTACTCCGCGTGAGGGTCAGGCCGCGCGCGTGAGGCGGTTCGCGAAGGTGGAGAGGGTGTACGCGCCCACCCCGAGGACGACCTCCAGGGCGTTGCGGCGGGTGTAGCCGGCCTCCTCGAAGGCGGCCAGGTCCGCGTCGCTGACGGCCCCGGAGGAGGCGAGCACCCGGAGAGTGAACGTCCTGACGGCGGCGAGGCGTTCGGGATCCGGGGCCGGGCCGAGGGCGGCCATCTTGGCCTCGTGCATGTCGACGCACAGGTGGCACTGATTGCGGTCGGCGACGGTCAGGACGACCGTCTCGCGGGAGTGCGGGTCGAGCGTGGTGGACTCGAAGATCGCGCTCAGCTTGAGGAAGCCGTCGAGGGTCTCAGGGGACTCCTTGAGAAGGGCGACGGCGGCGGCGGCGCGAGCGGACATGTCGACGGGTACGGAGGCGGGTGCGGAAACGGATGCGGACAAGGTGGTTCCCCCTGAATGTCTGGTCCGGATGCCTGGGCCGGATGCCCGGACCGGATGTCCGGACGGGCCGGATGTCCGGACCGGATGTCCGGACGTAGAATCGACAACATGGTTGACCATGTCGCTGGAGAAAACGTAAACCAGGTTGTCGATATCGGCAAGGGGATCCCTGACACTCCCCCCGCCGACCGCCCCGCCGACGGCCCCGGCTACGAACTCCCCCTGCTCCTCTTCGGCGGTTTCCGCACGCTCATCGACCGGCTGCACGCCCGTCTCGCGACCGAGGGCCACCCCGACCTGCGCCCCGCGCACGGCTTCGCCATGCAGGCGGTCGGCACCCAGGGGGCCACCGCCAGCGACATCGGGCGGCGCCTCGGCGTGTCCAAGCAGGCCGCGGGCAAGACCGTCGACCGACTGCTCGCCCTCGGCTACGCCGAGCGCGCCGACGACCCCGCCGACGCGCGCCGGAAGCTCGTCCACCTCACCCCGCGCGGGTACGCGGCGCTCGCCCGCTCCGCCGCGATCTTCGACGAACTGCGCGCGGAGTGGGTCGCGGCCCTCGGCGCGGACCGCGTCCGCGACCTGGAGGGCGCCCTGCGGAACGTCGTCCCCGCGGAGACGGCGTTCCGCCTGGACGCCACCAGCTGGCTCGGCGCCCCCTGAGCCCCCCGCCGGTGCCGATCCCCTACGGCATCACCAGGCGAAGGCCTCCGGCGACGGACCAGGGCCCGGGAAGACCTCGTCGAGGCCGGCCAGGACCTCCTCGCTGAGCTCGGTCTCCAGGGCGCGCAGGGCGCCGGCGAGCTGCTCGGGCGTGCGCGGGCCGACGATCGGGCCGGTGACGCCGGGGCGGGTGAGCAGCCAGGCGAGGGCCGTCTCGCCCGGCGCGAGGCCGTGCTTGTCGAGCAGGTCCTCGTAGGCCTGGAGCTTCGCGCGGGCGGCCGGGTCGGCGAGGGTGGCGGCGGCGCGGCCCTCCGTACGGCGCTTGCCCTCGGCCTCCTTCTTGAGGACGCCGCCGAGCAGGCCGCCGTGCAGCGGGGACCAGGGGATGACCCCGAGGCCGTACTCCTGGGCGGCCGGGATGACCTCCATCTCGGCGCGCCGCTCGAAGAGGTTGTAGAGGCACTGCTCGCTGACGAGGCCGACGGAGCCGCGGCGGGCGGCGGTCTCGTTGGCCTGGGCGATCTTGTAGCCGGGGAAGTTCGAGGAGCCCGCGTAGAGGATCTTGCCCTGCTGGATCAGGACGTCGACGGCCTGCCAGATCTCCTCGAAGGGGGTCGAGCGGTCGATGTGGTGGAACTGGTAGACGTCGATGTAGTCGGTGCCGAGCCGCTTGAGGCTGGCCTCGACCGCGCGGCGGATGTTCAGCGCCGAGAGCTTGTCGTGGTTGGGCCAGGCGTCGCCGTCGACGCCCATGTTCCCGTAGACCTTGGTGGCGAGGACGGTCCGGTCGCGGCGGCCGTCGCCCATGGCGAACCAGGAGCCGACGATCTCCTCGGTCCGCCCCTTGTTCTCACCCCACCCGTACACGTTGGCGGTGTCGAAGAAGTTGAGGCCCGCGTCCAGCGCCGTGTCCATGATGGCGTGGCTGGTGGGTTCGTCGGTCTGCGGTCCGAAGTTCATCGTCCCGAGGACGAGTCGGCTGACCTTGAGTCCGGTGCGTCCGAGCTGCGTGTACTCCATGGACGTCAAGCCAACTGCTTCGAGTGCGCTCGAAGCAAGGGCCTTCCCACGCCCTGGGCAGCGGGTACGAGGGGCTACTGTCCGGCCAGCGACGCCACCGCGATGATCGCGAACATCAGTACGAGCACGCCGGCCATGATCCGGTTACGGGTCTTCGGGTCCACCCGTCGAGGTTAACCCGCCCGCCCCGGCCGCCCGCCCCCGGCCCGGCCGCCCTCCGCTCCCTCCAGCGGCCAGCCCCCGACCTTCTCGTACCGCGGCTGCTCACCCCGCACCCCGCCGACCGGCAGGTTCGACCGTACGAGCGCCAGCTCGGCCACCTCCCAGCGGCCGCCCTCGAAGGCGCCCAGCTCGTCCTGGAACGGGCGCAGGTCCACCTCGTCCGTCCGCGCCCGGGCGAGCGTCACGTGCGCCTGGTAGCGGCGGTGCTCCTCCATCGCGACCCCCGCCCGCCGCGCGGCGGCGTCCGCCCGCTCGGCCAGCAGCCGCAGCTCGTCCAGCCCCCCGGCCACACCCGTCCACAGCGCCCGCCGTCCGAAATGCCCGCCCCCGTGCAGCCGCAGCGCGAACGGCGGCGTCCGGTGCGCGGCCCTGGCCAGCCGCTCCCGCAGCTCCGGCAGCAGCCCCTCGTCCACCTCCCCCATGAAGGCGAGCGTCAGGTGCCACCCGGGCCGCGCCGTCCACCGCAGCCCGTCGGCCCCCGGCAGCCGGTGCAGCCGATCGACGACGTGTCCGAGCTCGGTCAGCCGCTCAGGGGGCGGCAGGACCGCGGCGAAGAGCCTCATGGGGGAAGTCTGACAGGGGTTAGCCTCGGCGGCATGAAGATCCGTAAGGGTGGGGCGGGCGACCTCCCCGCGATACTCGCGATACTCGACAGCGCCGTGGTGTGGTTGAACGGCAAGGGGATCACCGCGCAGTGGGGCACCGAGTCGTTCTCCGGGCGGGCCTCGGCGGTGGAGCAGGTCGAGCGGACGATGGGCGAGGGCGATCCGTGGATCGCCGAGATCGACGGTGTGCCGGCGGGCACGATGACCCTGACTCCGCACCCCGGCCGGTTCATCGCGCCCGCAGGCGAGCCGGAGGTGTACGTACGCCTCCTCGCGACCGACGCGCGCTTCCACGGCCACGGGGTGGGGGCGGCGCTCCTGGAGCACGCGGCGGCGGAGACCCGGCGGCAGGGCGTCTCCCTGCTCCGGGTGGACTGCTTCGCCGGCAGCGAGGGCCGGCTGATCGCGTACTACGAGGACCGGGGCTTCACCCGCACCGAGGCGTTCACGGTGGGCGACTGGCCGGGGCAGGTGCTGGAGCGGCGGTTCTGAGGGACGTACGGGGACGGGGGAGGTCCTGAGGTACGGGAGGGGCCCCTGGGCGCGTGGGCCGTGACCGCCCGCCGCGCTGCGGGGTGGGCGGGTCCGTTCCGGGGGTGGGCGGGTCCGTTCCGGGGGTGGGCGGGTCCGTTCCGGGGGTGGGCGGGTCCGTTCCGGGGGTGGGCGCGCCCGTTCCGCCCCGCGGAACGCGTGCCCACCCCCCGGAGGAGGACTACGCCGCCGTCGCCAGCCGCTCGCGGGCCACGAAGCGGACCTGGGGGTGGCCGTGGCGCCAGCCCATGGCCACCTTGAGGCCGCCGACGCGGGCGAGGACGAGGCCGACGACGACCGCGGCCGCGAGCGAGATCGCGCCGCCCGTCGCGAAGCCGACGCGGGCGCCGTAGGTGTCGGTGACCCAGCCGAGGAGGGGCGCGCCGATCGGCGTGCCGCCGGCGAAGACCATCATGTAGAGGCTCATGACGCGGCCGCGCATGGCCGGGTCGGTGGCCATCTGGACGGCCGAGTTCGCGGTGATGTTGACCGTGAGGCCGATCATGCCGATCGGTACGAGCAGCAGCGCGAACATCCAGAACGCGGGCGACAGGGCCGCCGCGATCTCCAGGACGCCGAAGACGGCCGCCGCGATCACCAGCATCCGCAGCCGGGTCGAGCCGCGGCGGGCCGCGGCGAGGGCGCCGACGAGGGAGCCGGCCGCCATCAGGGTGTTGAGGAAGCCGTACGTGCCGGCGCCGACGCGGAAGACGTCGCCGGAGAAGGCGGTGAGCCAGATCGGGAAGTTGAACCCGAAGGTGCCGATGAAGCCGACGAGGACGATCGGCCAGATGAGGTCCGGCCGCCCGGCGACGTACCGCAGGCCCTCTCTCAGCTGGCCCTTGCCGCGCGGGGCGCGCTCGACCTTGTGGAGTTCACTCGTCCGCATGAGCAGGAGGCTCACGAGCGGGGCGAGGAACGACAGGCCGTTGAGGAGGAAGGCCCAGCCGCTGCCGACTCCGGCGATGAGGACACCGGCGACGGCGGGGCCGACGAGCCGCGCGGACTGGAAGTTCGCCGAGTTGAGGGAGACGGCGTTGCGCAGCTGCTTCGGGCCGACCATCTCGGAGACGAAGGACTGCCGGGCCGGGTTGTCGACGACGGTCACCATGCCGAGCAGGAAGGCGATCAGGTAGACGTGCCAGACCTGGACGGAGCCGGAGAGGGTGAGGACGGCGAGCGCGAGGCCGCAGAGTCCGAGGGCGCCCTGGCTGAAGAGGAGCAGGAGGCGCTTCGGGTAGCGGTCGGCGATGACACCGCCGTACAGCCCGAAGAGCAGCATCGGCAGGAACTGCAGGGCCGTCGTGATGCCGACGGCGGCGGCCGAGCCGGTGAGGCTCAGGACCAGCCAGTCCTGGGTGATCCGGGCCATCCACGTACCGGTGTTGGAGACGATCGCTCCGGTGAAGAACAGCCGGTAGTTCCGGATCCTGAGGGAGGAGAAGGTGTCCCCGAAGAGGGTTCCTCCCCTCCCACGGGTGTCGAGGGTGGGTTTGTGGACGGGTGCGGAGTCTGCTCCGTGTCCCGTACTCAAAGTGCGTCGCCTCCTTGGGCGCGTCGGCGGGGTCCGGGGGTCGTCCCCGGTCCTGTGGCCTAGCCCCGGGAAGCCGGGGGCAGGTGGGCGAGCTTCTCCAGGACCGGGGCGGCCGCGCGCAGCTTGGCCCATTCGTCCTCGTCCAGGCCTTCGGCGAGGGCGGCCAGCCAGGCGTTCCGCTTGCGGCGGGACTCCTCGAGCATGGCCGTGGCCTGCTCGGTCTGGCTGACCACCTTCTGCCGGCGGTCGTCGGGGTGCGGCTCCAGCCGGACCAGTCCCTTGGCTTCGAGCAGCGCGACGATGCGGGTCATCGACGGCGGCTGGACGTGTTCCTTGCGGGCCAGCTCACCGGGGGTGGCCGAGCCGCAGAGCGACAGGGTGCCGAGCACCGACATCTCGGTCGGGCTCAGCGATTCGTCGACGCGCTGGTGCTTGAGTCGTCGGCCCAGTCGCATGACGGAGGAGCGGAGCGCGTTCACGGCCGCGGCGTCGTCGGCGGTGCCGTGGGACAGGTCTGGCATGTTTGTTAGCCTAACTCATTACTCTGTCTAAATACCAACAGGAACACTCCGACGTCACACGAATCACATCCGGGCAGGTCACGCTTGCATATCCATGCATCACCCAAATGAGTGAGTCGGATCCGGAAAGTGACGCGAAGGAGCCCCTGCTGCCCCGACCCTGAACGACATGGGATCGACAGTGCTCAGCCTGCGCATCGACAGTGAGCTGCTCGACCGGCTCAAGAGTCACGCCGCGAAAAGAGGAATGAGCGTCCAGGACTATGTCGTCCGGACGCTCATTCGGGAGGACTTCGACGCGCGGTTCAAGACCGCCGTAGAGGAGACGGAGAAGTTCTACGGGGCCTCCGACGCGCCCCGCGACGATCAGGTCAGGCCCAGCGCCGGCATCGCGTAGTAGAAGACGAACACAGCCGACACGACGTACATGGCCACCGGGACCTCACGGCCCCGGCCGGTCGCGAGTCGCAGCACGCTGAACGCGATGAAGCCGATGCCGATGCCGTTCGTGATCGAGTACGTGAACGGCATCATCACCATGGCCAGGAACGCCGGCACCGCGATGGTGAAGTCGCTCCAGTCGATGTCCTTGACCGAACCGGCCAGGATCAGGAAGCCGACCGCGAGCAGCGCGGGCGTGGCCGCCTGGGACGGGACCATCGTCGCCAGCGGCGTGAGGAACAGCGCCACCGAGAACAGACCACCGGTCACGACCGAGGCGAGGCCCGTGCGCGCGCCCTCGCCGACGCCCGCCGTCGACTCCACGAAGCACGTGGTGGCCGAGGAGGAGGTCGCGCCGCCGGAGGCGACGGCCAGACCGTCGACCAGCAGGACCTTGTTGATGCCGGGGAAGTTGCCGTCCTTGTCGATCAGCTTGGCCTCGTCGCCGACGCCCAGGATCGTGCCCATCGCGTCGAAGAAGCAGGACAGCAGCACGGTGAAGACGAAGAGGACGCCGGTCAGCATGCCGACCTTGCCGAAGCCGCCGAACAGACTGACCTCGCCCACCAGGCCGAAGTCCGGCGAGGCCACCGGGTTGCCCGGCCACTCCGGGGTGGTGAGGCCCCAGGACGGGACGGTCGCGACCGCGTTGATCACCATCGCGACGATCGTCATGACGACGATCGAGATGAGGATCGCGCCCGGCACCTTGCGGATGATCAGGGCGAGGGTGAGGAGCGTGCCGAGGATGAAGACCAGGACCGGCCAGCCGGTGAGGTGACCGTCGCCGCCCAGCTGGAGCGGGACGGTGGTGTGCGCGGCGTCGGGGATGCGGGAGACGAAGCCCGAGTCGACGAGGCCGATCAGCATGATGAAGAGGCCGATGCCGATCGCGATGCCCTTGCGCAGGCCGACCGGGACCGCGTTCATCACGCGCTCGCGCAGACCGGTCGCGACGAGCAGCATCACGACGATGCCCGCGAGGACGACCATGCCCATGGCGTCCGGCCAGGACATCTTCGGCGCGAGCTGGAGCGCGACGACCGTGTTGACGCCGAGGCCGGCGGCGAGGGCGATCGGGACGTTGCCGATGACGCCCATGAGCAGGGTCGTGAAGGCGGCCGTCAGGACGGTCGCGGTGACGAGCTGGCCGCTGTCGAGCTGGTGCCCGTACATGTCCTTGGCGCTGCCGAGGATGATCGGGTTCAGCACGATGATGTAGGCCATCGCGAAGAACGTGGCGAAGCCGCCGCGGACCTCGCGGGCCACGGTGGAACCGCGCTCGGAGATCTTGAAGTAGCGGTCGAGGCCGGAGGCGGGAGTTCCCTGGTCCTGGGGGTTCTCGGGGCTCTCCGGGGATGTGGCCTTGGCGGTGGCCGTGGTGCTCATGGCTGGGGTTCCTCTTCGGAAGAAGTCCTTTTTTGGCGGTTCATACGAAGGAAACACGCCACAGGCAAACCGTTTCAGTATGAACACATGAACGAGCGAGCGTCCATCTCCGCGCGTAGACCATGCAGAGGTGCGAATTCGCGCCACCTAGACTGAGCCCATGGCGAAGTGGACACCGAAGCACGAGGCACCCGAGCCCCTGGAAGGGCCCGTCGTCGCCACCATCACCGGCGGGACGATCCTCTGGTTCGCCCTCTTCCTCGTCCAGGTCCCCTTCTACGGCTGGTTCGCCGACCGCGACCTCACCTCATGGGTGTGGACCTGCCTGGCCGGCGCCGGACTCGGCCTGATCGGCATCTGGTACGTACGGAAGCGGGACGCGGCGATCAAGCGGCACGCGGCGGCCCGGGCGGCGGAAGCGGCCGAAGCGGACGCACCGCGACCCACCGGCGACGACCTCGCGTAGGACGGGCCCGCGCAAGACGGGCCTGCGCCCACGGCGGGTCCCCACGTAAGGCCAGGGACGATTCCCGCCCTGCGGCCCACGACGGGTCCCGCGTAAGACCAACGGGTCCCGCGTAAGACCAGGGGACGATTCCCGTCCTCCCCTGGTCCGCACTTCGCCCTGCTCGGCAGGTGAACGGTCGAATCCGGCCGTACCGTCGAAAACATGACTCAGCGGGCGAAGATCGACACGGGCGGCGGCGGAATCGAGGCGGCGGAGCCCCCCGTCGTGCACCACCCCGCCGGGCTCACCTCCGCCGAGGTCGCCGAACGTGTCGCACGCGGCGAGGTCAACGACGTACCCCTGCGGAGCTCCCGCTCCACCACCGACATCGTCCGCGGCAACGTCTTCACCCGCTTCAACGCGATCATCGGCGTGCTCTGGGTGATCATGCTCGTCGTCGCGCCGATCCAGGACAGCCTCTTCGGCTTCGTGATCGTCGCGAACACCGGCATCGGCATCGTCCAGGAACTCCGCGCCAAGAAGACCCTCGACGGCCTCGCCGTCATCGGCGAGGCCAAACCCACCGTCCGGCGCGACGGCCGCGCCGCCGAACTGTCCACCTCCGAGATCGTCCTCGGCGACCTCATCGAGCTCGGACCCGGCGACAAGGTCGTCGTCGACGGCGTGGTCGCCGAGGCCGACAGCCTGGAGATCGACGAGTCCCTGCTGACCGGCGAGGCCGACCCGGTGGTGAAGAGACCCGGCGACCGCATGATGTCCGGATCGTTCGTCGTCGCCGGCGGCGGCGCCTTCACCGCCACCAAGGTCGGCCGCGAGGCGTACGCCGCCCAGCTCGCCGAGGAGGCGTCCCGCTTCACCCTGGTCCACTCGGAACTGCGCAACGGCATCTCCACGATCCTCAAGTACGTGACGTGGATGATGATCCCCACCGCGATCGGGCTCGTCATCAGCCAGCTCGTCGTCAAGGACGACAACGTCAAGGACGCCATCGCCCGCACGGTCGGCGGCATCGTCCCGATGATCCCGGAGGGCCTCGTCCTCCTCACCTCCGTGGCCTTCGCGGTCGGCGTGATCCGGCTCGGCCGCAAGCAGTGCCTCGTGCAGGAGCTGCCCGCCATCGAGGGCCTCGCCCGCGTCGACGTCGTGTGCCTCGACAAGACGGGCACCCTCACCGAAGGCGGCATGGACGTCACGGAACTCCGCACCCTCGACGGCGGCGACGAGACGTACGTACGGAAGGTGCTCGGCGCCCTCGGCGAATCCGACCCGCGCCCCAACGCCTCCCTCCAGGCCGTCATCGACGCCTACCCGGACACCGTGGAGTGGCGCTGCACCGAGAGCCTGCCGTTCTCCTCCGCCCGCAAGTACAGCGGCGCCGCCTTCAGCGAAGGCAACGGCGAGAACTCCACCTGGCTCCTCGGCGCCCCCGACGTCCTCCTCAAGGCCGACCACCCCGCCCTCACCGAGATCGACCACCTCAACCAGCAGGGCCTCCGGGTGCTCCTCCTCGCCCGTACGTCCCACGAGCTCGACTCCCCCGAGGTCGCCGCCGACGCGCGCCCCACCGCCCTCGTCGTCCTCGAACAACGGCTCCGGCCCGACGCCGCCGACACCCTCGCCTACTTCGCCGAGCAGAACGTCGCCACCAAGGTCATCTCAGGCGACAACGCGGTCTCCGTCGGCGCCGTCGCCGGCAAGCTCGACATGCCGGGCGCGGCGGACACCGTCGACGCCCGCACCCTCCCCACCGACCGGGAGGAGATGGCGAAGGTCCTCGACGAGAACGCGATCTTCGGCCGCGTCACCCCGCAGCAGAAGCGCGACATGGTCGCCGCCCTCCAGTCCCGCGGCCACACCGTCGCCATGACCGGCGACGGCGTCAACGACGTCCTCGCCCTCAAGGACGCCGACATCGGCGTCTCGATGGGCTCCGGCTCGGAGGCGACCCGGGCCGTCGCCCAGATCGTCCTGCTGAACAACTCCTTCGCCACGCTCCCGTCGGTGGTCGCCGAAGGCCGCCGCGTCATCGGCAACATCACCCGCGTCGCCACCCTGTTCCTCACCAAGACGGTCTACTCGGTCCTCCTCGCGGTCCTGGTCGTCTGCTCCCAGGTCGAGTACCCCTTCCTCCCCCGCCACCTCACCCTCCTCTCCACCCTCACCATCGGCGTCCCCGCCTTCTTCCTCGCCCTCGCCCCCAACAAGGAGCGCGCCCGACCGCACTTCGTCCGGCGCGTCATGCGGTACGCCATCCCCGGCGGCGTCATCGCCGCCGCCGCCACCTTCACCACCTACCTCCTCGCCCGCCACCACTACAGCGGCACCGGCGCCCTCCAGGCCGAGACCAGCGCCGCCACCCTCACCCTCTTCCTCGTCTCCATGTGGGTGCTCGCGATCATCGCCCGCCCCTACACCCTCTGGCGCCTCACCCTCGTCGCCACCATGGCCGGCGCCTTCCTCCTCGTCCTCGTCGTCCCCTGGCTCCAGGACTTCTTCGCCCTCAAACTCGTCGGCGTCACCATGCCCTGGACCGCCGTCGCCATCGCCGCCGCCGGCGCCCTCCTCCTCGAACTCACCTGGCGCTGGGTGGACCACAGATTCCCGGCCTGACCTGGGCGGCGGCCGTCAGGGGGCCAGGCCCGCCTCGTAGGCGAGGATCACGAGGTGGACCCGGTCGCGGGCCTGGAGCTTGGAGAAGAGGCGGGCGACGTGGGCTTTGGCGGTGGCGGGGGTGATGTGGAGGTGCCGGGCGATCTCGGGGTTGGAGAGGCCGCGGGCGACCAGGGTGAGGACTTCGCGCTCGCGGGCGGTGATCTCGGGGAGGGGCGTGGGGGCTGAAGGGGGCGGGGGTCCGGGGGCGGGGCGGGCGGCGAAGTCCTCGATGAGGCGGCGGGTGACGGCCGGCGCGATGAGGGCGTCGCCGGCGGCGACCACGCGGATGGCGGCGAGGATGTCGTCGAGGGCCATGTCCTTGACGAGGAACCCGCTCGCGCCGGAACGGAGGGCGCCGTAGACGTACTCGTCGTCGTCGAAGGTCGTCAGGACGAGGACGCGGGGGGAATCGGGGCCCGCCGTGACGACGCGGGTGGCCTCGATGCCGTCCATGCCAGGCATGCGGACGTCCATGACGACGACGTCGGGGCGGAGGTCGCGGGCGAGGGCGACGGCCTCGGTGCCCGTGCCGGCCTCGCCGACGACGAGCAGGTCGGGGCTGTCGGCCATCAGCACGCGGAGGCCTGCCCGGACCAGCGGCTGGTCGTCGACGAGGAGGACGCTGATCTGCGGGCTCACGGGGTGCGGGGTCCTTCCGGGTGGGCGGCGGGCAGCGGCAGCAGGGCGGTCACGTGGAAGCCTCCGCCGGGGCGCGGACCGGCGGAGAAGCGGCCGCCGAGAAGTGCGGCCCGCTCCCGCATGCCGACGATGCCGTAGCCGCCGCTCCGGACGGCGGGGCCGGCCGGCGTCGCGGGGCCTTCATCGGTGACGTCGACGAGGACGGCGGGGCTCGCCGGGGCGCCGGCGACTTCGACGGGGCCACCGGGCCCCACCGCGCCGCCATCGGCGATCTCGATGAGAAGGGTGTCCCGGCTCCGTTCGACGGTGACCCGGCAGGTCGGTGCGGAGGCGTGGCGTACGACGTTCGTGAGGGACTCCTGGACGATCCGGTAGGCGGCGAGGTCGACCTCCGGGGGCAGGGGCCGGGCCGGGTTCCCGAGGTCCCCGATGCGCCGCACGTCGACCCGTACGCCCGCGTCCGCGGTCGACGCGGCGAGCCGCTCCAGGTCGGCGAGGCCGGGCGCGGGGTCGCGGGGCGCCGGGCCGTGGGAGTCCTTCGCGGAGGACCGCAGCGCGCCGAGGGTGCGGCGCAGGCCGGCGAGGGTCTCCCGGCTGGTGGTCTCGATGGTGGCGAGGGCGTTGCGGGCCTCGGTGGGCTGGGTGTCGATGACCCGGCGGCCGACGCCGGCCTGGATGGCGATGACACCGATGCTGTGCGCGATCACGTCGTGGAGTTCGCGGGCGATGCGGAGCCGCTCCTCGGTGACGGCCTCCGCGGCGGCGGCGGCGCGCAGCTCTGCCGCGTGGGTGCGGCGCTCGCGTACGGACCGGCCGAGGAGCCCGGCGGTGAGCAGGGCGAGGGCGAGGGCGACGACCGTGCTGACGAAGACGTCCTGCCCCGAGGTGGTGTAGGTGGCGGCCGCGGTCTGCACGGCGAGCGCGCCGAGCGCGGCGGGCAGCAGGATCCGGAGCGGACGCAGGGCGGCGATCCGTCCGACGACGGCGTCGGCGGCGAGCACCGGCACGTACAGGAGCACGGCGTCCGGCCGGGTGGTCGCCGCCGCGAGCAGTCCGGCGAGCAGCAGTCCGAGTGCCGCGAGCGGGCTGCGGCGTGCCAGGGGCAGGGTCAGGCCCACGGCGACGGCGGAGAGGAACAGCCGCAGCTCGCTGGAGCGGTAGGGCCCCGCTCGCAGGGCGAGGAGGAGGACGAAGGGGTGGGCGGCGGCCGCGCACCAGGCGAGGACCGTCGACACGCGCCCGCCGGGCGGGCGTTCGGTCGGAGTGGGGGCGGCGGGCATGGTTGTGATCGTAGGCGCGGCCCGCCGCCCGGGCATCGGCCCGCGGGCGTACGCCCCCGGGCCACCGTCCCGCCTCCGGTTGTGGCCGGCGAGCCGATGCGCCGTGGGGTGCCGCCCCGGCACCGTGGCCCACATGATCCAAGTCCACGAACTGACCAAACGTTACGGCGGTCGCCGAGGCCGAGGCCGCCTCGCCGTCTGCCGGCTCGGCTTCACCGTGCGGCCCGGGAAGGTGACCGGGTTCCTCGGGCCCAACGGGGCCGGGAAGTCCACGACCCTGCGGCTGGTGCTGGGTCTCGACGAACCGACGTCGGGGAGCGCCACGGTCGACGGGCGGCGGTTCCGCGGCCTGCCGCGCGGGCTGCGGCACGTCGGGGCGCTGCTCGACGCGCACGACGTGCACGGCGGCCGGACCGCCGAGGCCCACCTGGCCGCGCTGGCCCGCACCAACGGCATCGCGCGGCGCCGGGTCGGCGAGGTCCTCGACGAGGTCGGCCTCGCCGAGGCCGCGCGCCGGCGGATCGGCGGTTACTCGCTCGGCATGAAGCAGCGCCTGGGGATCGCCGCCGCCCTGCTCGGCGACCCGCCCGTGCTGCTCTTCGACGAGCCCGTCAACGGCCTGGACCCGGAGGGCGTGCGGTGGGCGCGCGGCCTGTTCCGGCGGCTCGCCGCCGAGGGGCGCACGGTGTTCGTCTCCAGTCATCTGATGAGCGAGATGGAGCACACCGCCGACGACCTCGTCGTCATCGGCCGCGGGGCGTTGATCGCCGCCGAGAGCCTGGCGGAGTTCGCCGCGCGCGGCACCCGTCGGAGCGTGACGGTGCGGACGGTCGACCCGGCCGCC
Source organism: Streptomyces sp. LMG1-1-1.1 (assembly GCF_040815545.1). Lineage (NCBI taxonomy): Bacteria > Bacillati > Actinomycetota > Actinomycetes > Kitasatosporales > Streptomycetaceae > Streptomyces > Streptomyces sp. LMG1-1-1.1. Next base: position 16,711 of record NZ_JBFPNH010000065.1, on the reverse strand, counting down.
GCCCCGGGCCTCGCCGCCGTCCTGACGTCCGAGGGCCTGACCGTACGGATGGCGGAGGGGGCGCCCGTACGGCCCGGCGAAGAGGCGGCCGGAGTCCTCACCGTGGCCGGGGCGGAGGCGGGCCGGGTCGGAGCTCTCGCCTTCCGGCACGGTGTTCCGCTCGCCGAACTGGCCACGAACGCGTCTTCCCTCGAAGAGGCGTTCATGGAGCTCACCGCCGACAGTGTGGAGTACCGCTGATGAAAGCCCGCTTCCGTGATCTCCTCGCCGCCGAGTGGATCAAGCTCTGGTCGCTGCGCTCCACGCCGTGGGCGTTCGTCGTCGGCGCGGTCGCCGCGCTCGGCGTCAACGTGAACGCGGCCTTCGCCGACTACCGCAACTATCCGCGCTATCCGGACGGCATCAGGGAACTCTTCGTGCCCATCTGGGCCATGCGCGACGCGTTCACGCTGGGCGGGGCGATGGTGTTCACGCTCGCGACGGGCGCCATCGGCGCGCTGGTGATCGTCGGCGAGTACGGCACGGGCCAGATCCGCACGACGTTCGCTGCCGTCCCGGCCAGGCGGGCCGTCGTCGCGGCGAAGGCGCTCGTCCTCGCCGCCGTGATGCTGGTGTACGGGGTGCTGGTCGCGGGAGTGTCGTTCGCCGTCACGCAGGGCGTCCTCGACGGCCGGGGCGCCGGTATGGCGATCGGCGACGAGGGCGCGCCGCGGGCGGTGGTCGCCTCCGCGCTGCTCGCACCGGTGTGCGCGCTCGCCGGCTTCGGCCTCGGAGCGCTGCTGCGGCACACGGCGACGACGATCGTCGCCCTCGCCGGCGTGCTGCTCCTCCTGCCGGCCCTGATGGACGAACGCGACCGCTGGGGTGCGACGTTGCTGCACGCGCTGCCGCAGGGCGCGTGGAAGCGGCTCACGGAGGTGGGGGTGTCGCCGGTGCCGGTGGACTATCCGTGGACCGCCGGCGGGGCGTGGGCCGTGTACGCGGCCTGGTCGCTGGGCGCGGTGGCGGTGGCCCTGTTCGTGGTCCACCGCCGGGACGTCTAGGGGGTGTCGGGCCCTGTCAGCTCCCCTTCGGGGCCTGCTCCCCTTCCGGGCCCGCCCCCTTCCGGTTCCGCCTCCTCCGATCGGGCGGCACGGGCCCCGGCGCCCGTCAGTCGTCCGTCAGTCGAACCAGCGGTCTCGGGCCAGTTCCGTGGTGCGGGAGGGGTCTTCGAGGAGGGCGGCGACTTCGAAGCGGCGGGGCCATTGGCCGGCGGCCCAGGAGAGGCCGGCGGCGACGCCTTCGAGGGTGGAGGCGTGGAGGACGCCGTCGGGGGTGTGGCGCCAGTCGAGTTCGACGCCGGCGGCGCGGAGTTCGTCGTGCTCGATGTAGGAGGCGGGGGTGGCGGGGCCGAGGAGGGCGTGGACGGAGGGAGGGACGTCGTGTTCCTCGCCGACGGTGGTGACTTCGGCTTCGACGGCTTCGCTGAGGCGGCGGACCTGGAGGAGGTCGGCGAGGTCGGCGGCGCGGGAGGGCGAGACGGGGAGCAGGGGGGTGCCGGCGGTGAGCGGGAGGAGGTCGGGGGCGTCGGCGACGAGGGCGTCGGCGGCGTCGACCACGACGAGGGTGCCGTCGACGACGGCGCGGAGCTCGTCGGGGAGGGTGACCTGCTCGGGGTCGAGGTCGGCGAGCGCGGTGTAGAGGGCGTGGAGCTGGACGGCGGTGACCTCGCGGGAGGGGTCGGCCAGGCGGGTGAGGAGTTCGGCGGCGCCGCCGGGTTCGTCGAGGAGGGCGGCGACGGAGGTGCGGACGCCGAGGGCGCGGAGGACCTGTTCGTCGTCGAAGCCGGTCGCGTCGGCGGAGTCGTAGAGGCCGGCGAGGAGGGGGTCGGAGCCCTCGGCGCGGAGTCCGGCGGGGCGGCGGCCGTCGAGGACGGGGTGGTCGCGCAGCCACCAGGCGGTGTAGGGGCGGACGGTCTCCGTGGTGCCGTCCGGCAGGAGGACGCGGACGGGCTGGGTGAGGGCGTCGCGGAGGGGCGGCTGGGCGAGGAGCGCGAGGGCCATGGGCCAGCAGTCGTCGTCGACGAGGTCGAGGTCGCGTACGGCGACGATCTCCGTGGCGACCGGCGGCACCGGGGTGGGGGGCAGCCGGTCGAGGACGTCCTCGCACCACACGTCGACGGCGTCGAGGAGGCCGGCGTCGTCGGATTCGGGGTAGTCGCCCTCGCGGGGTTCGACCTCGTCGGGGTCGAGGACGAGGTCGGTCGCGCGGACCAGGGCGAAGGTGGCGAGGACACCGCAGGCGGCGAGCGGGCGCTCGCCCCAGCGGGCGGCCAGTTCGGAGTCGACGTGGGCGAGTTCGTCGGGGCGCATGACGGCGGCGAAGGGCGAGCCGGGGAGGACGAGTTCGCCGGCCGGGGAGAGTTCGCCGTCCTCGTCGGGGAGGGCGAGCGCGCCGAGCCAGGGCTCGTCGCCGGGGTCGAGTTCGGCGTCCCGGACGAGGGCGAGGACCGTGTCGGCGAGTTCCTCGGCGTCGAGGGTGTCGGCGTCCTCGTCCCAGATCTCGCCCGCGTCGAGGGAGGCCGCGACGGCCGCCCGGACCTGCGGGGTCGTCAGGACCGCGCGGGGGGTGGCGGGGAGGGCGCCGAGCTTCTCCAGGAGCGGGTGGGCGGCCTCGGGGTGGGCGACCTTGAGGCCGAGGCGGGTGAGTTCGGCGGGGGTGCGGTCCTGCGGGAGGAGGACCTGGCGGGGGCCGATGGTGGTGCGGACGCGGGTGGCGTCGGCGGTGTCCGCGAGCGGTACGGGGAGGCCGGTGAGGCGGTCGGGGTCGACGCCGGCGAGGGAGTCGTAGAGGCGCCACCACCAGCTCGGGGCCCGGTCGACGCCGGCGAGCCGGTCGACGGCCTCGGTCAGGGGGACGCGGCCGATGCCGAGGGTGCGGAGTTCGGGCCGGCGTTCGAGGCCCGCCGGGAGGAGGGTCGGGAAGACCTCGGCGAGGACGGCGACGGTCTCGGCGCCGGCGCCTTCGACGACCTCGGCCTCGATGGGGCGGAGTGCGGGCAGTTCCTCGGAGGGGGCGGCGGGGGCGAGGAACGCGACCCTCGGGAGCCGGTCGAGGATCGCCTCGCGCAGGGCCCCGTCGAGGGGGCCCTTGCCGAGCGGACCGGGGACGAGGTCGAGGGTGGCGGTCGTCACCGGGTGCCACGCGGCGAGGAGTTCGGCGTACGCGTCGGCCGCGCGCTGCACCAGGAAGTCGGTGAGCGGGCCCGGCGCGGGGTGGCGGCGGGCGGTGTCGAGCGGCAGGGAGGCGATGAGGAGGGCGGGGATGCCGAGGGGCTCGTCGGTGGGCGTGGGGGCGTGCACGACGGGGGTGGTACGGGGGTAGCGCGGGGCCCCTTCGCCGTCGACGGGTACGGCCCAGGTGACGGTCCAGTGGGGGCGGAGGCGTTCCTCGACCGGGCGGTCCTTGAGGAGGGCGGCGTCGATCGGGCCGCTGTGGGAGACGGTCCGCCAGCGGTGGGTGCCGGTGGCGGTGTCGTCGATGCGGACGTAGCCGTCGTCCTCGGAGCGGCGGAGGGTCCGTACGCCCTCGGTCGTCTCCACGACGATCTCGGCGAGGCCGGGGAGCGTGAGGAGCAGGGCGTCGTCGACGGAGTCGAGGAGGCGTTCGGCGAGGTCCTGGGCTGCGGTGTCCCGCAGCGGGAGGACCACGACGGTGTCGTAGCCGTCGGGGGCGGTGCCCTCGGCGGGCAGCGGGAGTCGCAGGAGGGGGACGTGGCCGTCGCGGCGGCGGAGTTCGTCGCCGAGGCCCGGGCTGTACCGGGCGGCTTCGGCGGCCAGTTCGCGGGCTTCCGCGAGGGACCAGCGGACGCCGCCGTGGCGGCCGAGGACGGCGGGCTCGTCGCTGACCGCGAGGACGGCGGCGAAGCCGACGCCGAAGCGGCCGACGGCGCCCTGGCCGTCCGGGCCGCCCTGGTCGCGCTTGGCGGAGGCGCGGAGCGTGGACAGCGACTCGGCGCCCGTCGCGTCCAGCGGGGCGCCGGTGTTGGCGGCGGCGAGGACGGCGGGGCCCTCGTGGTCCGCCGGGTGCAGGGTGAGGCGGAGGCGGCCGGTGACGCCGGCGCGGTGGGCGGCGTCGGCGGCGTTCTGGGCCAGTTCGACGACGAGCCGGTCGCGGTAGCCGCCGAGTGCGAGGTCCTCTTCGGCGTTGGCGTCCTCGCGGAACCGGGCGGGTGAGGCGCCCCAGGCGTCGAGCACGCCCCGCCGCAGCCGTGCGGTGCCGAAGGGGTCGGTTCCGTCGGTCGTCGTCCGGACGCTGACGCTCACGTCTGACTCCACTCTGCGGGGCGGTGCTGCGGGCGGTGGTGCCGGACCCGAAGGTCCGGGGCCCGAAGGTACCGTGCTCCGCCCTGCCCAGAACGCCGGGGCACGTCCGGGCCCGGGGCGCGCGGAAGCACGTCCCGGGGAGCCCGTACGGGCGCCGGCGGTGCCGTGTCGTTCAGGTCCCGCGTACCCGGCCCGCCCGGCGGGACACCCCTTACGAGTGGCCGAGGTCCTCGAAGGCGGCGTCCGGTTCGGTGGTGGAGCCGGAGTCCTTGGCGGGACGCAGGGGGAAGGCGTCGGCGGCCATGGAGTCGAGGACCGGGGGCGCCGGGCGCGGGGGCTTCGGCATGATCGCGGCCTCCGAGTGGCCTCCGCAGCCGTAGGCGAGGGAGACGACGCGGCCGTCCGCGGGGGAGAACTCGTTGGAGCAGACGCCGAAGGCCTGCTTCAGGGAGCCGGCCAGCGGCACCAGGAAGGCGCAGGACTCGCAGGCGGCGGGGGCCGCCTGGGCCATGGGCGTCTTGGCGCCGAAGGCCTCGTCCCAGCGGTCGGCGGCCATGTGCAGGCCGTAGCGGGACAGGACGCGGGCGCGGCGCATGCCCAGTTCGTCGGCGACCGCGGCGATGGCGCCCCGGGAGGGGGTGCGGGTGACGATCTCGGCGTCCTCGGCGTCGAGGTGGTCCGCCAGCTCCTCCGAGACCACGGAGTTCGGCGGCGGCGCGTCCTCGCCGGAGTAGCCGGGTTCCAGGCGCAGGTCGTCCTGCTCGGTGGGCAGGAGGTCGCCGGGGCCCATGTCGCCGGGCCGCAGCCGCTCGCTCCACGGCACCCACTCGGGGGCGAGGAGGGCGTCGGCGCCGGGCAGCAGGACGGTTTCGTCAAGCGTGACGTTCTTGGCGCGGGAGGCGCGGGTGACCGTCACGGCCCAGCGCCAGCCGCGGTAGCCGGGTTCCTTGGATTCGAAGTAGTGCGTGACGACCCGGTCGCCCTCCGCGACCACGTCGACGTGCGCGCCCACGATGCCGGGCGCGGCCGCCTCCTCGGCGGCTTCTCGCGCGAGGTCTACGGCCTCGACGCACAGGCGGTCGGGGGTACGCGTGGCTCGCGGGGTACGCGGGGTACCGCTTCGCGTCGTCGCAGCACTCACAGGTCTCGCTTCTCTCCTACGCCGTCTCACGGGTGCGCCGGCCGAGGGGCGGGAGCGAAGCCACGGGCGGCGGGCGGAGCGGACCTGTGGGCCGCATCGACGTCCGCGCACCCGACCTGTCTCGCGTGTCTCGGGCACACCTATCGCCATCCATTCTGCGGGATGCCGAAGAGGCGCGCGGCCGAGAGCTTCCGCCGGTGACGCGCTACGCACGCTACCCCGTTCGCGGGCCTCCGCCCACCTGCCCGTCCCAAGTGGCCCGGATCGCGGACGCGCGGAGCGGCGCGCGCGACCCCGTTCGCGGACCGTCACCGGCCCCGTACGGCCCGGATCGCGGACGTCCGCCGACCCCCGTACGGCCGGGTCAGGGCCGGGTTCGCGGGTCCGGTACGGCCCTGATCACGGCCGCCGGACACGGGTGGGGGGTGCCCGTCGCGGGGGTTCCGTGGGGTCTTCGCCGTCGTGGCACGGTTCGTCAGGGGTGCGGGTGGGGCACTATGACGGAGTGGCAGCCGCACGGTCCCCCGCACGATCCGAAGATCATGCCGGACCGCTCCGCCGAGCGGGCCGGGCGGTCGGGCGTGCCCTGCACCTGCCGTTCACGGGGACGGCGAGGGGCATCAGGAAGGCCACGCACGCGCACGGCGCGGGCGAGTCCGGGCTCGGGAAGCTGATCGAGCTGCACGCCGTGAACGGCGCCGGGGACGTCATGATCACCGTGGCCCTCGCGTCGACGGTCTTCTTCTCCGTGCCCACGGACGAGGCCCGCGGCCGGGTGGCCCTCTACCTCGCCGTCACGATGGCCCCCTTCACGCTCCTCGCGCCGGTGATCGGACCGCTCCTCGACCGCCTCCCGCACGGCCGGCGCGCCGCGATGGCCGGCGCGATGCTGACCCGGGCGGTGCTCGCGATCATGATGTCGGGAGCGGTGGCGACCGGCGGCCTGGAGCTCTATCCGGCGGCGCTCGGGGTCCTCGTGGCGTCGAAGGCGTACGGGGTGGTGCGCAGCGCGGTGGTGCCGCGGCTGCTCCCACCGAACTTCTCGCTGGTCAAAGCCAACTCGCGGGTGACCCTGGCCGGGCTGCTCGCCACCGGCATCGCCGCGCCCATCGGGGCGGGGCTCCAGTTGGTCGGTCCCGGCTGGCCGCTGTACGGGGCGTGCGCGCTGTTCCTGCTGGGCGCGTTCTGGGCGCTGCGGATGCCGCCGAAGGTGGACTCGGCGAAGGGCGAGCGGCGGGCGCACCTGCTGACGCACGGCGAGCGGAAGCCGAGCCTGCGGACGGTCGGCCCGTCGGTGCTGCACGGCCTGGAGGCGAACGCGGCGCAGCGCATGCTGTCGGGTTTCCTGATCTTCTTCCTGGCGTTCCTGCTGCGGGAGCATCCGCTCTCGGGGCAGAGCGCGGCCGTCTCGCTCGGGATCGTGGGGGTCGCGGCGGGCGTGGGTAACGCGTGCGGCACGGCGGCGGGCTCGCTGCTCCGGGACCGGGGCCACGGCCCCGAGGTGATCATCGCCGCCATGATCAGCATCGTGCTCGGTACGGCCGTCTGCGCGGCGATCTTCTTCGGCGGCCTGATGGTCGCCGTCCTCACGGCGACCGCGGGCCTCACCCAGGCCCTGTCGAAGCTGTCCCTGGACGCGCTGATCCAGCGGGACGTGCCGGAGGTGGTGCGGACGTCGGCGTTCGCGCGCTCCGAGACGGCGCTGCAGATGGCGTGGGTGGTGGGCGGCGGCATCGGCATCGCCCTGCCCCTGAACGGCACCCTCGGCATGGCCGTCGCGGCCGGCATCCTCGCCGTGGGCGCGCTCCTCGCGGTCCGCGGCCTCCTCGGCGCGGCCCGCCACCGTGCGGACCCCAAGGGCCGCCCCAAGGCGCGGGTGGGGTAGCCGGGGCGTACGTCGCCGCGGGGCCGGAGGGGTACCGGGAGGCGGCACGCCGTACCCCCGCGTGGCGCGGGCGCGGCGGCCCGATAGCCTTCGGCTCATGACCGTTGCGTTCTTCACCGGCTCGCGCCGCCGGGCCGCCGTCGCCCTCGGGGCCGTCTCCGCCGGGCTCCTCGTACTCTCCGCCTGCGACAAGCCGACTCCGCTCGCGACCCTGACGGTCGGGACCGAATCGGTCCACTCCGAGGCCGCCTGCTACAACAACGGCGACCCCATCAAGGAGTCGCAGATCCAGCAGTGCCTCAACAAGAAGGCCGAGAAGACGATCACCGTCGCCTCGGACGACAAGATCCGCTTCGGCGTGGACCCGGAGATCGCGGACCGCGGCTGGACGATCTTCCTCGGTGGCCAGCAGGCCGAGCCGGAGCCGTACAAGAAGACGTACCGGACCATCCCGGCCAGCGCCTTCTTCTCCTCCCAGACCGGCGAGGCCACCGACAAGACCCAGGTGACCATCGTCGAGAACACCGGCAAGACGCTCACGGGCATCTGGCACTTCCAGCTGGAGAAGGAATCCTGATCCGCCGGTGGCCCACCGGATCCTGATCGTGACGGCCGTGGCGGCGGAGGCGGATTCCGTCTCCGCCGGGCTCGGCCTGAGCGGACTCGACGGCCCCGAGCACCTCCCGCTGCCGGGGGGCTTCGCCCTGCGCCGTCACACCGTCGGCGCCGTCCGCGCCGACGTCCTCACCGGCGGGGTCGGACCCGCCGCCGTCGCCGCCGCGACGGGCACGGCCCTGGCGTGTGCGGCGATCCGGGACGCGGACGGCGGCTACGACCTCGTCGTGTCCGCCGGGATCGCCGGCGGGTTCCAACCCGTGGCACCGGTCGGGACCCTCGTGGTCTCCGACTCCGTCGTCGCGGCGGACCTCGGGGCCCGGACGCCCGACGGGTACCTGACCGTCGAGGAGCTCGGCTTCGGGCGGTCCGCGCATCCCGTGGCGGAGGCCCTGACCGACCGGCTCTCCGCAGCCCTGGGCGCCGGGGGCCTGGCGCACACCGTGGGGCCCGTCCTCACCGTCTCCACCGTCACCGGGACCGCGGGGCGCGCCGCCGAGCTCGCCGGACGGCACCCGGGGGCGGCCGCCGAGGCGATGGAGGGCTTCGGCGTCGCCGAGGCCGCCGCCGCGTACGGCGTGCCCGTCGTGGAGATCCGCGCCGTGTCGAACGCCGTCGGGCCGCGCGACCGCGCCGCCTGGCGCATCGGGGAGGCCCTGGACGCGCTCCGGCGCGCCTTCGCGCTGCTCAGCACCGTCTTCGTGGAGCCTTCGTGACCAAGCTGAAGATCGCCTACTCGCCCTGCCCGAACGACACGTTCGTCTTCGACGCGTGGGCGCACGGCCGTGTCGCCGACGCGCCCCGGCTGGACGTGACCTTCGCCGACATCGACGTCACCAACGGCTGGGCGGAGGGCGGCACCGACGACCACGACGTCCTGAAGGTGTCGTACGCCGTGCTGCCGTGGATCCTCGACGAGTACGCGCTGCTGCCGTGCGGCGGCGCCCTCGGCCGGGGCTGCGGGCCGCTCGTCCTCACCCGGGAGGCCGGGTCGGGCGCGGACCTCGCGGGGAAGACGGTCGCGGTGCCGAGCGAGCGCTCGACGGCGTACCTGCTGTTCCGGCTCTGGGCGGCCGAGTCCGTGCCCGGAGGGGTCGGGAACGTCGTCGTGATGCCGTTCCACGAGATCATGCCCGCCGTGCGCGACGGCAGGGTCGACGCGGGGCTCGTCATCCACGAGGCCCGATTCACCTACAAGGGCTACGGTCTGCACTGCCTCGCCGACATGGGCGAGCACTGGGAGTCCACGACCGGGCTCCCGATCCCGCTCGGCGCGATCGTCGCCCGCCGCTCCCTCGGCGCGGAGACGCTGGAGCGGCTCGCCGAGGCCGCCCGCACGTCCGTGCGGATGGCCTGGGACGACCCGGAGGCCTCGCGTCCGTACGTCCTGGAGCACGCCCAGGAGATGGATCCGAAGGTCGCCGACCAGCACATCGGTCTGTACGTCAACGAGTTCACCGCGGACCTGGGCGAGCACGGCTACGCGGCGGTCCGCGGGCTGCTCACCCGCGCCGCGGCCGAGGGGCTCGTACCGCCCCTCGCACCGGACGCGCTGTCGTTCCCGTAGGGGTCTAGACGTCGAGCTGGTCCGCCACCGCGCGGAGCAGGCCGGCGATCTTCTTGCCCTGGGTCTTCTCGGGGTAGCGGCCACGCTCCAGGGCGGGCGTGATGTTCTCCAGGAGTGTCGTCAGGTCCTGCACGATGGACGCCAGTTCGTCGGGCTTGCGGCGCTGCGCCGCGGCGACCGACGGGGTCGGGTCGAGGATGGCGACGGACAGCGCCTGGTCGCCGCGCTGACCCGCGACCACTCCGAACTCCACCCGCTGACCCGGCTTCAGTGCGTCGACTCCGGCAGGGAGCACCGACGAGTGGACGAAGACGTCGCCGCCGTCGTCACGGGAGAGAAAGCCGAAGCCCTTCTCGCTGTTGAACCATTTGACCTTGCCGGTAGGCACGTCTGTCCTCGTCCTCGTACTCGTCGCTGGGGATGGCAAACGGCGGGTCGCTCGACCCGCCGACGCCAAGGCTAGTGCTCCGGGGGCCGTCGACACGACGGCGCCGGAGTGTTCCTCCGGCCTGGGAACTACCCTGGCGGGATGCGTAGTGAAACCCCCGCCGTGCCGGTGAACGACAGTGCCCCCGGTGACGGACTCGTCAAGGCCGGTGTCGTGCTGTTCGCGATCGGCGCGGTAGCGACGCTGGTCACGGTGGCTCCGCTGTTCCTGGGGAGCGACCCGTTCCCCACCGTGGCGTACACGGTCTCGATGCTGATGGGCGTCGGATTCGCCGTCGCCGCCGCCGGGGTGCTGCGGTCGATCGCGGCACAGCGGCGGCAGGCCCGGGAGGCTTCGGCCGCGGCGGCTCAGCCGCGGTAGGCGTCCCACCAGGCACGGAAGTCCGTCAGGTCCGTGAGGACCACGTCGGCGCCGGCCTCGCGGAGCTCGTCGGGGGCGCACGGGCCGGTGGCCACGGCCACCGATACGGCGCCGGCGGTGGCCGCGCCGCGGACGTCGCCGACGTGGTCGCCGACGTAGACCTGGGCGCCGTGGGCGCGCAGCGCCTCCGCCTTGCCCTCGGCCCAGAGGCCTCCGACGACCGCGTCGGGCTCGATGCCGAGGTGCTTGAGGTGCAGTTCGGCGTGCGGGCCGTTCTTCGCGGTGACGACGATGGTGCGGCCGCCCGCCTCGCGGACGGCGTCGATGGCGTCCCGCGCGCCCGGCATGGGGACCGTGGGCTCGATCGCGTACGAGGGGTACAGGGCGCGGTAGCGGGCGGTCATCTCGGTCACCCGGTCCGCGGGGAACCAGTGCGCCATCTCCTGCTCCAGGGGCGGGCCGAGGCGGCTCACGACGAGGTCGGCGTCGATCGGGACGCCCGTCTCGGCGGAGAAGGCGAGGTAGGCCGCCTTGATGCCCGGGCGGGTGTCGAGCAAGGTCAGGTCGAGGTCGAAGCCGACGGTGAGCGGCTTCTCGGGCGTCTGGGTCATGGGGCCATTCTGGAGGACTTCCGGCCCGGGGTGTTCGAATATGGGTGCTGCTTACACTGAGCCAAGCCTTACCAAACCCGCACTCCCCCCGATGGGTCACCCATGTCCCCCGCATTCCCCTCCAGACGGGTCCTCGCGACGTCGGCGGCCGTCGTCGCCCTGTTCGTCGCCGTACTCCTCAGCCTCGCCGTGGGGGCCAGGGCCATCGCGCCCTCGACCGTGTTCGACGCCCTGCTGCACGGCGGGACGAGCCCCGACGCCGAGGTCGTACGACAGCTCCGGGTGCCCCGTACGGCCATCGGCCTGATGGTCGGCGCGGCGCTCGCGCTCGCCGGCACCGCCCTCCAGGGCATCACCCGCAATCCGATCGCCGACCCCGGCATCCTCGGCATCAGCCAGGGCTCCTCGGTGGCCGTGGTGCTCGCCATCGCCTTCCTCGGGGTGCACGGGATCGGCGGGTACGTGTGGTTCGCGTTCGCCGGCGCCGCGCTCGCCTCCGTGGCCGTCTACGCCATCGCGTCCGGCGGGCGCGGCGGCGCGACGCCGGTGAAGCTGGCGCTCGGCGGGGCCGCGATCAACGCGCTGCTGCTGTCCGTGACCACGGGTGTCCTCACCACCCGGGCGTCGGCGCTCGACGAGTTCCGGTTCTGGCAGATCGGCTCGCTCGACGGGCGCGACGCCGAGATGGTGGGCCGGATCTGGCCCTTCCTGCTGCTCGGCGCGGTCCTCGTGCTGTCGGTGGCGCGCGGCCTCGACGCGCTCGCGCTCGGCGAGGACGTCGCCAAGGGCCTCGGGCAGCGGGTCGCGACCGTCCGGATCGTCGGCGGGCTCGGCGCGACCGTCCTCACGGGGGCCGCGGTGGCCGCCGCCGGGCCCGTCGCCTTCGTCGGCCTCGCCGTCCCGCACATCGCGCGGGCCGTGGTCGGCTCCGACCACCGCTGGGTGCTGCCGATGGCCGCGCTCATCGGGCCCGTGATGCTGCTCGTGGCCGATGTCGCCGGCCGGGTCGTGTTCCCGCCCGGGGAGATCCCGGCCGGGGTGATGACCGCGCTGATCGGGGTGCCGTTCCTGGTGACCCTGGTGCGCCGGAAGGCGGTGCCGGCATGACGGTCCCCGCTTCCCCTGCCTCCCCCGATTCCTCTGCCGCCCCCGCGTCCCCTGCCTCTCCCGCGTCCCCTGCCTCTCCCGATTCCTCTGCCTCTCCTGTCTCTCCTGTTCCCTCCGACTCCGCCTCCGCCGCCTCCGCCGCCTCCTCCGTGTCCCATGACGGCCGCGCCGGGACGCCCGCCGGGACCCGCGCCCGGGTCCGTCCCGCCGGGTACGGGCTGCTGCGCGCCGGGCGGGGCTCGTTCCTCGTGCACCGGCGCTCGGCGGTCGTCGCCGCGGGCCTGCTGGTGCTCCTGGCGGCGGCCTCGGTGGCGTACCTCTGCGTCGGCGAGCGGTTCGTCGAGCCGTCGGAGGTCGTACGGATCCTCCTCGGGCAGACGTCGCCGTCCGCGTTCGTGGTGGAGGAGCTGCGCGAGCCGCGGCTGGTCGTCGCCCTCGCCGTCGGCGCGGCCTTCGGGATCGCGGGGGCCCTGATCCAGACCGTGGCGCGCAATCCGCTGGCCAGCCCCGACATCATCGGCATCAGCCAGGGCGCGGGGGCGGTCACGGTCGCCGCGATGACCTTCGGTCTCACCTCGTACGCCGTGCTGCCGTACCTGTCGATCGCGGGCGGTGTCCTCGCCGCCGCGCTCGTGTACGTGTTCGCCTGGCGCGGTGGGCTGCACGCGACCCGGTTCGTGCTCATCGGCATCGGCTTCGCCATCGCGCTGCGGTCGCTGATCACGCTGTTCATGACGAAGGGCGACTACCTCGTCGCGCAGCAGGCCCAGATCTGGATGACGGGCTCGCTCAACGGGCGCGGCTGGGACGAGTCGGCGCCGATCCGCTGGACGCTGCTCCTGATGCTGCCCGCGGTGCTGTGGGCGGCCCGCGCGCAGCGGACGGTGTCCCTGGACGACTCCACCGCGACCGCGCTCGGCGTGCGGCTCGGACGGGTCAGGCTCGGGTTGGTGGCCGTCGGCGTGGTCCTCGCGTCGGTGGCGACGGGCGTCGCGGGGCCGGTGGACTTCGTGGCCCTGCTCGCCCCGCAGATCGCCCGCCGCATGACGCGGACGGCGCAGATCCCGCTGCTCTGCTCCGCGCTCACGGGCGCGGTGGTCGTGGTCGTCGCCGACCTGCTCGGCCGGCGGCTGTTCTCCCCCGTCGAACTGCCCGTGGGTGTCCTCACGGCGGCCGTCGGCGCCCCGTATCTGATCTGGCTCATCGTCCGGAGCCGTACCGCAGGAGGTAACGCGTGAGCAGCAGGCTGACCGCGCGCGGGCTGACGCTCGCCTACGAGGACCGGACCGTCGTCGACGCGCTCGACCTGGCGATCCCCGACGGGCGGGTGACCGTGATCGTCGGCCCCAACGCCTGCGGCAAGTCGACCACCCTGCGGGCGCTGGGGCGGCTCCTCAAGCCGGCGGGCGGCGCGGTCCTCCTGGACGGCGAGGAGCTGGCGAAGCTCCCCACCAAGCGGATCGCCCGCTCGATCGGCCTGCTGCCCCAGACGCCGGTCGCGCCCGAGGCGATCACCGTCGCCGACCTCGTCTCCCGGGGCCGGCAGCCGCACCAGGCCTGGTGGAAGCAGTGGTCGGAGGAGGACGAGCGGGCCGTCGTGGACGCCATGGCCCGTACGGACGTGGCCGCCCTCGCCGACCGGTCCGTGGACGAGCTGTCCGGCGGCCAGCGCCAGCGGGTGTGGATCGCGATGGCCCTCGCGCAGGAGACCGACCTCCTCCTGCTCGACGAGCCCACCACCTACCTGGACATCTCGCACCAGGTCGAGGTCCTCGACCTGGTGCGCCGTCTCAACCGGCTCCGCGGTCGCACCGTCGTCCTCGTCCTCCACGACCTGAACCAGGCTGCCCGCTACGCCGACCACCTCGTCGCCATGAAGGCCGGCCGGGTCGTCGCCGAGGGTCCGCCCGGGGAGATCGTGACGGCGGAGCTCGTCCGGGACGTCTTCGGCCTGGAGTCCGTCGTCGTCCCCGACCCGGTGACGGGGTCGCCGCTGGTGGTCCCGGGGACGCCGTGGCACGCCGACGAGCCGGTGGGGAACGCCGTCCTGTAGGCCGGAGATCCGGGGGTCCGGAGGGGCGTCAGTACCTGCGGGAGCGCCAGAGCAGGAACAGCGCCGAGGCGACCGCGGCGCTCTTGAGGGTCCAGGGCCACGTCTCGGAGATCGCGGCGCCGAGCGCCTCGCCGCCCTGGGCCACCGGCTCGCCCCAGCGGCCCCCGACGCGGCCCCACAGCCAGAAGCCGGCGGCCGTGGCGGCGAGGCCCGGGATCACCAGGACCGCGGTCTTGGCCTCGGTGGGCGTCAGGCGGCGGGAGGCGTAGGCGAGGAGCCAGCCGGCGGCGAGCGCGACGAGCGATCCGAAGACCGCCCCGCCGAGCAGGAGGAGTGCGGCGAGCAGCACGAACGGGTTCCCGAGGCGGATCCGGGGGCGCAGGGCCACCCCGTCCCCGGCGTCCGGTTCCTCCCCGGCGTCCGGTTCGTCCTCGGCGGCGGGGCCGGGGGCGGTGCTCTTGCGGAGCCGGAGGACACGGGCGAGGCGGCGGCGCTTCCCCGGAGCGGGCTCCCCGGCCGTCTCGCCGGTCGTCTCCTCGTCGTCCTCCTCGGGTGGTGCGAAGAGGTCCAGACGCTCGATCCCGCCGGCGAAGACCGGCGGCTCGTCGTCGTCGGCAGCGGCGGCTTCCTTCTGCCACCAGTCCTTCCTCGCTCTGCCGGGCGTGGGGGCGGCGTCTTCGGTTCTCCGCCGGCCGTCGCCGGTGCGGTCCGTGCCCGTGCCCGCAGCCGTGGTCCTCCCCGCGCCCGTGCTCTTGCCCGCGCCCGCTTCCTCGCCGTCGGCCGGGCGGGGTCGGGGGACCGGGCGCTCGGCCGGGGGCTCGCCCGGGGAGCCGGCGCGGCCGACGACCTCGTCGGGGGTGCCGAGGGAGCCGAGGAGGGCGCGGACGGCGGCGGGGCTCTCCTCGCCGTGGGTGGAGCGGCGGCGGTCGATCTCGTCGCGGAGGCCGGAGACGAGGCGCCTGCGGTCGCTCGCGGGGAGGTGCTGCTGCTGGGCCAGGTCGCCGACCCGGCTCAGATAGTCGTAGACCAGCTGGTCGCTCTCGATGCCCACGGTGCCCCCTCCACGGCCGGTTCGCCCGGTACGGGCCGACGTTAGCGCCTGTGCGGCGGGCTCAGGCGTACGGATTGGGGCTAACGTGGGGCGGATGGGGATCGGTGAGCTCGACCGGGAGGCGCACGTGGCCGAGGCAACTGGCACCGGCGGGGCACCGCGCACGCTCGCGGAGGCGCTGCGGGCGCGGGGCGACGATGGGCTGGCGGCGCTGCTGCGCGCCCGCCCGGACCTCCTGAACCCGGTCCCGAACGACCTGACGCAGCTGGCGACGCGGGCCGGGACGCGCGGCTCGGTGGTGCGGGCCCTGGAGCGGCTCGACCGGTTCGCTCTCCAGACGGCCGAAGCGCTCGCGGTGGCCCCGGACCCGGCCCCGTACGCCCTGCTCCTGGGACTGCTCACCGGCGACGAGGGCGACGCGGAGATCGAGGCGGCGCTGCCGGGTGCGGTGGCGCTGCTGCGCGAGCAGGCGCTGGTGTGGGGCGAGGACGACCGGTTGCGGCTCGTGCGCACGGCGCGGGAGCTCCTCGCGCCGTCGGCGCAGCATCCGTCGCCGACGGGGCTCGGGCCGACGGTCGCGGAGGCGACGGCCGGGATGTCGCCGGGGCGGGTGCAGGAGATCATCGCGGCGGCCGGTCTGCCGCCGACGCACGATCCGGTGTCGGCGGTGGCGGCCCTCACGGAGCTGTTCACCGACCGGGCCCGGATGGGCGACCTGCTCGACACGGCGGCCCCGGAGGCGCTGACCGTGCTCGACCGGCTGGTGTGGGGTCCGCCGTACGGCGAGGTGAGCGCGAACCCGGCGCCGCCGGTCCGCTGGCTGCGTGACCGGGGGCTGCTGCTCCCGGTGTCGCCGCGGACGATGGTGCTGCCGCGCGAGGTGGCGCTGCACCTGCGGGGCGGGCGGGCGCACCGGGCGCCGGAGCCGGTGGCGCCGCAGCCTGTGGTGCTGCGCGAGTACCGTCCACAGGTGGTGGACAGTGCCGCCGCCGGGCAGGCGCACGCGGCGCTCGCGACCGTCGAGGACCTGTTGAAGTCCTGGGACCAGGGCGGCCCGCAGGTGCTGCGCGCCGGCGGGCTCGCCGTACGGGACCTCAAGCGGACCGCGGCGGCGCTGGACGTCACGGAGGAGACCACCGCGTTCTGGCTGGAGCTGGCGTACGGGGCGGGGCTGCTCGCCTCGGACGGCGAGGCCGACGAACGGTACGCGCCGACGCCCGCCTACGACGACTGGCTGGACCTGCCGCCCGCCGAGCGCTGGGCCCGGCTCGTCGCGCCCTGGCTCACCGCGACCCGAACGCCCGGTCTGATCGGCGACCAGGACTCCAAGGGCCGCACGCTCGCCGCCCTCGGCCCCGACCTGGACCGCGCGTCCGCGCCCGAGGTCAGGCACCGGGTCCTCGAACTCCTCGCGACGCTCCCGCCGGGCGCCGCCGCCGACCCCGAGACGCTGTTCGCCCGGCTCCGCTGGGAGCGTCCGCTGCGGGGCGCGGCGCCGTCGGCCCCGGTCGCCCCGGCCGGTCCTCCGCGCCCGGCGGGCGGCGCGCACGACACGGCGGACGGCGGGCC